>JAUXGL010000062.1 GCA_030622135.1 Deltaproteobacteria bacterium
CCTGGGGCTGAAGCAGGTCCCAAGGGTTCGGCTGTTCGCCGATTAAAGTGGTACACGAGCTGGGTTCAGAACGTCGTGAGACAGTTCGGT
The DNA here is from genome assembly GCA_030622135.1 of Deltaproteobacteria bacterium. Lineage (GTDB taxonomy): Bacteria > Myxococcota > B64-G9 > B64-G9 > B64-G9 > JAUXGL01. The sequence goes on from JAUXGL010000062.1 coordinate 91, forward strand.
CCCTATCTGCTGTAGGCGTAGGAGATTTGCGGGGAGCTGTTCCTAGTACGAGAGGACCGGAATGGACGAACCTCTGGTGCTCCAGTTGTCACGCCAGTGGCATGGCTGGGTAGCTACGTTCGGAAAGGATAACCGCTGAAAGCATCTAAGCGGGAAGCCTCCCTCGAGATTAGGTATCCCGTCCCTCACTTCGGTGAGGGCCTCAAGGCCCCTTCTAGACTAGGAGGTTGATAGGCTGGAGGTGGAAGCGCAGCAATGCGTGTAGCTGACCAGTACTAATTGGCCGTGCGGCTTGACCATACTTTTTTTCATCTTGTCGACTATTGTGGGCAGGATTAGAAGAAGAAACGATATGGTCAGGGTTGAATTCGAGAACAACTCGGCAAAAATGAACGCTTCGATTACCGGTTTCCGGTGGCAATGGCGGAGGGGCAACACCCGATTCCATCCCGAACTCGGAAGTTAAGTCCTCCAGCGCCGATGGTACTGCATTGGGAACGATGTGGGAGAGTAGGTCGCCGCCGGGATTTATTTCAAAGGCCGTCCAATTGGACGGCCTTTTTTTTATTTTATACTTAGGCACTTGTTGATAGAAACGCGACAACATGTTGTAATGCAGGTTGTTGATGGTAGCGAGTGCCCACTTGACTTGCAGCGTTAATCCTTTACCATGCCGGGGTGCCGGTGAACGATAAAAAAGCTTCTTCGGTTTTGGACGCTTTGTCCATGGAAACACTGGTTGGGGAACTGCAGCGCAGGGGAGCGGGTTCCTTTAGGAACCTGTATCCACACCCGTTTTTGGTAGTGGTGTACACGCCTCCGAAAGAACTCGATGAGGAGGAACACCGGACCAGAAAGGCCAGTCTTTCAGCCTATGCACCGCGCGGCGGCCGATTGTCCGGGATGAGGGCAATACCCCTGGTCAAGACCAGCCGGAACGTTTTCTTCTCCAAGATTACGGTGGGAAGGGCCACCAACAACGACGTCATCATCCGGGCCCAGGTGATCTCCAAGGCGCACGCCACCTTCATCCTCGACGATGGGGACGTGGTTAAACTGATGGACCTGGGTTCGGCCAATGGCACCATGGTCAACGGGAAGAAGCTGAGGAAGAGAGAGATGGTGCCGGTCGGCAACGGGGACACCATAACTTTATGGCGCTTCGTCTTCGAGTACCATGAGCAAGATGCGTTCGTCCGCCTGCTGGGTGGGCTCTCGTCGGGGGTGAGCCGGTGAGATTTACCCGCCGGAGCCCTATTGGGGCGGAGGCGGATTGGCATTTCTTTTCGAACCGCACCCAGTGATTTGGGAATATTGAAGACAGAGCTGCTCGGTCTAGTTGCGCCCTATCGTAAGGCACCCTTGCGGGCCGTGTTATACGGGGCGGGTGCCCTGGCGCTCATGTTGGTGTATCTGTACCAGGGTCAGCGCGAATTTTTTTATGAGCATCTAGCACCTGGCCTGTTTCCCAGCACGTTGGGCGCCGAGGTGGAGTGGTGGGGCACGCTGTACCAGTTTGCCGGCGCCTTCGTTCTTTTCTTTCTGGTGCCCCTGGTGCTGATTAAGTTTCTGGGCGGGGAAAAGCTTCGTGATCTGGGTCTGGGGCTGGGGGACGTGAAACTCGGGTTTTGGGTGGTTGTTTTGGGGTGGTTGGTGCTGGCGCTTCCCGGGGGGTTCTCCGCGGGCGGAATGGAAGACTTCCGGGCCGAGTACCCTTTGGCCAAGCTCTCGGTTGAGAGCGGGTCCAGGTTCGTGCTCTACCAGTTGGCCTACGGCCTGCTCTACTACGTGGCCTGGGAGGCCTTTTTCCGCGGATTTTTGCAGATGGGCCTGCGGCCGCATATCGGCGATGTGGCCGCTATTCTGGTGCAGACCGTAGCCAGCACGCTCTTGCACATCGGTAAGCCCATGGGGGAGACCTGGGCGGCGCTTCTGGCCGGGTTTCTCTTCGGCGCGCTCATGCTGCGCATACGTTCCATCTGGCCCCTGGTGCTGGTTCACTGGGGCCTGGGGCTGCTCACCGACGTTTTTTGTGCGCGGGCATTGGGGCTCTGGTGATGAAGATTCTAGTCACCGGCGCGAACGGGTTCATCGGGTCGCAGTTGGTCCGGCGTTTGCTGGGCCAGGACCACCAGGTCCGCTGCCTCTATCACCGCTCCCGGGATCGCTTGAAGGGACTGGATGTTCACCTGGTGTCGGGGAGCATCACCGATCCGGTGAGCCTGCCCGCCGCGGTGGATGGCGTGGAAGTTGTATATCACTTGGCGGGATCGGGCCGGGCCGGCGATTGGGGTTCTCGTAAGTGGTTTTTCGAACAGAATGCCGACGGCACCCAAAATTTGCTGGACGCCGCGGTAAACGCGGGCGTTCGCAGGTTCGTGCAAGTGAGTTCGCTGGCGGTGCACCGCTTCACCGGCCACCTGGACGCGGACGAGGAAACCCCGGCCGACCAGGAGAAATACGCCTACGGAGCCTCCAAGCTGGCCGCGGAGCGTCATGTGCAAAAGGCCCGTGACGCAAACCTGATTGAGACGGTCATCGTTCGTCCCGCCGCGGTTGTGTTCGGGCCGGAGGACACCACCGCCTTTGTCCACATGGCTCCCCTGTTGGAAAAGGGCCGCTGGACGCACGTGCGGGGCGGCAAACCGTTCTTGTGTTACATCTACGTCTCCAACCTGGCCGACGGCCTGCTGCTGGCCGGGACCCACGATCAAGCTGCCGGGGAGACGTTCAACATCACCGATGATTTGCAGATTTGCTGGAAGGAATTCATCAGTGCCGTAATCCATGCGTTCCAGGTGCGCGAACGGGCTACATCTTTCCCGGTCCCGGTTGCCCGCGCCGCCGGTATCAGCCTGGAGGCGATCTTCAAGCTGTTTCGGATCAAGAATCCACCTCCGATAACCGACTATCGCACTGCCCTGGTATCGAAGGATTTCCACTTCAGTTGCAAAAAGGCCAAGCGGTTGCTGGGCTATATGCCCGCGGTTCGCTTCAGCGAGGGCCTCGATCGCACGGTGGCCTGGTACCGCAGGTGGAAGGAAAGACGATGAGTGTAGGGGGACGTGGCTCCGTTACTTCCGTAAGTCTGTTGTCGTGCGATATTCTTGAAAGAAATGGAAGTTATGGAAGTAACGGAGCCACGTCTTCCTTCAGTCGGTGGCAGGTGCGCAAAAGATCGTCGGTGAGGACGTCCTTGATTTCGATCATGGTGCGCTTGCCACTCTCCAGATCGTTATGGAAGGCGTGGATCTGGAGCATGGAGCAGTCGGTGAGGAGTTCGAAGTAGCGCCACACCAGCGTATCATCCAACCTCTGGATCTTACGGCGGAATTCTTCAGGGGGCTCGCCGATGTCGATGGTGTTCTGGTGAGTCTTGGACATCTTGTTTCCGATGGGTTTGCCGTCCTCCAGGTAGGCGTTGGTTCCCTCCAGCAGGGTGGTGGCGATTAGGCACTGGGGCTCCACGTCCAGCGCCGCCATCAGCTCCCGGCCCAGGCGCAGGTTGGGTAGCTGATCTTCCCCGCCTACTTCCACGTCCACCTTTAGGTGAACCGAGTCGTAGGCCTGCAGCAGCGGGTACAAGAGCTCGTGGAGGGTAAGGTCGGAGCGGTTTTGTAAGTCCGGGCGGAAAATGAGCCTGTGGACCGGGACTTTCGCGGCCACCGACAGGAGTTTCTCGAGCGGCAGATTTTCAAGCCAGTCGCTGTTGAACTCCACCCGGGTATGTTGGGGATCCAGTATGCGGTTCACTTGTTCTTTGTACGTGCTTGCGTTTTCGGCCACCTGCTTGGCGGAAAGGCGCGGGAGCTGGGCCTTCTGCCCGGTCGGATCCCCGATCCGCGCGGTGTAGTCGCCGATGAGGAATATTACCTCGTGGCCCAGATCCTGAAACTGGCGCATCTTGCGGAGGAGCACCATGTGTCCCAGGTGAAGGTCGGGAGAGCTGGGGTCGAAGCCGGCCATGATGGTCAAGGGCTTCTTGACCTCGGCGCTCCTGGTCAGCTTGGCCAGAAGCTCTTCCCTTTCGACCAGCTCCACGATTCCCCGGAGGATGACCTCCAACTGCTCGTTTGGGTGGGCGAATTGTGTCATCGCTTTTCAAGTGCCTATACCGACCAGGTGCGCTGGGTGATCTCCAGGCATTTGCCCGTTTTTACGTCGGCTACGATCACCGCTCCTTGAATTTGCACTCGTCCCTTGGCCACTTGGAACCCCGTGGGCAGCTTGTCGGTGAAGCGGGCGATGGCGGGTTCCTTGCGTACGCCGATCACCGAATCAGTCGGGCCGCACATTCCCAGATCGGTGATGTAGCCGGTTCCACCGGGTAGCACCTCGGCGTCCGCCGTGGGGATGTGGGTGTGCGTGCCCAGCACGGCCGTCACCCGACCATCAAGGTAGTGGCCCAGCGCCCGCTTTTCACTGGTGGCCTCGGCGTGGAAGTCCACGATACAGAGCGGCGTTTTCTCCCTCAGCGTTTCCAAAGCGCGGTCCGCCGCCTTGAAGGGACAGGGCAATGAGTTCATAAACAGCAGTCCCTCCAGGTTCAAGACGCCGATGCTCATGCCGTTCTGCGCCTTGTACAGGCCGGAGCCACGGCCCGGCGAACCGTCCGGGTAGTTAGCCGGCCTCAGTAGTCTTTTCTGGGAATCCAGATAGCCCTTGATCTCCTTGTGTTTCCAGATGTGGTTGCCGGAGGTGAGCATGTCGATGGGTAGGCTCAACAATTCCTCCGCCACCTGGGGGGTGATGCCCAGTCCCCCGGAGGCGTTCTCCCCGTTGGCCAGAACGAAATCCGCGTTGGACTCCTGGATGAGGGCATCCAGGTTCTTGGCCAGGGCCTTGCGCCCGGGCTTGCCGATGACGTCGCCCAGCGCGAGTATGCTCAGCGTCCCACTACTTGGCATATTCCACCGCGCGGGTCTCCCGGATGACGGTCACTTTTATCTGACCGGGGTAGGTTAGCTCTTTTTCGATCTTCGTGGCGATGTCCTTGGAGAGCAGCAGGGCATCTTCGTCAGAGATTTTGGCGTTCTCCACGATGACTCGGACTTCCCGGCCCGCCTGGATGGCGAAGGCCTTCTCCACTCCCCTGAAGGACCGCGACAGTTTCTCCAGTTCCTCCAGCCTCTTGACGTAAGTTGCGAGCATCTCGCGGCGCGCGCCGGGACGGGCGCTCGACAAAGCATCCGCGGCCTGGGCCAGAATGGCCAGCACCGTTTCCGGCTTAATTTCCTCGTGGTGGGCGCGCACGGCATGCACGATCTTGGGAGACTCGTTGTACTTTTTCAGCAAGTCTGCTCCGATTATGGCGTGGGATCCTTCCACCTCGTGGTTGATGGCCTTGCCGATGTCGTGCAGCAACCCGGCTCGCTTGGCCTGCCGCGGGTTCATTCCCAGTTCTCCCGCCATGGTGCCGCAAAGGAAGCCCACTTCGATTGAATGCTGAAGCTGGTTCTGGCTGTAACTGGTACGGTACTTGAGTCTGCCCAGGTACTTGATTAACTCGTTATGCAGGCCGTGAATGCCCAGCTCGAAGGTGGTTTGCTCGCCCGCCTCGCGGATGACGTGTTCCAGCTCCTCGCTGGTTTTGGCCACGATCTCCTCGATTCGGGCGGGATGGATGCGACCATCCGCGATCAGCTTCTCCAGGCTTAGCCGGGCAACTTCCCGGCGCACGGGATTGAAGCCGGATATGATCACCGCCTCCGGGGTGTCATCTATGATCAGGTCCATGCCGGTGGCGGCCTCCAGAGCCCGGATGTTGCGCCCCTCCCGTCCGATGATGCGTCCTTTCATGTCGTCGCTGGGCAGATGGACGACAGAAACCGTCGCCTCCGATACGTAGTCGCCGGCGTACCTCTGGATGGTGGTGGCGATGATCTTTTTAGCCCGCTTGTCGGATTCCTGGCGGGCTTCTTCCTCCACCAGCTTGATGGTTTTGGCCGACTCGTGCCGGGCTTCCTCGACCATGGAATCCATGAGCTTGTTCTTGGCTTCTTCCGCGGTCATGCCGGCCGCCCGCTCGAGTTGCTCCTGGTATTCCTTGATCATCTGCTCGTGCTTGCTCTGCAACTCCCGGGCGTGCTGTTCCCGCTTGCCGATGTCCTTCTCTCTTCGTTCGTATTCCGCCTCCTGCCGATCGATGAGATCGGCCCGTTTTTCAAGGGATTCTTCGCGATGAACCAGCCTTTTTTCCAGATTCGCCAGGGACGAGCGTTTCTCTTTGATCTCCGCGTCGAGGTCCTTCCGTTGGCGCTCGATGATTTCCTTGGCGTCCATCTCCGAAGTGCGTTTGTTCAACTCCGCTTGTCTGTGGGCCTCATCGGTTATCCGGCTCGCTTCGGTCTTGGCCCGGTTCAACCGGGAAGACGATCTGCGGGACTGGATGATCTGGGAAACGACGAACCCGAGAACCAGGCAGGCAACACCGACTATGACGACAAGTATTTCGGATGGCACATTCCACCTCCTCCGAGTATATGTGAACACCGGTTTGCACTCCGCAGAGTGCATCGGCACCTGTACCCGTCGCCTAGAATTGTTAGTGGGATTGTTAGACCAACTGCTCGGTTTCCCGTGCGGTTGGAGAGGGAGATGAAGTGCCCAAACGGATGCCGACCGATCTAGAACCTCAGCATGCGGCCTCTACAATGATCCTCCTTGATCAGGCTCTGGACGGACCGCCCGTCCTGGAAACAGCACCGCGAGGCTCCGAACCACTTTGTCGCTTACTGATAACCCATTACCTGGGTCGTGCATCATTCGTCGGGTCATTTTTCGTCTCCCCGGATCTATGTCAACCCCGTCCATACCAGCGGCGGGTAATTCCCCTATAAACCCCCGCCTTGGCCGTTTGAGCAAGTGAAGGCAATGAACCCGCCTTCATACAGGTGGATGCGCCGATAACAACTTTAGGCTTCCCCCAGTGGGGGCTGCTCACCGTAGTCAGAGAACGCTTCCATTCTTGGTCTGTTGGTTCATCTATATTCGATTTGCCCAACACGCACCCGGCAGGGGAATCGTATTTGATCGTCGTTTTGGAAGCTTATTCGCTTTCTTCGCGGTTCTTGCGAATCAACTTCAGGATACGACGGACGCGCTCACGCACCTCCTTTTTGATCTGGTCCTTCCGCTTATTGGCCTTGAACAGATTGTCTGCGATGTTCATGGCGGTTAAAATGGCCAGATTATGGGTAGCTACGGTCTTGGTTGTCTTCTGTACCTCGCCGATCAGATCGTTTACGTAATTCGCCAAACTGTTTATATATTCTTCTCCTTCATCGCTTCTGATCTTGTACCGCTGTCCCAGAATCTTCACGTCGAACGTGCGCATGCAGTGCCCCTAGGGACAGCGATTGCCACCAAATGAGCAGTATAATGTTCCGGTTTAAGGGTTGTCAAGGAAGAAGCTAGTTAATCCTGTGTAACTTTAGCATGTTCGTGCTGCCGACCACGCCGATGGGGACTCCCGACGTGAGCACCACGATTTCCCCCGGGCGGGCGAAGTTGCGCTCGACCAGGATCCGGTTGGCTTGCTTGAGCATGGCATCGGTGCTGTGCACCGCGGGGACTCGTACGGGCTCCACTCCCCAGTAAGTGGCCAGACGGTTGTAGGTGTCCTGGTGGGGAGTCATGGCGATGATCCGGGCGTTAGGCCGATAATCTGAAATCAGCCGTGCGGTGTTGCCCGATTCGGTAAAGGCCACGATCAATCGCGAACCCGTATCTTCGGCGGCCTCGACGGTGGCCTTGCTGATGGCGTTGGGAAACAGCGCGTGATCCTTGATGAGGTGGGGTCGGAGAGCCGCTTGGAAGGCGGGCGACCGCTCCGCCTGGTTCACGATCCGGACCATCATTTGCAGCGTCTCCACTGGGTAGGCGCCGGAGGCGGTCTCCCCGGATAGCATCAGGGCGTCGGCTCCGTCGAAGACGGCGTTGGCTACGTCCGAGGCCTCGGCGCGGGTGGGGCGGGGGTTCTGGACCATGGACTCGAGCATCTGCGTGGCCACCACGACGATCTTCCCTCGTGCGTTGGCGTGGCTGATGGCCGACTTCTGGATGGCGGGGACTTGTTCCAGCGGCAACTCGACACCCAGGTCTCCCCGCGCCACCATGATCCCGTCGCAAACGTCCAGGATTTCGTCCAGGTGCTTGACCGCATCGGGGTGCTCGATCTTGGCCAGAACCAGGGATTTCTTCTTGGCCTTCCTGATCATGCGGCGAACCGTGAGCACGTCCTCGGGACTGCGTACGAAACTGATGGCCACAATGTCCATGCCCAGCTTCAGGCCCAGACGAATGTCTTTCTTGTCCTTTTCGGTTACCGAGGCGCCCGACAGGCTGACCCCGGGTAGGTTGATTCCGTTGTGGTCCCGGATCGTTCCGCCGACAACCACCTTGGTGATGATTCTCTTCTTTTCAACGTTGTTTACGCGGAGTTGGACGGTTCCGTCGGCGATCAGGATCCGATCGCCCTTCTCCACGTCTTTAGGAAGGTTTGGGTATTGGACCGAGGCGCGCACGCCGTTACCCATGGTTTTGGCCGTGGTCAGAACGAAGCTGTCCCCGTTATGCAGATGGGCCATGCCGCCCTGGAATTGGCCCAGCCGAATTCGGGGACCCTGAACGTCCTGGAGAATGGCCAATGGGCGGTTGCAGGCCTTGGCGATTTTGCGGAGGCTGGAATGTAGCTGAGTGTGGCTGCGGTGGGTCCCGTGGGAGAAGTTAAGACGGGCCACGTCCATTCCGTCCAGCACCATCTTCCCCATGATTTCTTCGGTGCTGCTTTTGGGGCCAATGGTGCAGATGATCTTGGCTTTTCGCATGGAGCGACCTCCGAATACGCGGGGATTCAGGTTCCGAAGGGTTTGCCGGGAGAGTTGGACAGGCGGTCGAGCACGATGACGGGCGCGAACATGAGGGCCGCGATGCGCGAGACTACCAGAGCGGTGGTCAGCACGATGGCGAACCAGGTGACCACCGACGCAATGGAGAACCTCAACGCTTTTTCCTTCGGGGTTTCCATCAGGGCCTGGCAGCCCAGGTAGAACAGGTAGCCGGCGTAGCCGAAGCCCGCCAGCATGGCCAGCATGGTGAGCTGGGGGATCAGGGTGAGGAACCCGGCAACCCATACGGGGGTAGAAGCGTAGGCGACCAGCTTGAATGCCGCGTTCTCGTTACGGATGGTTCCGAACGACGGCGCCATGGCGTTTACCAGCAGGCCCAGCACGAACAGCGAGCCCAGAAACACGCCCAACAGCAGGATGGCGTAGACCAGGCTGTAGAGGAATCCCTCGGCGAACAGGAGGTTGCCCACGAACCCAAACACGGTGGGAATGAGTGCCAGCAGAAAGACGTACCCGAGTATCAGCTCCTTGCCCTGGTCGGGTTCGTCCTTGATGGTATCCCAGGTTTTTTTGGGATTGGTCATCAACTCGACGACCCGGTTGGCGAGTGCGGAATAGTCAATCATCGTCACAAAAAACTATAGGTATGTTTTCTATTGCAAGTCAAGCTTCGCTGTGAATCGCGCCCCTACAGCGTGTGCTCTTCTCGCTCGGAGTCGAGGATGTCCTTGAGCAGCTTTTCCGGGTCCTGGGTTTCTTGTCCCTGGGCGGGTTGTTTGGTTTCCTTGCGGCCCGCTCGTTCCAGCACCTTCTGGGCTACGAAGATGGGGGCCCGGTTGCCGATAGCTAGTGCGATGGAGTCGGAGGGTCGAGCGTCGATGGGGATCACCTTTTGGTTGTGCTTGACGAATACGGTTCCCACAAAGGTGTTGTCCTTCAGATCGTCCACCTGGATCTTGACCAGCTTGCCTCCTAACTCGCGCATGATGGTGTCCAGCAGGTCGTGGGTCAGGGGCCGCTGGAAACGCCGGCGGTTGAGTCGCAGGTCGATGGCGAGGGCTTCCGTTGGGCCGACCCATATCTCCAGGGTGTAGTCCTCGCTCAACGTTTTCAATACGACCGCTTGGCTGCCGCGGTATCCCATTACGCCAGCGACGGTCATCTCCACGAAGCATTTAGTAGGCAGCTTGAGCGGCGCTTTCTCTCCGCCCTGTTGGGGACCCGCCGACGCCGGTACGGCCAACAGGACGATCAACGGCAGTGCCGCTGCAACCAAGGACATTCTTCGCATGGCAGCCTCCTTCAAGACTCAGCATATCACTTTCGCTACGGCTGCCGATATCTAATCGGCCTACCCCTTGGTTCCGTCGGATCGGTAGGCTGTTTTCGGCGGCAGCTCATCTTGCCGGCTCCAGGAGATGCGTGTCCCAATACTGAGAACGGGGGAGTTGAAAGTGTACCATTGTGGTGACATGTCAAGATTCCAAAGAGGACGCTGGTTAGCTAAGACCTCGATATTTTAAGAAATCTCTAAAAAGGTGGCGGTGGTGTGAAACTTGCAATAAAATTTACGGCATGAGAGGAAAAATCTTGCCAATATGGGTTTGTCTCGTCGTGGCCGTCTCCGGATGTTACTGGGATCCCGAGGGGATCGTGAGTTCCGGGGAATATACGGAAGCGCCGGATGATTTCGATCCCCCCCCAAGATGCGGCGACAGTACGATTGACGAGCAGTTGGGTGAAACCTGCGACCCATCGTCCGCATGTCCGGCCAGTTGCGACGACGAGGATGCCTGCACCGTCGACACGATGAACGGCAGCGCCGAGTACTGCGACGTCGAATGCGTCTATGCCGTCATCGAAGAATGTCAAGACGGAGACGGTTGTTGCCCGCAGGCCTGCGACGCTACAAACGACACCGACTGCTGGTCGCCTTCCGACGGCGACGGGGAAGCCGGGACGGATTTAGGAGACACCGTCGCAACCCTCTGTTGCGCGGAAATGCACGGATGGACCGGTGGGTGAAACCCCCAGCGCGAAACCCGCACGGTCTGTGTGGAAAGCCTGGCAACGAAGGCAACAATGGTGATCGTACATAGTGGTAGTAGCGACGAGTGCAAATCCCAAGCCGCGATTCTTCAAGATGAATTCTATGAGCCTTACCATGACCTAGGACTTTCGATCGTGCTTATCATATTCGAGGACGACGGCGGCGCAAGGGATTGGGGCAGCGTCCTCGACTACTCCTACGCCTACAAGCAGCACTTCGGACTGAGCTTTAAGGTGCTCGCCGATCCGAATCACGACAAGACGGGAATCTACCACGAGGACGTGCCCCTGACCATGCTCCTTGACGAAAACCTCGTTATCCAGTTTAGGCAGGAAGGTTCGATTCCGGACACGCCGCGGCTCAAGCAATACATCGAGGACCTGCTCAACTGATAGTCGGCACGGTCCGTCAGTCTCATCCCACCCGGATAAAGAAACTCGTATAGCTGTCCGACGTGTCCCCCAGGTTTTCATCGTTGATGAACAACCTGACCAGGTCATACCCCGCGCCGATCGTATTTCGGATCGAGGCCCTCGTGTCTAATGGTGCTTACACAATACGCGCTTTTGGGGTGCCGGCGGACTCACGAGAAGGGTTTTTACAGGGGCTCAGTTTTCGTTGTCGTCCTCTTCTACTTCGTCGCTCCAGAGGGCATCGTCGTCGTCGTACTGTTCGGCAAGCTCGTTGTCGAGCTCGTCGAACTCCATCTCGAGACCGACGCGGAACTTCTTCCGGAGCCGGGTCAGCTGGGACAGAAACTCGTCCAGGGCCGTCAAGGTGGCCTTGACGACTTCGGGGTTGGCTTTGTTTCCGCAGTTGGAGCATACCAACAGGGAAGAATCCCGGGTGAGATCCTCTAATTCGATATCAAAGTCGGCTTCACACTGGACGCATTCGAAAGAGATGTTCATGTCCGGAGACGACGAATGCATCGAGGTACAGCATGTTGTCAAGAAAAAAATAATGCCCGCCCGGTTTCCCTTGACAAAAACCTGCAAGCGGCTAGAACGGACTGACTTACGGGGAAGGAGAATAGGTTGAAGATTCACGAGTATCAGGCTAAGGACATCTTTTCCCGGTATGGCGTGCGGGTACCCAGGGGGCGAGTGGCTGCCTCCGCCGGCGAGGTTATGCAAGTCGCCCGGGAACTGGACGGAGTCGTGGTGGTCAAGGCGCAGATCCATGCCGGGGGACGGGGGAAGGGCGGGGGAGTGAAGGTGGTGGACGGGCCCGGTCAGGCGCGCAGTGCGGCCGAGGCGATGCTGGGCCGGCCCCTGGTGACCCACCAGACCGGCCCCGGTGGCCAGGTGGTTCGCCGGGTGCTGGTGGAGGAAGGGCTGCAGATCGAAAGCGAGCTGTATGCCGGAATGGTGCTGGACCGGGAGACGGCCCGGGTGACATTGATCCTCTGCTCCGAGGGAGGTGTGGAGATCGAGGAGGTGGCCCGCACTCACCCGGAAAAAATCCTGCGCGAGCCCATCGACTCTCTTACCGGGCTAATGCCCCATCAGGTGCGCCGGCTGGCCTTCGGACTGGGCCTTTCAAAATCCCAGGTGCGGGCGGCCACGGCTTTTCTCTCCGGCATGTACCGTGCGTTCGTTGAGCTGGATGCCTCGCTGGTGGAGATCAACCCGCTGGTGGTGACCCAGGCAGGCGATCTCGTCGCGCTGGATGCGAAGATGAGCTTCGATGACAACGCGCTTTTTAGGCATTCGGACCTGGTCGAGCTTCGGGACGTGGACGAGGAGGAGCCCGCCGAGGTGGAGGCATCTCGGTTCGGGCTCAGCTACATTCGCTTAGACGGTAACATCGGCTGCATGGTGAACGGGGCCGGATTGGCCATGGCCACCATGGACATCATCAAGCTTTGCGGCGGTGAGCCGGCGAACTTCCTCGACGTGGGCGGAGGTACCGATGCCGGGCGGGTGCAGGCGGCATTCAAGATTATCCTGTCGGACGAGAACGTGAAAGCCGTCCTGGTCAACATCTTCGGTGGCATCGTGCGGTGTGACGTGATCGCCGAGGGAATGGTGGAAGCTATCCGGGAGGTGGGCATCCGCGTTCCCCTGGTGGTGCGGTTGCAGGGGACCCTGGCGGACCGCGGCCGGGAGATCCTGGCCGGGTCGAGTCTGAACGTCGTTTCCGTAGAGAGCATGCACGCGGCGGCCGAGGCCGCGGTCCGGGAGGCGCAGGGAGTGTCATGAGCGTTTTGGTAGACAAGAACACTCGCGTGGTGATCCAGGGTTTGGGCAGCGCGGGCAAGTTCCATGCCGCCACCATGGTGGAATACGGCACCCTGGTGGTGGCGGCGGCGCATCCGGGCAAGGGCGGGACCGAGGGGAAAGGCATTCCAATCTTCAACACCGTTTCCGAGGCGGTGGCCGAAACCGGTGCGGACACTTCCTGTATATTCGTGCCCGCACCGGGCGCGGCCGACGCCATCCTGGAGGCGACCGCTGCGGGCATCCGTTTGGTCGTATGCATCACCGAAGGCATACCCACGCTGGACATGTTGAAGGTGAAGCACGCGTTGTCGGGCACGTCGACGACACTGATTGGTCCCAATTGCCCGGGCATAATCACGCCGGGGCAGACCAAGGTGGGCATCATGCCCGCTCCGGTGCATAAGCCCGGGCGCGTGGGAGTTTTGAGCCGGAGCGGAACCCTGACCTACGAAGCGGTGGATCAGTTGAGCCGGTTAGGCATCGGGCAGTCCACTTGCATAGGATTGGGCGGTGATCCCGTCAAGGGTCTCGACTTCATCGATGGTCTCAAGCTGTTTCTGGCGGATCCCCAGACGGGCGGTGTGGTCATGATCGGGGAGATCGGTGGGCAGGCCGAGGAAGAGGCCGCCGCCTGGATTCGTGAAAACATGTCCAAACCCGTGGTGGCTTTCATCGCCGGACGAACCGCTCCGCCGGGACGCAGGATGGGTCATGCCGGGGCGATTATCGCCGGGGGCAAGGGCACGGCGGATGAAAAGATACGGGTGCTTAAGAAAATGGGCGTCCTGGTGGTCGAGAGTCCGGCGGAGATCGGCGCCGGCATGCAGAAGGCGCTGGAGAACGGGAGGCGGTAAACATGGCGGTGGAAAGGAGAACCTCCCGGCGGAAATCCCGCGGTGAATTATTCATCGACTGCGAGCGGTGCAAGGGATGCGGTTTCTGCGTCGAATTCTGCCCGACCCAGGTTCTGGCCATGGGTGAAAAACTCAACCGCAAGGGATATCATACGCCCGTGATTGTGGACCTGGAAGTCTGCACGGGCTGCGATCTCTGTGGGTTGTATTGCCCGGACTTCGCCATTCATGCCGTGCGGGTGAAGATCGAAGCCGGCGAAGCGAAGGAGTGCGACAATGGGGGCTGATCCCCAGGGCGTCTTGACCGGGGTACATTTCCTTGACGGTGACCATGCCTGCTGTGAGGGCGCCATCGCTGCCGGCTGCCGGGCGGCCTTCGGGTATCCGATAACTCCGTCGACCGAAATCGTTGAACGGATCGCGCTGCGACTTCCGTTGGTCGGGGGCGTGTTCGTCCAGATGGAGGACGAGATCGCCTCTTCCATCGCCATTCAGGGCGCAGCCTGGGGCGGCAAGAAGGTCATAACCGTCACCTCCGGGCCGGGCATGTCGCTGATGATGGAGCACGTGGGATTGGCGGCGATGACCGAGACACCCTGCGTCTTCGTCAATGTACAGAGAGGCGGGCCGTCGACCGGCTTGCCCACCTTGCCGGCTCAGGGGGACATGATGCAGGCCCGCTGGGGCTCCCACGGAGACTACGAGATCATCGCCATCTCCCCCAATTCACCCCAGGAGTGCTTCGATCTCACCGTGCACGCGTTCAACCTGTCCGAACGCTACCGGGTGCCCGTGCTCATCATGATGGACGAGAGCGTTGGGCACATGACCGAGCGGGTGACCATCCCCCATGCGGAGCAGATCGAGGTAGAGTCCCGTCGCCTGCCCGAGGGTCCCAAGGAGGAGTATCTGCCGTTCGCGCCGGGAGAGAACCTGGTTCCTCCGATGGCTCCGGTGGGGGAGGGATACCGGTTTCACGTCACCGGGTTGACCCACAACGAAAAGGGCTATCCCGTCATGAGTCCTGACGTGCAGGACCATCTGGTCCGCCGCCTGTTGGACAAGATTCGACTCAACGCCGAAGATATCGCCATGGTGGAGGAGGATCAGATTCAGGACGCGGATGTGGTGCTGGTGGCTTACGGGATTACCTCCCGGGTGGTATTGCGCACGCTGCATCTGGCTCGGGAGAAGGGGCTCAAGGTGGGCGTGTTCCGCCCCGTGGTGGTGTGGCCCTTTCCGGAGAAACGACTTCGTGAACTGGCCGAGCGGGTGAAGGCGTTCGTGGTGGTGGAGTTGAACTACGGTCAGGTGGTCCTGGAAGTGGAACGGATTGTGGGCGGCCGGGTACCTACCGTGCTGGTGCCCCATGGCGGGGGTGCGTTACATAATCCCGAAGACATCCTCCGGGTGGTGGAGGAGGCCTGGTGAAGAACCAACACATCAATCCGGTGGAGCCGTACCTGCGCATGGATAGGATGCCGCACATCTGGTGCCCCGGCTGCGGCATCGGGATCGTGGTGAATTGCTTCGTGCGGGCCCTTAACCAGTCGGGAATCGACCCCGACCTGGTTTCGATCATCTCGGGGATTGGCTGCACCGGGCGAATCGCCGGATACCTCAAGCTGGACTCTTTTCACACCACCCATGGGCGCCCGATTCCCTTCGCCACCGGTTTGAAGGTTGCCAGGCCGGAGTTGAAGGTGCTGGTGTTCAGCGGAGAGGGAGACCTGGTCTCCATCGGCGGAAACCACCTGATCCATGCCGCCCGCCGCAACTCGGACATCAAGGTGTTCTGCGTCAACAATTTTACCTACGCCATGACCGGCGGCCAAGTGGGGCCCACCGCCCCGATCCACAGCATCGCCACCACCACGCCCTACGGGTCCTATGATCGGCCGTTCAACCTGCCGTTTCTGGCCGACTCCACCGGCGCGGTGTACGTGGCTCGGTGGACGACCTATCACGTTCGCCAATTGACTCGATCGATGGTGGAGGCGATCAACAAGCCCGGGTTCTGCTTTGTGGAGATCATTGCTCCCTGTCCCACCATCTATCAGCGCCGGAACCGGCTGGGCGACGGGCTCGAAGCCATGCGTTATTACAAGCGTTACAGCCGGGTCATCAACGGTGCCAACACCCGCATGGTCGGGCTGGAGCTGAAGGGGCCCATCATAGTGGGGAAATTCATCGACCGTGACCGGTCGACCTTGCTGGAGGCCATGAACGAGGAGTTTAGCTCCAAGCTGGGCGCGAGGTACCAGCCCTATCCCACTGGGGTGGTACGATGAGCCGGGTCGAGATTCGCATCAGCGGTTTCGGTGGGCAGGGAGTTATCCTGGCCGGGATTATCCTGGGACGGGCCGCGGCCCTCCACGACGGGAAGGACGCCACGCTCACCCAGTCCTTCGGGCCCGAGGCCCGCGGGGGCGCCTGCAGCGCCCAGGTGGTGCTCAGCCGTGAACGCAACCTATATCCCTGCGTGATCCGGCCGGATATCCTGGTGGTGATGTCCCAGCCGGCCTACGAGAAACACATCGGCGAGGTGGGCGCAGGGGCGTTGGTGCTCTACGAAGAGAACTTAGTCGATCCGGTCGACCTGCCGAAAGAATGCCAGGCGTATGGGATTCCGGCGACGCGGTTTGCCGAGGACATCGGCCGCAAGATGGTTTTAAACATCATCATGCTCGGTTTCGTGACCGCGCTGTCCGATGTGGTTTCCGCCCAGGCGGTCAAGAAGGCCGTGGCCGAGTCCGTACCCCGGGGAACCCAAAGGCTCAACGAGGATGCCTTCAACCGCGGGTACACCTACGGCCTGAGCCTCAAGAAGAAAAACGACGAGGCGGAATGAACCCGGCTAGCTTAGGTAAACAGGTGTTGAAGTCGGAGTCAACCTGTGACGGCGGAGGCAAGCTGAAATTCCGCTTGGATTACCAGGGTATAGATGAGCAGCGCACCGAGCGCATGGTGGACGGAGTCGGCAAGGAAAGAATCCTTGACACCTCTGGCGTTCCTCCTGTACAAGACCTCGAAACCGAGTAATAAAATAACAGTAATAAAAAGGAGGAGTACTAATGAGAGCTATTGCATTTCTGTTGTCCTTGTTGATGGCACTGTCGTTCGTGGTGGGTTGCGCCGAGAATGCGGCTATCACCAAGCCGGCCGACGAGGCCGTGGCTACCGACGAAGCCAAGCCCGCCGAGGGCGGCGATGAAGCCAAGCCCGCCGAGGGCGGCGATGAAGCCAAGCCCGCCGAGGGCGGCGATGAAGCCAAGCCCGCCGAAGGCGGTGACGAAGCCAAGCCCGCCGAGGGCGGCGAGGAGGCCCCCCCGGCAGAGGGCGGCGAGGAGGCCCCCCCGGCAGAGGGCGGCGGCGAAGCGGCCCCGGAAGCTACTGAGTAGCAGATTCGGAAGTTTGGTTGTCATTCGGGCCGTGCCACAATGGGCGCGGCCCGTTTTTTGTCATGGGAAAGAACGAAAACATGACCAAGCTGGGCTGGAGGGGCTGGTTGTGGCGCCTGGGGCTCTCCGGGGCCGGGGGTGCCGGGGTCTTTCTGGCCTTTCCCTCGTTTGACCTGGCGCCGCTCGCCTGGGTGACCTTGGTGCCCATCCTATGGGCCGCGCGGGGTCTGAGCGGCCGCCGGCATTTCTTGATTGGTCTCTGGGCGGGGACGGTAACCAACCTGGGAGGGTTCTATTGGATCTGTGGGATGCTGATGGACTTCGGCCACATGGGTTGGATTCCCTCGGCATTTTTGACCCTGCTGCTGGCGGTTTACCAGGGGTTGGTGTTCGCTTTCTGGCTTTGGCTGTACCGGTGGTTGAGCAAAAGGAGCGACCTGCCCGACTGGCTGTTGGTGCCGGTTGCCTATGTGGCCGCGGAGATTCTGATCCCCTTCATTTTCCCCTGGTTCTACGCCAACTCTCAGTACTGGGCTATTCCCTTCATCCAGGTTTGCGAGCTGGGTGGGGTGAGCCTGCTGAGCTTTTTGCTGGTAATGACCAACGGGTTTTTGTTTGGCGCGCTGGTGCGGTTTAGGGATAAAGAGTCGCGGCCCTGGTGGCCCCTGATCTGGGCCGCGGCGGTTCCGCTGTTGGTGTGCGTATACGGCCTGATCCGGATGGCCATGGTGGATGCCCAGATGGAAGCCGCTCCCAAGTTGAAGATCGGCCTGGTGGAGGCCGACGTGGGCATTTGGGAGAAAGAGGATCCCAGAAAGACCAAGGACAACCTGGTGCGTCACCAGCGCATGTCGGTCGAGTTGGAGCAGCGGGGCGCTGAGCTGATCGTCTGGCCGGAGACGTCCTACCACGCTTCGTTTACCCGCGTTCGCCGAAAGGGCCAGAGCCAAATCGTGCGCGAACGCCCCATACCGCGGGACGTGGCCTTCATTCCCCAGAGCGACGTCCCGCCGCCGGTGCACGCGGAGGAGGACGTGGAGGCCAAGGTCGAGTACCGGGATCGCTTCGCGCCCCAGCGGGGATTCAAGACGCCGTTGCTCTTCGGCGCGCTCACCTACCGGGATAACCCGGAGAACAAGTCTCCCCGGCACGGGGGCCGGGACCACCTGAACACGGCCATTCTATTAGACGAGACCGGCAAGGTCCTGGGGGCCTACGACAAGGTCTACCTGCTGCTCTTTGGCGAGTACGTTCCCCTGGGGCATACCTTTCCGGTCCTCTATGAGTGGCTTCCCGAGGCCGGGGACCTGACCGCCGGGGAGTCGGTGAAGATCATCGAGCTGGGCGATTTCCGTATCGGGGTGATGATTTGCTACGAGGACATCATCTCCGCCTTCACCCGGGACATCGCCGACCAGAAGCCCAACATCCTCATCAACGTCACCAACGACGCCTGGTTCGGTCAGACCTCCGAGCCCTATCTACACATGGCCCTGGCGGTCTGCCGCGCGGTCGAAAACCGCGTGTCCTTGGTTCGCTCCACCAACACCGGCGTGTCTTGCTTCGTAGACCCGGTGGGCCGGCTCCTGTCCCAGACGAAGCCCCCCGGGGCGGAAACCCTGATGGAAACCATGCCCATGATGGATGGCGGCACCCCTTACCGGGTCCTGGCCGATTGGCCAGCCTACCTGTGCATCTTGGCCATCCCGGCCGCTTTTTTCAACCACCGTTTCCGACGGAAAAAACGATAGACAGCCGGTTGTCGGAACGGCTGGAGCTGTGCTAGTATGTACCGGCTATTCCTAAATAGGGGGTGCCATGAAATCAAACTGCAAATTCTTTTTCACTGCGGCAACATCTGGGTGTATGGCTATAACCTGGCACGGCAGACCACGTATTCTATAGAGGTGACGTACTAGTGAGACGCCTGTTTCTGATTTTGTTTTCATGCGGGCTTCTGGGAGTGGGTTGCGAGAGCATTCCGTCCAGGTCGGACGGAGGCCTGCCCGAGCTTTCAGTCGAGTCGGTGGAGCCTGACCTGGTTCTTCCCGGCACCTGGATCCACATGCACGGAAAGGGATTCGTGGACGAGACCCGGGGGGCGTTGATCGTTTTTCTGGAACGTGGAGGGAGCAGGCGCATGGTGGTTTTGGAGCGCATCGACGATACCTACATCAAGTTCCAGATCGACGCCGACCTGTTCTCCGCGCTGGGGGGGCCGGGACCGTTCGTGGGTACCCTGTGTGTCCAGGCGGACTACACCGGCGGCCGGAGCCAGAGCCACACCACGGAGGTGATCTGGACGCTGCGCGAAATCATAAAGCCCCGGCTGAATCGTTTCACCGCCACCGAGGGGATCGTTTACCTGGGCTCCGATACCCGGGGAGAAGGGGTCGGTTTCCTGCTCGATGGAGAGGGGGAGACCCAGCTGCGGTTGTCCGGGACTTTCACCCCCGAGGGTAAGGCACCTGCGCCGTGGAGCGGGTCCTTTGCCGTTTTGGCCGAGCGCCGGGATTTGCTCGACGGTCCCTTTCCCGTTGAGGCGCTGGGCATCTCTCCGGGCGTGTTCGTAGGCGACTTGATTGTCGTAAACGTTCACGCGGACGAGCGGGAGGTGGCCGGCAATGGTCTGAGGGGCGTGACCATCGAGTTGGGCCGCACGGTCATTCTATGGGTGGATCCGCTCGAAGCCAGCCGGGGGCAGTGGCTCTGGTTCACCGGCCGCGGGTTCGTAGCCGGTTCCGCCCGGACGGCCGTGCGGATCGAGGGGACCTTCACCGCCCGGGGCGGGGACGTGACCGATTTGACCGGGGACAATGCCCTGGAGATCTTCCCCGAAGTGATCTCGGGTGATGTCATGCAGTACGTCCTGCGGGTGACGCCGGACGGCCGGGGGGGGGTCGAGGGCCTGGGGGCGGTGGCGGGGATCCTGAAGGCGTCCGCCACCCCGATGGTGTACTCCGGTGTCGATTTCGAAGAGGGCATTCCCTTGGCGAAAATGACTCTCATTGATCCTCTGCTCCGAGTCGGTTCCCAGAAGCAGGTGGTGTACATGAAGTACCTGCCCGGATTCACCGACGCGTTGAGAGACTTCGGGCTGCGCAACGTGGAGTCCCACATCCGTGATCGTATCCTCGAGGTGGTCAACCGCGACTACAAAGCCGACCAGCTGGACGGCATCAACATCGAATGGCGCACCAGCCGTCCCACCGACTTTATGGAATACTCGGTGATCGAGATCGGCGGAAAGGATCCCAACAACGTCGGCCTGATCGGGCTGGACAACTCCATGTCTAAGAGGGGCAAGGACATGGGTAACCTCCATTTCGATGACGTGGTCGGGGGCCTGGCCTGCGAGGGAGGCCACTACGCCTACGGCGGCGTGTTCGTCTCGTCCTACCTGGCCTTAAGCCCCAAGGCCCCCAGACCCATGAACATTGCCTCACCGACTTTCGATGAAGTGTTCGGGCCTTTCATGCCCTCGGAGGGTGGGACACCCGTGAAGGCCGGGGAGTACCCGGCCGGATCGCGATCCGACAAGATCGGCCGGGCCATACACGCCCTGGGCAGCATGATCGGAAACACCATCTCCCACGAGATCGGGCACACCCTGGGCCTGGCGTTTGGAGGGGGGGTCAAGACTATCTTCCACAACACGGTTCCCACCGACAACCAGATCATGGACGCCGGTTTCCACCGGGACTTCGAAGAGCGCGCCGAGCAGAACGGTTGCGGCCCCGCGCGCTTCACCGACGAAAACTGGAATTATTTGAAGCGGATTCTGCCGAAGTAGGCACTTGTTGATGAAAACGCGACAACATGTTGTAAGACAGGTTGGTGATGGCAGCGAGTATCCGCGAAAGAAATGATGGACATCCGGTTGTCGAAACGGCTAGACTTGTGCTGACATATACCGATGCTGGCATATACCGATTAGTTACAAAAGGGAGGGAAAAATATCATGAGATGGAAATGGAAATGCAGATTCTTTTTCACCGTGGCGCTGCTTTTCACCTGGGCCTTTGCCGGGTGCACCAATCATATTCCGGAGCTGCTGTTTGTTGGAAACAAGACGGTCAAGACCGGCGAACTGCTGGAGTTCGAGGTCAACGCCAGGGACGACGACGGCGATCCGCTGAAGTTCGCCGCTCCGGACAAGCCGGAGGAGGCACGCTTCGAGCAGATCGAAAACAACACGGCCATCTTTTCCTGGACGCCCATCGTCTCCGCCGCGGGTCCTTCGGGAGAAGGAAAGGAGTATCAGGTCACCTTCAAGGTGACCGACGGGATCGACACGAGCTCGGAGATCATCATCATTTCCGTGATCCTGGGAGGGGCGGGGGCCGGATCGCCGAGGTTCCTCACCCGGTTGGACCACACGCTGGACCTTGATCGCACTGAACAGATCAGCTTAAACATCGAGGTGCGCGACGCCGATTCCACCAATGTCATCCTGCGCCTGGTGGACGGCATCCCCGGCGGAGAATTCTCCACGTCCGGCCCGAAGGATGCCACCTTCAAGTGGACGCCCACCGAGGCGCAAATCAACGAGAAGCCCGTTTGGGGCATACGGGTGGGGGCCAAGGACGAGCGCAACCCGGAGGTGTTTAGGGATATCACCATCCTGCTCAAGGGCGGCCAGGATTGCGAGGGCACCACACCGATGGTGGAGCACAAGGCCCTCTTCGAGCAGCGGGGTTCGGGAGACTACCCGGTGCAGGTTACCGTGACCGACCTCGAGTCCGAGATCTCCGCCGTGGCTCTGTACTGGTCGTGTGACACCGGCGGTGGCGGCGGGCCCGACCAGAAGAGCAGCATGACCAGCACCGGCGGCGGCAGTTGGCAGGGAAGCATCCCCAACCCCGGCCTCAGCCAGGGCGAGACCGCCACGATACGCTACCGCATATGCGCTTGGGACGACGACAATCCCTCCGGATCGAAATGCGATTTGTACAGCTGCGTTCCCGAGGAGGGGCGTTTTCCCTTTACCGCATACTCGGCCGGCAGCAGCGGTTGCGAGGACGACGACTTCGAGTCGAACGACTCCAGCGGCCGGGCCACCGAGGTGACCTTCGATTCGTACGGCGAGTTCTACACCGGTTTTTTGAAGATTTGCCCGGCCAACGTGGACTACTACCACATAGACATTTCCCAGAACCACGAGATGTTAGCCAGCATCATGTACACCGAGGCCAACGGAATGTTGCAAATGGACCTGTTGGACTCAGACGGCAGCACCACGCTGGCCGCCGGGCAGCACTACATCGACGGGGTGTACGTGGAGCCGGGCGTGTTCTCACAGGGCCAGAACGTCTACCTGCGGGTGGAGGGCGACGATGCCCAGGTGGTTAACAACTACAGATTGGCGGTGGTGAAGAGGAAGTTCACTCAGTGCGACGACGACAGCTTCGAGGGCGGGGGGGGTAATGACACGATCAACGACGCCAAGACCATCACCGCGGGTACACACCCGGATCTGACTAGCTGCGACGACAACGATTTTTACAAGATCGAGTTGAACACCGGGGACAAGCTGGAGGTGTCGATCGGGTCCGCCCAGGAGGAGGGGGACCTGGACCTGTGGGTGTTCGACGCCGAGACGGCGGCCACCGCGGACTTCATTGACTGCGACAACGCCCTGGGTTGTGGCATCACCGAGACCAGCGACGAGGAAGTGATCGTCGGGAGCATCCCCGCCGACGGCACCTGTTATATCGCCGTGATCCCCTACAGGTGGGTCAAGAACACCTACCACATGACCGTGGTGGTGACGCCCCAGACCCAGGAGTGTCAGGACGATGGCTACGAGGATAACGGTTCTCCGGAGGACGCGTGGGAGATCTCCGACCCGGAGGCCGACCAGGTTCTTTGTCCCAACGACGAGGACTGGTACTGGAGGTATTTTGTAGCGGGCGAGACCATTGTGGTGGATCTGACCTTCACGCACCACGCCGACAGAAATCTGAATGTCAAGCTGTACGACCCGGGAGTGACCTCGGACACTCTCTGGGAACACCTGATAGCCTCCGGCGAAAGTGAGGATGACGACGAGCATATCGAGTTAACCACGGACACGAACGGCGACTACTTCATCCGGGTGTACTGTCCTAACTTGGCGGCACCGAAGATCACGTATGGTATAGAAGTGTACTAATTAGGAGTGTACCAATGAGACACCTCTTATTTTTGATTTGCCTTTCATACGGGCTTCTGGGAGCGGGTTGCGAGAGCATTCCGTCCAGGTCGGACGGAGGCCTGCCCGAGCTTCTTGTTGAGTCGGTGGAGCCTGACCTGGTTCTTCCCGGCACCTGGATCCACGTGCACGGAAAGGGATTTGTGGACGAGACCCAGGGGGCGTTGAACGTTTTTCTGGAACGTGGAGAGAGTAAGCACAAGGTGGTTTTGGAGCGAATCGACGACACCTACATCAAGTTCCAGATCGACGCCAAGCTGTTCTCCGTACTGGGGGGGCTGGGATCGTTTGAGGGTACCCTGCGGGTCCAGGCGGACTACACCGGCGGCCGGAGCCAGAGCCACACCGCGGAGGTGATCTGGACGCTGCGCGAAACCCTGAAGCCCCGGTTGGGTTGTTTCACCGCCACCGAGGGGATCGTCTACCTGGGCTCCGATGTTCGGGGAGAAGGGGCCGGCTTCCTGCTCGAAGGAGAGGGGGAAACCCGGCTGCGGTTGTCCGGGGATCTCACTCCCGAGGGCGA
>JAUXGL010000163.1 GCA_030622135.1 Deltaproteobacteria bacterium
GCTGCAATTCCGCACTATTGCTGCTTCTCAGCGCTCATACGTTCCGGACTATAGGTTTTTAATTTGTTTGAGTTGTGAAATTGATGCGGGTTTTATTTATGCGCGGGCGCTTAGTGCGGAGCATTTCCTTCGCAACTTTGCGGGTTGTAGTTGCGCCTTCAAGTTGACTTGATGTGATTGCCTCCTCAATAAGAGAACTGACACAGTATTGATCTCGTGTGTCAGGATTGGTGATCTGCTCAGGCATACGAATGACTCCAGCAGCACCCTTGTCAATCTTGTGGAGATGTTCCGGAATTGGATCTGTCGATAGATATTGAAACGGCTCGCTGTTGTTGTCTTTCAGGGGAATTTCTTTTGAGTCACTTTTACGCCGGAGCTTTAGACCTGCCCACCACTCTTCATGGGTTAGACCTTTTGGGGGAGTGCGATGCCTTAGGTCCTGCCAATGCAAGTACTTGCCCAAAACTGCGGGCCCCGAGACTGCTGTCATGATCTGCTGGAACTTCTTCTTCTCTGCGAAGTTGTTCAGTGTTTCCGTCCAGCTTGGAGGGTGGATCACCATTTTCATACTGTTTTTCCTTTAAAAACGCTGCGTTAAGCCAAATACTAGTTTTCTACTAACTCAGTTCTAATTAGTAGATAACACGCCAACTACTAACTGTAAAGGTGTTAGTAGAAAATTAGTATTTGCAAATGTCTTTGTATAACAATGGGATATACCGGCTCCGGTGGTGCAGGCGAAAGTCGATGTCGGAATGTTTTGGAAGTTACCCTGCGCTTAGTCGAATGATCATATTTAAACGACTCCCTGGACAGATAGCAGCAGGATGTCGTCGTCCAGGTCGTACGGGGATGGGTTGTCGGTGCGCTTGAGGACATAGGGGCTGCTTCATCCCGAGATCGGCCGGTCACGGTAGTCGCTACTCAGACTCAGCCTGGGACCACGAAATGCCAGACGGCCAGCGTCAGGGCCGGCACCACCTCGGCGATCTCACAGCCGGCCCCCAGCGTGTCACCGGTCGCCCCGCCGATCTTGTGATAGGTGTATGCAGCCAAGAGCAGTGTGACCAGAACCGAGCTACCCGCGGCGATGAGCCCGGCCCAGCCGGCTACGATCCAACCAGCCGACACCAGCAGCAAAATGGACAGTCCCGCGCTGGTCTTCCTCCAGCCCTTATAGAGGGCGCTTCCCAGCCCACCCTCCGGACGGGCGTAGGGGAGTGAGGCCATGCCGACAACCAATGCGCACCTTCCGGCTATAGGCATCAAAAACACCGCCGACCACAGGTGTATCTCGGGTGTCGAAGCCAGAGTGGCGAACTTCAGCCCCATCACGCTGACAATTGCGATGATCCCCATCGGTCCGGCTCGGCTGTCTCGCATGATCTCGAGGATGCGTTCGCGCGGACGTGAACTGAAAAACCCGTCGGCGCTGTCGCTCAGGCCATCCAGATGCAGCCCTCCGGAGACGGCCACCAGGGCGATCACGATCAGCGCGGCGGCCGGCAGCGGCGGCAGGACCCGGCCAAGCCCCAAGGCCAAGGCGGCAACCAGCGCCCCGATGAGCAATCCCACCACCGGGAAAAAGGGCAGGCTTCCGGCCAGATCTCGCTCACGGGTGCTTCCGCCGGACGGCATAGGCAGAACCGTCAGGAATTTCAGCGCGGCCGTGAGCCGCCACATTATTCTTTGGCCCCGGAAACTGCGGCTTCCTCGAATGTGCTTACCTCGGTCAACACCCGAACGGCGGCGGCGACCAGGTTCATGACCAACGCCGCACCGGTCCCTTCCCCCAAGCGCAGGCCCAGGTCGAGTAGCGGTTGCTTTCCCAGCCGCTCGAGCATCAGGTCGTGTCCAGACTCGGCGCTGCGGTGGGCGGCGATCATGTAATCGTCCGACTGGGGAGCCAGCAAGTGGGCGACCAGCGCCCCCGCGGTGGAGATAAACCCGTCGACGATCACGGGCTTGCGTTGCACCGCGGCGCCCAGGATCAACCCGGCGATCCCGCCGATCTCGAACCCGCCCACCCGGGCCAACACATCGAGACCATCGGCCGGGTCGGGTCGATTAATCTCCAACGCCCGGCGAACCACCTCGATCTTGTGCGTTAGCTGCTCATCCTCTATGCCGGTGCCCCGGCCGGTCACTTGCTCGGCGGGCACGCCCAGGACGGCCGCTGCGATGGCTGAACTGGGGGTTGTGTTGCCGATGCCCATGTCACCGGTGCCGAAGACGTCGACCGAGGGGCCCAATTCCTGGGCGATCTCGATGCCCGCTTCGACGCAGCGGACTGCCTGCCGGTGATCCATTGCCGGCCCTCGGGCTATGTTTCGGGTGCCGGGGCCAACCCTCTTGGAAAGCAATTCTCCGGCCCCAGCCAGGTCGCTCATGTCGGAGATCACACCCATGTCCACCACCACGACCCGCGCGCCGCACTGTCGAGCGATGGCATTGATCCCCGCACCACCGTTTACGAAGTTATGGACCATCTGGCCGGTGACCTCCTGAGGGTACTTGCTGACACCCTCGGCCGCCACGCCGTGGTCACCGGCCATGGTGACCACCACCTTTCGATCCACCGGGGGGCGCATCGAGCGGGTCATCCCGGCCAGGTCCCTGGACAGATCCATCAACCGGCCCAGCGCCCAGGAGGGCATGCTTAGCTGCTCGAGCCGGGCTTGGGCTTTCTCCCGCCAGGCCTGGTCCTGGGGGCTGATTTCCTTGATTGTGCTTTGAAGCAGGCTCATCTGCTCATCCTTTCAGATTCAGCGGGATCCCACACACCATCAGGGTGACGGTGTCGGCTTCCGCCGCGATCACTTGGTTGCAGCGTCCGGCCAGGTCGCGGAAGCGCCGGCCTTGAGGACTTGCGGGCACCAGTCCCATACCCACCTCATTGGTCACAAAGATTACCGTGCCGGGCCGCCCACGACAAACCGTCTGAAGCTCGCCGGCGGCGGCTTCCATGTTTTCTTCGCTAAGCTCGCGGCCGCTGCTTTCGGCCGCGAACATCAGGTTGTTGACCCAAAGCGTCAGGCAGTCGACTAAGAAAACCTCGTGCCGGCTATCACCGGCCAGGACCCCGGCCAGGTCGAGGGTCTCCTCAATCGTATGCCACTGGGACCGGGCCCGGGCCTGCTGGTGCAGGACGATGCGCTCACGCATCTCCGCATCGACGAGCGGACAGGTGGCCACGAAAGCCCGGGAGCCTTTGAGTCTTTCGGCAAGCCTCTGAGCGTAGCGACTCTTGCCGCTGCGGCTCCCACCAGTCACCAGGATTACTCGAGCCACACCAACACCTCTTACCGGTATTTCTGGTTGTTTGGGTCGGCCAGAACCCCTTTACCATCAAACCTCCCCTTAAAGAAAACATATAATAATCACGGCCGTAAAGCCCCAATACGTCAACCCCAATCTCCCACTGGTGCCCCTACGTTTCGACATAACATATTGACTTCCCAAAGGAACTCAATATACACGGTGCCACTATACTAGTGAGATAATTTACTTGTGGTCCTCTCGCAAGTGTGCGTTTTTGCACCGTCCGATGCCCCGGGCGTTTCATCGCCCGGGACCGAACCCGATGCGGAAACGGACGGTGTAAGTGTCCCTTTTTACTCGGGAGATTGGGATCGACCGGAAATGGGGTGGGAGATTCCGGCCAAACCCCGTTGGTGGTTTGGGGCACGCCTGGCGAACCGGCATGAGCACGCCGACTCGAGGCACACTCATGGCTTCTCGGGCTTGTCTTTTTCCTTCGAACCCAGCTTGCGGTAGATGGTGCGAGTGGCCACGCCCAGCAGCTTGGCCGCCAGGTTTTTGTCCCCCCCGGTGGCCTTCAGTGTCTCCTTGAAAAGCATCCGTTCGGCATCCTCCAGGGGAGTGCCCACGGACACGTACACGCCGCGGCCCTCCATGGTCTTGTCGGATGTCAGCGACGCCAGACCGGTCAGGCTCCGAGGAAGGTCGTCCAGGTCTACGACCGCATCGCTGGACAATACCACTGCCCGCTCAATGACGTTCTCCAGCTCACGTACATTTCCGGGCCAGGTATGATTGCCCATTGCATCCATGGCCCGGGCGGTCACTCCTTCAAAGACCCGGTCGTTCTTCTTCGCGTAGCGCTGGAGGAAAAAGTTGACCAGCAAGGGAATGTCACCGCTACGCTCTCTCAGCGGCGGAACCCGCACGTGGATCACGTTGAGCCGGTAGTAAAGATCCTCACGGAACTTCCCCAAAGCCACCGCCTGCTCCAGATCCTTATTGGTGGCCACCACCAGCCGCAGATCCACTTTGAGAGTATCGTTCGATCCCAGGCGCTCGAATTCGCCGTCTTGCAGAACCCGCAGGAGCTTGACCTGCGAGGAAGGGCTCATCTCCCCCACTTCGTCGAGGAAAAGCGACCCCTGGTGAGCGGCCTCGAAGCGACCCTCCCTGCGGCGATCCGCCCCGGTGAACGCGCCGCGCTCGTATCCAAACATCTCGCTCTCCAGGATCCCCTCGGGCAACGCCGCGCAGTTGACCACCACGAAGGCGCACTCCGACCGCGGGCTGGCGCGGTGGATGGCGCGGGCCAGCAGCTCCTTGCCGGTGCCGGACTCCCCGGATAAAAGCACCGTCGCCGAAGACGGCCCCGCCTGCCGGATCATCTTGAGCGTCTCCACGATGGCCGGGCTCTGACCGATAATGTCGTGGGGCCGCATGGACTCCAACTGCTCCCGGAGCGTCCGGTTTTCCAGCACCAGCTTCTGCTTCTCCAGGGCCTGGCGAACCACCTTGGTGATGAACACCTTCTTCAGCGGCTTGGTGATGAAATCGTAGGCGCCGTCTTTCATGGCCTCCACCGCCGTCTCGATGGTGCCGTACGCCGTCATCATCACCACTTCGGTCTCGGGCGACACCGTCCGGCAGGCCTTGAGGAGCTCGCTCCCGGTCATTCTCGGCATGACCAGGTCGGTGAGCATCACATGAACGTGGTGCTGGCGCAGCAGTTCCAGCGCCTCCTTGCCGGAACTCGCGCACAGGGTATGGCAACCCTCCCGCTTAAAAATCCGTTCGAGACTTTCCAGGTGGGACTGTTCGTCGTCTACCAGCAGAACCGTCTTCGAGACATCGGCCTCCATGAGTATCCCGCCGTCGGCTATTCGTGCACCGGCTGAAAGAGTACGTCCAGGTTGATCCGACCGGCCAAATTGTTCAGGGCATTCTTTACTTCGTTCAAGGAGACATCCTGCGGAACCGTAACTTTCATCTTGATGGAAAACACCGTGGATCCGCTGGTCGGCGCCGGAGAAATGTGGGAATCCAGCGTCTCGATATTCACCCGGTAGCCGTGGAGCACATCCGCCAGTTGCACCATGATCCCGGGTGCATCCATGGCTACGACTTCGAGTCTAACCGGGAGAGACGGCACCCGTTGATACTCGTGGGGAGCAATGGCTTTGGTTAGCTGGGCGCTGAGCTTGGCGCGCTCCTGGAATGCGGATAGCCCTTGTTCGAGCTGCTCCAAACCCTCCGCTTCGCCCGAGAACAGCGTCATCAATGTGAACTGATCGCCCAGCACGGCCATCCGGCTATCCTCGATATTGCAACCGTGGGAAAAGAGGTATTCGCTCACATCGTGGACGATCCCGGGCCGATCGGCCCCAGTGGCGGAAAGAATTCGGTACGGTTTCATCTGGTAACCTCTATTGATACAATTTAGTTCTGCCTAAAAGGTACGGGCAAGGCCTAAGGATTGTCAATAGACTAGTGTACTCATTGTTTGAGTGCACCTCTAAAAATGGAGTCGGGTCTGAAACCAAGTGGCCAAATTGGTGAGCCGCATGCGGGAAAATGAACTCAATCCCCCGGTGAAGGGTTGGATCGAGCGCTTGCTTGCACAGGACAAGTGGCAAGTGACCAGACCAGACCCCATTTTCCTTTGAGATCTAAACTATGGAGCCTGGGCTTCGCCGTCCCTCCAGGCGATCAAGCCTAGTCCCTTTCGGCCGTCGATGTGGGCAACCAAGGGAACCGGAGTGCGTACGTGTCGCAGAAATCTGGTTTCCTGTTCGGCCGGCAGGCGCTCCAACCAGCCCCAGTCTACGAATCCATCCTCGGACGGATTTGACCGGCTGGATCCCGGCGGGATGGTGAAATAGCCCAGTCGCAACGCCGTGATGTTGTGAAAGAAATGGGTGCCCTGCGACGGATCGACGTTGTACCCATCCGGGGAAGCCTCGATGATGATCCGGGCGCCTGCAATCTGCGACCACTGCACGGGAATGCCCAGCCAGTGATCCGACGAACCCCAACGCCCGGGGCCGATGAGAATGTACGGCCGCTTCTGCTCGACCAGCTGCCGGTTTAACCGGCCGACCTCCACTCCAATAGCCTTGGTGTTGGCCGGATCGAAAGTCTCGTGCTTGACGTAAACCACGTCGTGTATTCCGGCATACAGACCGTGCCCGAGTGCCTGGGTGGACTTGCAAATCACCGTCTCGAGATCGAGTTCTTCCGTCCGGATCTCCTGCGACACCTCCCGAACCAGGGTGGGACGAACCTGAAGCAGGTGCAGCTCCGCTGCTTTGCGCTTCTGGCCACTACGGGTCACCCGCCCCCAATCCCCCATGTCACAAGCAAACTCGATCTCGACAGAAGTTCCCATGCCCACGGCGATCATGTCCAAAAGCTCCTCGATGGCCGGGGCGAACGGAATGGCCTTGTGCTTGAGGATGTTGTTGAAAGTAACCACCAGGGGACCATCCAGGTCCGGGCTCTCGACGATCACGTTATTCTGGTTGTCGAAGACGCTTCCCACGGCGTTGAAGGTTCGGTCCTCGCGGGCACTGGACAAGTCGTACAGGACCTGATTGGCGGTGTGCCCGTGTTCGAACTCGCTCCAGTCGCGCTCCAGGTCCAGGGCATAGAACCGGCGCTGTGAATTCTCCATTACCAGCGCGGGCGTGGCGAACTGCGGAATCACACCGGGGTGCTTGGGGCAAAAACGAACCGCCTCGCCGCCCTCGACCACCATGCGGCCCAGCCCCAGGACTGCCTGCACGACCCCGTCGGACGCCTTGAGGGTGCCGATGGGATAGTAGTTGTAGGAATGGGCCACCCCGGAGAAATGCGGATAGAAACGCCGGCCGTGCCTTTGGCCGACCATCCTCTGGATGCACACCGCCATCTTCTCCTCTTCCAGGCTTCGGCCGGTGTTCTCCAGGTAGATCCGCGCGTTCTGGAAGTATGTGGAGGCATAAACGGCCTTGATGGCCTTGCCCAGGTCGTGCAGACGTTCTTTTGGATCGGGGGCCAGATTGGGGATCATGACCGTGCCGTAAATACCGGCGAACGGATTCAACATGTCGTCCTCCAGCATGCTGGAGGAACGGATGGCCAACGGCCCTTCGATGTGATCCACGATGATGCCAAGATTGTATTCGACTTCCCGGGGCAACTGGGCCGACAGGAAGTGTTGCACGATCTCGCTGTCGGGCGTCTCGCCGGAGAGTACGCGGAAAAGCTGGTTGTCTTTTAGGAAACGGTCGAACGCGTCGGTGGCCAGCACGAACGTCTGAGGAATGCGAACGCCAAGGCCGGCCACCGTATCCAGGCTGCTCATCTCCCTCAATAAAAAGTTCAAGAAAGCGATACCGCGGGCCTTGCCTCCCAGCGAACCCTCGCCGATGCGTTGGAAACCGCTGTGTACATCGAATTCGATGTTGGAGAAATCCGCGATGACTCCGCGGCGGGCCTGCCGGAACGAGGACTCCAGCGATTCGCTGAGGAATTCGCGCACGTCGTCGATGGACTCGAAATCGTCGACCCTCTGCGGCCTGAGCATCTCCGCCAACTCGAACTCGCTCCTGGCGATCAGCCAGATGGAGATGTGGTTACGCTGGGCGTGGAACTCCAGCGATTCACCCGGAATGGTGCGAATGCACTCGGCCAGTTCGCGCAAGTCGTTGGCCCGGGCTACCTCGCGGCCGTCCGGCAAACAGAAGATGAACGCGCCGAAACCGAGATGATCGGTCAGAAACCGCCTAAACCGGTACAACAGCTCGGGGGAGTTCTTGTTGATGAACTCGACACCCAGTTCGTCGGCCTTGTCGGAGAGCTCTTCATGAGCCGACTGCAGCAGAACCGCCAGGTCGGGGGTCTCCACCCGGATCCTTTGGACAAACTTCAAGCCGGCCTCGGGATCGAGCTTGCCGGCTACGGGGAACTCCACGTCGCTGATGACCGCCAGGATGTTGTCCCGGTACTTCGCGTACAGATCCATCGCCTGCTCGTAGTTGATGGCGTGCAGGATCTTGGGGCGGGTACGCATCTTGAGCAACTTCTGGAGACGATTGAGTCCTTCCGAAAACAACGATTGGGATTGATTCATCAGCTCGGGATACAGAGCGGCCAGAAACGAGGAATAGTAACGGATGGAGTCCTCGACAACCAGGATGACCCGGACATCCGCCACCTCGATGTCGTTGTCGACATTGATACTGTCCTCGATCCGCTTGATGATGGCCAGCAGGATCTTGGCGTCCCCGTTCCAGACGAATACCGCGTCGAAGGCCTCCGGGCTGACCATGGCCCTGAGCAGTTGCAAATCGGTGCTCTCGAAGCCCAGGGCCACCACTGGCTGGTCGGACCGCAGAGCCTTGACCTTTTTCCCGAACTCGACCAGATCCAGAGTGGCTTCCCGGGCAATGGTCAGCACCAGGTCGAACCGGCGCCTCTGCAACAGCCCCAGGGCGGTCTCCGCGGTGGTAACATGGGTGAAGTTGGGCGCGCTGGAGAGGCTGAGCGACTTGTACTCCGAAAAGACCTGCTCGGTCAGCTGCCCGTCCTCCTCGAGCACGAAGGCGTCATACTGGGATGAAAGCAGCAGCACCTCGCGCACGCGGTGAGGCATAAGCTGCTGTTCCTTGCGAAACGCTGTACGGACGCCCGGTTTCATGGCCAAGAGGTAAGATGCCTGATTTTGGAGAAGAAAAAAAGAAGAATTACACAGCCTGCGGCAGCGGTAATCAGACCACGCCCTGGTCGATCATGGCGTCGGCAATCTTGATGAAGCCGCCGATGTTGGCCCCCTTCACGTAATCGATGAAATCACCCTCCTGGCCATAGCGAACGCACACCTCGTGAATCGACTTCATGATCTGATTCAGCCGGCCGTCCACCTCTTCCCGTGGCCAGGACATGCGCATGCTGTTCTGGGACATCTCCAGACCGGAGGTGGCCACGCCGCCGGCGTTGGCCGCCTTGCCCGGGCCGTACAGGATCTTCTTATCCAGGTATACGCCGACGGCGCTCGGCTCGGACGGCATGTTGGCGCCTTCGGACACACAGATGCAACCGCCCTTGATCAGGGTAGCCGCATCTTCCTTGCTGATCTCGTTCTCGGTTGCGCAGGGCAGCGCGATGTCGCACTTGACGCCCCAGGGCCGCGCGCCCTCCAGATACTCGGCCTGGGGATACTTCTCGACGTACTCGCGGATGCGGCCCCGGCGCACGTTCTTCAACTCCATCACCCAGGCCAGCTTGTCCAGGTCGATGCCGCCCTTGTCGTGGATGGTCCCGTTGGAGTCCGACAGGGTAACCACTTTGGCGCCCAACTCGTTGGCCTTCTCGGTGGCAAACTGGGCCACGTTGCCCGAACCGCTGACGGTCACCGTCTTACCCTTGAAGGAATCCTTGCGAGTGCCCAACATCTCCTCTGCAAAGTAGACGCACCCGTAGCCGGTGGCCTCGGGCCGGATCAGGCTGCCACCCCAGTTGATGCCCTTGCCGGTCAGCACACCGGTGAACTCGTTGCGCAGCCGCTTGTACATCCCGAACAAAAAGCCGATCTCCCGGCCCCCCACGCCGATGTCGCCGGCGGGCACATCGGTGTTCGGTCCGATGTGCCTGAAAAGCTCCAGCATGAAGCTCTGGCAGAACCGCATCACCTCGGCATCGCTCTTGCCCTTGGGATCGAAGTCGCTCCCGCCCTTGCCGCCCCCCATGGGTAAAGTAGTCAGGCTGTTTTTGAAAACCTGCTCGAAGGCCAGAAACTTTAAAATCCCCAGGTTGACGCTGGGATGGAAGCGCAGGCCGCCCTTGTAAGGGCCGATGGCGCTGTTCATCTCGATGCGGTAACCCCTGTTGACCTGAACGCTGCCGTCGTCGTCCACCCAGGGTACCCTGAACATAATCACGCGCTCGGGCTCGACAATCCGCTCCGGGATGTTCGCCGCCTGGTACTTCGGATTCTGTTCGATCACCGGCCAGATTGATTCGATCACCTCTTTGACCGCCTGGTGAAACTCGGGCTCATTGGAATTCTTGGTGGTCACACGCTTCAAAAACGCATCTGCCGATTTGCTCATGGGTATTCCTCCGGGATAAGTAAGTTCCGACTACTCGCTAATTCGTACATATTCCGCCATTTAGCCTTTGTCAATCACAATATGAAGGCTGCTGTACGTTTTGTCTAAGATACTTAGGGGATAAGCGCTACATACCTACAATTGAGACAAAGCCCAGGTGGCCGCCTGAGCGGTCAGCCGACAGGATCCCCGGGTGGCCGCCTGCAGCGCGTCTTGCGACTGGGGATCGCGGATCTGCAGAAGTGCCCAGGCCGCGGCGGCGCCCACCCGGCAGTCCCGGTCGGCCAGAGCCCCGTGCAGCTTGCCGAGCGCACCGCGAAAACGATGGCGCCCCAGCGACCAGGCGGCCTCCACCCGCACACCGGGATCGCCGTCGTTCAGCCCGTCCGCCAGGGGCCCCTCGGTGGCGTCGGGAACACATCCCAGCGCCTCTGCCGCGGCCCGGCGCACCCGGGGCTCCGCGTCGGAACGCAGGGCGGTCGCCAAAACCCCCGCTGCTCCGTCCCGGTGCAGGGCGCCGGCGGCCCGGGCGGCCGCCGCCCGCACCTCGGGCTCGGAATCAGCGGAGATCGCGGCGGTCAGGGCACCCATTCCCCCGGCCTCCCTCAACTCACCCAGGGCAATTGCCGCCGACACCCGCGCCGCCTTGGTCGTCGCGGGATCCGAAAGCACCGCCGCGGCCGCGGACACACCGGCGGAACCGCCGCCCATCCTTCTCAGCAACCAGCCGGCGGTACGAGCTACCTCGGGATCCTCGTGGCCCAGAAGCGGTAGGACCAGGTCTACCGCCTGGGGCGGATGATACCGGTCCAACTCCTGCATGGATAGGATCAAGGTTCCGGGGCCAAAGCGAACCGGATCGAGAAGGCCCAGGGGATCGGCGCCCGCGACTGGGGAAAGCCCGATCAGAAAAAGGCACGCTAATTGGAGCAACCGGCTCACGGTGTCGCTCCCCTTCCTAAAAAAGGCGCGCCGGCGTCGATCCACTCGACGATCCGCCAGCGATCCGCATCGGTCAAGGCCGGATCGTTTGACTGATGAGCGTCATCGCCGGAAAGACCCCAGGGAGCCCAAGCCGGCTGGTCGTTGCAGTCCCACCGGCAAGGAATTCCCAACCGCTGCGCCAGGCGGCTTCCGGCCGCGTTGCCGGGCACCACGTATGCACGGCGCGACTCGATGATCTTTCCGTTCCGGCTGTCGCGGTCGATGTCATGAAAAAGCAGGTTTCGATAGCTGGTCATAGTCCTCCCCGAGGGGCTATCGCTCAGATTCAGGCCCCGGAGGCTCCCGGCCAAGGTGACGTAGACTCCCGAAGCCGTCTCGGCATCGTGGCAGCCCGTCCGCACGCAGGTACGATCCAGGATGGGCTGGATGTCTCGGCGGAAGTCAATCGAGAGTTGATCGCCGGCGGGCGCATCCAGCCGGACCGGATCCGACCGGCCGGCCGTGCTGACCTCGAATCCGTCGGCCGTGCCGTCGTTTACATGGCAGCCACCGCAACGGCGCACC
>JAUXGL010000069.1 GCA_030622135.1 Deltaproteobacteria bacterium
CCCGGGTTTTTGTCCTTCTTGTGTGCATCCTACGACAAAAAAAAGTGCAATTGTCGAAATCCCCATGATCGTGATTATTTTGTTCATAATTAGGTTCCTTTCCCAACATCCTCCATCGAATAAACTCCCGCAGCCATATTATAGAGCAACAACGGTGCCAGGCACCCCTGATATGCCTAATAGCTTGGTTTTTCTGGAAACTTGGCTTTCCACCGCCTCGGTGTCCAAGCAAGGATGCAACCTCCAGGTAGCAGTTCAATCCTTTTCCGGGTCCCTGGTTGCTACCTTGAGTTACCACTTCGGAGAAGACCGCACCCGACTGTACTACTACCCGCCCTCCCCCCCCCCTTCCCGACGAGGGAAGGGGGGAGAGAGGGTTAATTGCAAAGCCCCCCTCTCCGTGTCGGAGAGGGGGGCTCGTAGTTGTGTTGGTATCAGAGTGGGGAGAGAGGTTTACCTCACGATCTTCAAAGCCCACGAGTTGATCGCACCCTCGTCGTCTTTGGCGTTGTCCACCACCACCAGGTCCCAGGTGCCGCTGCTGACAACGCCGTTGAAGTCGTCGATGCTGTAGGTCTTCTTGATGTCGTCGGAGTCGTCGCCCTCGCGGTTGTGCAGGAAGGCCGTGCCGGTGCCGTGGCGCAGCTCGACGCGCAGGTCGCTGGACCAGGTGTGGGAGATGTCCACAATCACCTTGAGCGACTTCACCGCGCCGCCGCCGGCCACGTTGATGGTGCTGGTCACACCGTCAGTGTCGTTGTCGGGAATCGGGGTAAGCGAGTCCATGGTGAAGGTCTCGGCGCCGGAACCGCCGCCAGCGGTAACGATGAGCTTCCAGGAGTCGATGGTCCCCACGTCGCGCTCGGAACCGTCGACCACCAACAGTTCCCAGGTGCCCTGGATCGAGCCGCTGAAGCCGGTCACGACGAAGGTCTTATGGATGTTCTTGGTGCTGCCCCCGGCGTTCTTTTGTAGGGTAACTTCCTGGCCGTCGTGGCGCAGCGAGATGGTCAGGTCGCCGGCGTAGGTGTGGGTGATGTCCACGGTCACCTTCAGGGTGCCGATGTCCACGGCTTCGGTCACCTCGATGGCGGAAACCGCGCCGTTGCCGTCGTTGTCAGGAATGTTGACGACTTCCTCGCTCTTGAACACCTTGGTGTCGCCGTGCGGGTCTTCTTCCATGCTCATGCGCGCCAGCATGCGAACCATCTCCAGGCTGGCGTGGCGATTGGACGAATGTCCGGCGCTCAACGGCAGCCACAGGAAATCGGTGTGGTTGGTCTGGCTATCCGGGGGCCAGGTGATCCGGTCGGGGAAGGCGGTGACCTGGGCGGCAATCCACTCTCCGCCGATGATCTCGTCGTCGTTCTCGCACTCCAGGATGTAGTGGTAGGTGTCGGTGCGGGTAAACTGGCCGACGCGGGGAATCATCGGATCCTTGCTGGGGGGAGACTCGGTGATGTAATCAACGTCGATCGACACCTCGTAGAACTTCTTGGCGTCCTCGTTGTAGCAATAGGTGCCCCCGGTGCAAGTCGTGCGGTCAGGATCCAGAAGATCCAGGGCCTGCTCCAGGGAGATTTCCTCCAGCAAGTCCACTTCATAGCCTATCACCGGCTGGTTCCACACCTGGTAGCCCATGGTGCGGTCCTCGGCGAAGGCGCGCTTGTCGCGCCCGAGCAGGTTGGTCAGGATCAGGTGCATCGAGCCCGGGTTGGTGTCGCGGCACTCGTCCTGCTTGATCCGCCCGTTCTCGTCGCGTTCGATCTCGTCGTTGCGCAGGTTGCAGCGCCGGCCCAGAAACTTGGTGGTGCTGCGGTCGTACATCATCATGAAGAGCGCCTTGATGTCGGAGACCTCGAAGGTCACGTTGTTGTAGGTCACCGCCTTCTGGGGCTCGGCCTCCAGGATGGCCGCCGGCACCCAGGCGTGGCACAGGCCCCACCAGGTCTCGATGGCCTCCTCGCACTCATCGTAGTTGTCCCACCTGTCGCGCCTGGCCTTGTTACCTTTGGTGTTGCTCCAGAACCTGGCGGCGGGCCCCAGCTTGTCGTAGTAATCGGCGTCGAATTCTTGGCCGCAGGATTGAAAGGGGATCAACCGGTCGAAGTCGGCCGGGGGAGTCCAGTCGTTGAAGGCCAGGTCGTACTTCTCCAGGGGAGAATAGATCCCCTGACCCTGCCAGCGGTGGTTGGCCGAGTCCTTGTAGGTGGCCCAGTAGTCGGCCGGCCAGGCCATCTTTTCCACCGTCCCCGAAAGAGGCAGGCCGGTGGCGATCACGTCCAGGTTCACCCCGAACAGCCGGGGATCGTTCTGGGCGTCGATGCGGTCCGCCTTGGGAGCACCCTTGTCGATGCACCTCTGCAACAGCTTCCCGGGAGGAAGGTTGTCGCAGGAGATCTCTTCCGGGCCACCCTCGTCCCCGCAGCCGGTCAGGGCCACGGGAATCAAGACCGCCAGAAAAACAGCCAGTAACTTTTTCACCTTCATTACATACCTCCTTGTATTGTATTTGTACTTCCCATCACGCAACCTTAGGTTTATTGCATAGGCCGTGCCACAAGTCAATCGATGCTTAGGCGGAAAAACCCCTGTAAAACCAAGGTTCCTCTCGCCGCCCGAATTGAATTTTGTTTCGCGAACGATACAGTCAAACTGGAGTTGGGGGGGATATTCGAACAAATACAAGCTATTGGCGAGTGTAGCGAAATAATCCCAGACTGTCAGTTCAACCACAATCGCCTTGAGGCACGCTCCCGTACAATCTCATCGAGTATTTCCGCAAGCTCCACTCCGTCCGATCCCAGGTCGAGCAGGTCACCGAGCCAGTCACCGGCCCGCAGGCGCTGTTTTAGCGGCAGATCCGCCAGAGGCACCACTGCGGCAATGGGCTTGCCGCGTCTTTGAATAATGTCTTGAAGTTCCATTTTGGTACATCAAGTTGGGGTGAAACTCGGGTTCAAGTCATCAGGAGACCACTCGCAAGCAGGCCGATGATGGCTCCGCCTAAAAGAATGCGGTAGACGATGAACACCAGCGTGGAGCGTTTCTGCAGAAACCGGATCAGCCCGGCGATGGCCAGATAGCCGCTGACGGCCGCGGCCAGGGTGCCCAGGAAGACACTGAGCCAGGAGACGTCTCCCATGGGCAGCTTGGCCAGCTGGAGCATCTCGTAGATTCCAGAGGCGGCCACCGCGGGAACGCTGAGGAGGAAGCTGAAGCGGGCGGCGTCGGCGCGATTGAGGCCGCAAAACAGGCCCGTGGTTATGGTGACACCGGAGCGGGAGGCGCCAGGGATCAGGGCCAGCGCCTGGGCGCATCCGATGAGGATCCCGTCGAGCCAGCCGATCTGTTCCATGTTCCGGCGGCGCCGACCCAGGGCCTCCGCCAGGGCCAGTAACAGGGCCAGGCCGATCAGCGCGCAGGCCACCACCCACAACGAACGCAGGGTGGTTTCGATTTCGTGCTGGAAGATCAGGCCGATGACGCCGATGGGCACGGTGCCTATAATCAGCATCCAGGCCATCTTGCTCTGCCGATCCTCGAAAGGGCGCCTCTGTACAATCCCCCGCCCCCAGGCCACGGCCATCTGCAAGAGGTCCTTGAAAAAGTAAACGATAACCGCGGCCAGGGTACCCAGCTGCACCACCGCGGAGTAGGCCGCGCCGGGGTCTTCCCACCCCAATAGGGCCGGGACCACCCGGAGGTGGGCGGTGGACGATATGGGCAAAAACTCGGTCAGGCCCTGAACCAGGCCCAAGACGATGCTCTGTGACGAATCCATAAACGGCGGGAGATCAGGTACCCATATCCCAGCTGGTCAGGTACTTTTTCTGCTCCTTGGTCAGCTTGTCGATCCTCACACCCATGGCCCTGAGCTTCAGCCGAGCGATCTGCTCGTCGACCGCCGGAGGAACCGGGTAGACCCGCTTCTCGAGGTTCTTGGCCTGCTTGGTTATAAACTCCGCCGCGAGCGACTGGTTGGCGAAGCTCATGTCCATCACCCCGGAGGGATGCCCCTCGGCCGCCGACAGGTTGACCAGCCGTCCCTCGGACAAGATGTAGACGCGCCTGGAGTTCTTCAAGGTGTACTCGCGCACGAAGGGACGGATGTCCCGCTGCTTCTTGGTCACCTTCTTGAGTCCGGGTAAATCCAGCTCTACGTCGAAGTGACCCGAGTTGGCCACCACGGCGCCGTCTTTCATCTTGATGAAGTGCTCCGGGCGAATGACGTGCATGTCGCCGGTCAGGGTGCAGAAGAAATCGCCGACCCTGGCGGCCGCGGCGATGGGCCGCACCTCGAAACCGTCCATGTGGGCCTCCAGCGCCCGCACCGGGTCCACCTCGGTGACCATCACCCGCGCCCCCATTCCCCGCGCCCGCATGGCCAAGCCGCGTCCGCACCAGCCGTACCCGGAAACCACGAAGACGCTGCCGGCCAGCAAGCGATTGGTGGCGCGCAAGATGCCGTCGATGGTCGACTGTCCGGTGCCATAGCGGTTGTCGAACAGGTGCTTGGTGGCCGCGTCGTTGACGGCAACGACGGGAAACTTCAGCACTCCGTCCGCCGCCATGGCCCTCAGACGAATCACGCCGGTGGTGGTCTCCTCCGTGCTACCCAGGATCTCGCGTGCCTGGGACGAACGCTCGGCGTGGATGGTGGACACCAGATCGGCGCCGTCGTCCATGGTGATGTGCGGCCGGATGTCCAGCACCGCATTGAGGTGCTTGTAGTAGGTGTCGCGATCTTCGCCCTTGATGGCGTAAACGGGCAGGCCGGTGTTCTTCACCAGCGCCGCGGAGACATCGTCCTGGGTGGACAGGGGATTGGACGCGCACAGAGCCACCGTGGCGCCGCCGGCCTTCAGGATGTCCATCAAGGCGGCCGTCTCGGTGGTCACGTGCAGGCAGGCACCGATGCGAATCCCCTTGAGCGGCTTCTCCTTTTTGAAACGCTTCTTGATCAACGCCAGCACCGGCATCTCCAGCGCGGCCCATTCGATCCGTTTCTGCCCAGAAACTGCCAACTTGAGGTCTTTTACGTGGTAATCCACCGATCTCTCCTTTATGTGTCGCTATATGCCCGCTTCCGACTTCAGCAGCTCGGCCTTGTCCGTGCGCTCCCAGGTGAACTCAGGCTCCGAGCGGCCGAAGTGGCCACCCACGGACGTCTTGCGGTAGATGGGCCGCAACAGATCCAGTTGCTGGATTATCTGAACGGGCTTGAGCGGGAAATGCCTCCGCACCAGCCCGACGATCTTTTCGTCGGGGATCTTGCCGGTCCCGAAGGTGGTCACCATCAGCGACACCGGCTCGGCCACCCCGATGGCGTAGGCCACCTGGACCTCCGCCTGCCGGGCCAGACCAGCGGCCACGATGTTCTTGGCCACGTAGCGCATGGCGTAGGCCGCGCTGCGGTCTACCTTGGAGGGATCCTTGCCGGAAAAGCACCCGCCGCCGTGCCGGGCCCAGCCACCGTAAGTATCCACGATGATCTTCCGCCCGGTCAACCCGGCGTCGCCGGCCGGCCCCCCGACGACGAAACGGCCGGTCGGGTTTACGTGGTAGTCGACCTTGTCCTTGAGAAGATCCGCCGGGACGGCCGGCTTGATTACCTCCTCGATGATCGCCTCCCGCAGGGTCTCGTACTTGACCTCCTCGGAGTGCTGGGTGGAACCCACCACCGCCGGCACCGCCACCGGCCGGCCGCCCTCGTAACGCACCGACACCTGGCTCTTGCCGTCGGGACGCAGGAAGGTCAGCTTTCCGGTTTTCCTGACATCGGTGAGCCTCCGAATGATGCGGTGGGCCAGGGAAATGGGCGTGGGCATGAGCTCGTCGGTATCGTCGGAGGCAAAGCCGAACATCATCCCCTGGTCCCCGGCGCCCTGCTCCTCGTGCAGGCCGGCGCCCTTGGTAACCCCCTGGGAGATATCGCCGGACTGCTGGTAGATGGCCGAAAGAATCGCGCAGGTCTCCCAGTCGAACCCCTTGTCCGAGCTATCGTATCCGATACTCCTTACAACCTCGCGGGCCACGTCCGGAAGGTGCGCGTAGCCGGCCGTGGTGATCTCCCCGGCGATCATCACCATCCCGGTCTTCACCAGAGTCTCGCAGGCCACCCGGCATCCCGGGTCCTGCCCAAGCAACTCGTCGAGCACCCCGTCGGAGATCTGATCGGCCATCTTGTCCGGATGCCCCTCGGTCACCGATTCAGAAGTAAAAACAAAGTCTTTTCCATTCATAACATCCTCCTAGCTCGTCTTGGTCCTTACGAGAAACGCCTGCAATATTGAACGTATCCCCCAACGTGTCAACAGGTTTTTCCGGTTTCGAGACTACAACCCGCCAAGAATTTCGGCGGGGCCTTTGGAAGTAAAGAAGTCGGGGAATTTTTCGGCCATGTGCCGGCGAACCGTCCGGCCGATGTCCTCGGAATCATCCATTTGAAGAACCTCGCGGGTCATCCGCCGGGCCTCCTTCAGTCTGGATGCACGGATCAAGTGGCGGGCGTAGGGGAGCGCGGGGAGATTCATCGAGACCTCGTCGAGCCCCAAACCCAGCAGGACGTGCAGGTATAGCGGATCTCCGGCCATCTCACCGCACATGGCCACGGGGATGCCGACCTTGTGGGCATTGTCGATTACCCGCTTGATCAACCTCAGTATGGAGACATGCAGGGGATTGAAGAGGTAGGCTACCTGCTCGTTCTGCCGGTCGACCGCCAAGGTGTATTGGATAAGGTCGTTCGTGCCGATGCTGAAAAAGTCCACCTCCTTTGCAAAGACATCGCTCATAAGTGCGGCCGCGGGGACTTCGATCATCATGCCGACCTCGACCTTCTTGTCGTAGGCCTGCCCCTTGGCCTCAAGCTGTGCCTTAGCCTCTTTCAGCGCTTCCCGGGCGTCCTTCAACTCGCGCAAACACGAGATCATCGGAAACAGGATCCTCAGCCGACCCTCTACCGACGCACGCAGCAGCGCCCGCAACTGTGTCAAGAAAATCGGTCGGGAGCGCAGCGACAAGCGAATGGAGCGCAGGCCCAGCGCGGGGTTGGCCTCCGGCTCGGCGCGCAGGAAAGGATGGCGCTTGTCTCCGCCGATATCCAACGTGCGAATGGTTACCGGGCGATCTCCCACTTGTTTAAATATCTTCTTATAGCAGCTGCGCTGGAATCCCTCCGAGGGGGGGCGGCGGCCCATGAACAAGAACTCAGTCCTGAACAAGCCAACACCTTCGGCTCCGTAGTTCAGCGCAGCCGGCACCTCCTCGACCATCTCCACATTGGCCGACAGCATGACACGGTGATTATCCAGAGTAACCACGGGCTTATCCAACTCGGCCATCAATTCCGCGGTGCGGTCCCTCAGGCCGCGGGAACGATCCAGAGCCTCCCGCACCGCCCTCTCGCTGGGGTGTAGAAATACCTCCCCGCGGTACCCGTCCACGATGACCCGGTCTCCCGATCCAACCCGGGAGAGGATCCCTTCCACGCCCACAACGGCGGGCAGCTTCAGAGAGCGGGCCACGATGGACGTATGCGAAGCCTTACCGCCAACCTCGGTAACTATCCCCGCCACCCGGTCGCGGTTCAACCCAGCGGTGTCGGCCG
Source organism: Deltaproteobacteria bacterium (assembly GCA_030622135.1). Lineage (GTDB taxonomy): Bacteria > Myxococcota > B64-G9 > B64-G9 > B64-G9 > JAUXGL01. The sequence goes on from JAUXGL010000069.1 coordinate 7,613, forward strand.
GCGACAGATCACGGGCCACCACTACGCCGATGGAGTGCTCGGGTAACTTCACGGAGGTCTCATGACCCATCAAGTTGTTCATGATACGCCGCCCGACGAATTCCACGTCGCTGCGCCGCTCCTTGAAGTAGTCGTCCTCCACCGCGTCGAAGATCTTCCGGATCTGGTTGACGTTCTTCTGTAAAGCCCACTCCGCGTTCACGGCCTCGCTGTGGATGGTTTTCTCGGTACCCGCGATTAGCATCTCGTCTTGCATGATAAGCAGGTGGGCTTCGATGATGGCCTTGGGCTCGCGCCCCTTCTTGGTGGAAAGCTTCCCCCGGATGGCTTCCAGCTCCGCGATGCTCTGTTCCAGCGCTTCCCGGAACCGCTCCAGCTCGCCGGGGATCTGATCGTCGCTAACGTGCGTCTTGGGAACGTGATACCTGCGCCGGTCGGTCAGGAGCACGCGACCCACGCAAATGCCCGGTGAAGCGTCGATTCCCTTGAAGATTTTGGTTCTGAGTCTGGCCATGGGCTTGCCCGTGCTACTCCTCTTCACCAAATAGACCTTCGATCAGATCCCCCAGCGCCCCCAACACCTCCTCGCAATCCACCCCGGAGGCGGCCACCTCAATGGTATCGCCCTGCAAAGCGGCCAGGGTGAGAACACTCATGATGCTCTTGCCATTGGCCGCGACGCCCCCTTTACAAACCTTAATCTCCGCGTCGTATTTGCAGGCCAGTTGCACGAATTCCGCAGCCGCGCGGGCATGCATGCCCAGCTTGTTCTTGATTTCGAACCGGCTACTTATTTCCTTCAACTATAATCTCCCACCCATCTTGCGTGGCAATCCTGAGCCGCCGAGTAAAATAAGGGCACCGGTGGCGGATCAGGGTTCAATCGCCACCTCTAGATGAAGCATCGGCCATCGGGTCGTTCCGCTCGCGCAGCAGAACCTGGGAAGCCAGCACAATGCTGTCCTTTCCCTCCCGGGCGATGGCCCGGGCCATCACTGTCGGGTCTGAGAGATCCCGCAAGCGCAGGTCCACCATCTTCAGCACCATGGCCAGGTTGAGACCGCTGACCACCTCCACTTTGCCGGCCGACATCCTGGCCAGAGCAAAGTTAGCGGGGCTGCCCCCGAACAAGTCCGTGATGGTCACCACGCCGTCACCGGCATCCACACTCTTGATTGCCTGGTCCAACGCCCGCTCGATAGCCTCGGAAGACATGTCCGCCCTCACTTCCACGGCAACCAGTTGCTCCTGAGGACCGGCGATCATCCGCACCGCTCCCAGAAACGCCTCTGACAACTTATCGTGTGTGAACAATACCAACCCGACCATCTTGACACCTTTCCAGCCCTGCTTGGATTAGAGCTTGTGCCGTCTTGCGGCGCGCGGTCTATCGGTCCATGTCTCTGTGTCTGACCAGCACCGGCCCACCGGACGAATCCAGCCGCCGCCGGATCTCCTCCACGATGGCCACCGAACGGTGCCGCCCGCCGGTGCAACCGATCCCGACAGTCAAATAACTCTTCCCTTCGCGATCGTAAAGCGGCCTAAAATCGTCGATGAATCCTACCAGCCGTTGCATGAACATCTTGGCATTCTCATCGTTCAACACGTAGGACGCCACCTGGGGATCCGTACCGCTCTTGTCTCTCAGGTCGGCGACGAAGTACGGATTGGGCAGGCAGCGGGCGTCGAACACCAGATCCGCCTGCGCCGGGATCCCGTGCTTGAATCCAAATGACACCAGCACCAGATTCATCTCGTGACCGGGTTGAACTCTGCTGAAATGTTCCTGAACCATTTGGCGGAGCTGGTGTGGGTTCAGATCGGCAGTGTCGAACACCTGATCGGCGGCCCGTTCTAGCGACTGCAGCAGTTCGCGTTCGCGCCGGATCCCCTCCTCGACCGAGCCCGCGGGGGCCAGCGGATGCCTCCGCCGGGTTTCATTGTAGCGGCGGATGAGAATCTTGTCGGAGCATTCGAGAAACAACACCTCGACCCGGCTCCCCTCCGCGCGGATGCGATCGATATTCTCCTGGAACTGGCCAAGGAACCGGGATTCGCGGGCATCGACCACCAGCGCGATCTGCTCGATCTCGCCGCCGGAGTTGGGAAATAACTCGATCAGCTTGGGCAACAGCACAACCGGCAGGTTGTCGATGCAGAAGAAACCGATATCCTCCAGGGCCCGGATGGCGGTCGATTTTCCGGACCCGGAAAAACCGCTGATGACAACCACCCGTATGGGGTGTCGCCCCTCCTTCTCGTTCACTGCGCTCATTCCATGAACCGATTTCAAATTCCGCGCCTCCAAACAGGGCTAGCAGCGTTCATCCTCCGCCATTATGACCGAAAAAATCGAATCGGCGTCCTGGGCCTCTATCAGGCACTGGCGGAACGCCTGGTCTTGGAACAGGCGATTAAGCCGAGCCAAAGCCTTGAGATGATCTCCCTGAGCCTGCTCGGGAATGAGCAGGACGAAGAAGAAGAATGTGGGTTCTCCATCGAAGGAGTCGAAATCCACCCCTTGCCGACACCGGCCGAAGCAGGCCAGCAACTGGTCCAATCCGGGAACCCTCCCGTGCGGAAATGCCACTCCCTGCTCAATGGCCGTCGATCTCAACTCCTCCCGCTTCAGTAGAATCCGAAGTAGCGATCCGCGCTCCAGCTTCGAGTGGTTGCTGATAACCAGATCGACCAGTGCCGACAAGACTTCCTGCTTGCCCCCGACCGGCACGGCGACGGTTACATCGTTGCGTTCGAGGAATGTGGCGATCTTCATGTTTCACAGCTCTCTCTCCCCACCCCAACGAACCGCCCCAGGCCATCCCTCAAGCCTCTCGAGACGCCCTCGCTTCGATCAGCCCGATGTTCCTGTCGCGTCTCCGGTATATGACATTGACGTCTTGCGTACTCGCGTTGAGAAATACGAGGAAATCGTTGTTCATCAAGTTCATTTGCTCGACCGCTTCTTCCACCGACATCGGCTTGGCGGAAAATTCCTGGGTGTTGATGATCCGGGGACCTTCTTCTTCCGCAACCGCCTGATCCAGGACTGCGTGCCGAACCATGATTTCGTCACCGAGTGAAACCGGCTTAAACTCCCGGATCTTGTCCTTGCGCTTGCGAGCCTGGCGCTCGATCTTATCCATCACCAGATCGATGCTGCTGTACATATCCTCGGTGTGCTCCACTCCCTTCATCACCGCCCCGTGAGAAGTAACCTTGACCTCTGCCTGGTTGCGGTACTTGTGTTTGGCCAGAACCACATGCACATCCACCGGCTCGGCCATGTATTTCTTCAGCCTCTCGATCTTGCCGCTGGCGTAGTCTCTCAATGCATCGCTAGGTTCCATATTCCTAAAAGTCACGGAAATCTGCATGATTCCTCCTGTGGACAATACTGCACCCGCGGTTGAGCCCGGTCGCCCGCCGTGCAGAAACCGGCCGAGTCAAGGTACTCGGTAAGCCGAAAGTCATTGACCTTGAGTTAAGTTCTCACCAAAGGCTTCCACTCCTGCGAGTCGGCCTTGTGCCGCGAAGTATGCGGCGTTAAAACAATTTCTTGCGCTTGATCGAAGGCAGAATCCCCAGCATCTCCCTGTACTTTGCCACTGTCCGCCTGGCGATTTTGATATTTTGCTGTTTGAGAAGCTCCACGATCTCACGGTCGCTGAGCGGCTTCTCCTGATTCTCGCCAACGACGATTTGCCGGATCTTCTCCTTTACCGACTCGGAGGCTACATCGTCACCGTTCGTCCGCCTGATCCCCGAGTTGAAGAAGAACTTCAGCTCCAATATCCCCTGCGGGGTGTGCACGTATTTGTTGGTGGTCACCCGACTTACCGTGGACTCATGCAGGCCCAAGTCTTCGGCCACGTCACGAAGCACCAGCGGCTTGAGATGCGCGATCCCCTTGTCGAAGAACTTCCGCTGGAACTTGACGATGCTCTCGGTGACCCGGTAGATGGTCCGTTGCCTCTGGTGAATGCTGCGGATCAGCCACACCGCCGATCTTAATTTCCCCTGGATGTAGTTGCGGGTTTCGCCGCCGCGGGATGCCTGGGACAATGCCTTCCGGTAGTACGAACTGATCCGGAGCTTGGGCAAACCATCCTCGTTTAGGACAATGACGTAGTCGTCCTCCAGCCGGTAGACGTAGATGTCGGGCGTGATGTACTGCGGCCCTTCCTCGGCGTAGATCCGGCCGGGCCGCGGCTCAAGTTGGGCGATGAGCTTTACGGCCTCCAGCACCTCTTCGCGGGACACCTTCAGGGCCCGGACGATGGCCTGGAAGTTCTTCCTCTCCAGTTGCGGCAAATGGGACTCAATGATGGCATACACCAACCCGTTTTCGATCTTCAGGTGGCTGGCCTGGGTGAGAAGCGACTCCTTCAGGTTTCTGGCGGCCACTCCGACCGGATCGAATTGCTGCACCACCTTGAGCACCCTCTCGACATCCCCCTCGGGGACCTCCATCGATTCGGAGATGCTCATCACGGCGGTTTTCCCGCTCAACCGGTCCTCGTCGTCCGCCACCAGGTAACCGTCCGAGTTCAAACTCATGATGATCTGGGCACCGATGGCCTGATCGTCCTCGGCAAGATCGGAAAGCCGCAGTTGCCAGGACAGGTGATCGGACAGGCAGGTCTTCTTGGCCACCACGTTCTCATAGGAAGGCAGATCCTCGCTGGGTCGCACCCGGGGTCCCACGGAGGGCGGAGCCGACGCGTATTGCTCGAGGTACTGCTCCCAGTCGATGTCCGCCACACCCTGGTCGCCTTTCACTTCTCCGGTTTGCTCGATGCGTTCGATGCGCTCGGCGATCTTCTCCTTGGTCTCCTCCGCGCGCTCCGCGGCGGTAGACGCTCCTTCCTCGCTGCCCGCTTGACCCTCCGGTGTGTCTTCGAGCACCGGGTTCTCCAGCATCTCCTTGTGCACCAAGTCATTGAGCTCCAAGCGACACAGTTGCAGCAGCTTGATGGCCTGCTGCAACTGGGGCGTCATGACCAGCTGCAAGGTCTGCTTCAGCGAGAGAACTTGCCTCAGCTCCGGCATCCGTCCTACCCTTCCAGGCGAAAGTGCTCACCGAGGTACATCGCCCGCGCTCGCTTACTGCCGGCGATCTCCGCCGGCTTGCCTTCCTCAATGATCTTCCCATCTTTGAGAATATATGCTCTGTCACAGCTTGACAAGGTTTCCCTGACGTTATGGTCGGTGATTAAAAGTCCGACTCCCGACTGCGACAGTTTCTTAATCTGTAGTCTTATCTCCTCCACAGCCAAGGGATCGACCCCGGAAAAGGGCTCATCCAGCAGTAAAAACGAGGGGTTCTGAATCATGGCCCGGGCGATCTCCAGCCGCCTCCGCTCGCCGCCCGACAGCGTGGAAGCGTACGAACCGGCCACCTTGTCAAGCTCGAATTCGACCACAATCCGGTCGACCCTCTTTTCGGCATCTTCCTTGGGCACCCGGGTGGCTTGAAGGTATAAAAGCAGGTTATCGCGTACACTAAGGCCGCGGAACACGGAAGGCTCCTGGGAGAGATAGCCGACTCCCGCGCGGGCACGCAGGTACATGGGCCAGGCGGTGATGTTTCTGTCGCAGAAGAACACTTTGCCTTCATCCGCCTCCAGCAACCCCATTACCAGGTTGAAGCTGGTGGTCTTACCCGCGCCATTGGGGCCCAGCAGGCCAACCACTTCTCCTGCGCCCACTTCGAAATCCACCCGATCCACGACACACCGGCCCTTGAAGGACTTTTTCAGCCCGAGAGCCCTAAGCCTCTGGGTAGGAGCCGGGTTCACTTGTTCAAACCACCTTTCTTCACGTCTTCCTCGGGAAAACGGATGACCGCCTGGGGACGGGTCACCCGCACTTCGTCCTCCTCGAGCAAATACACGATGCGTTCACCCCGGATCCGGTTATCTCCCTCCACTACCCACGGATTGCCCGTGCAAACGATGCGGCCGGCAACCCGGTCATAAACAGCCTTCTCGCAGTGCCCGCGCCGGTTATTCTGGGTAATCGACACGGATCCGGTGAACACCATCTGCTTTACCTCACCGGCTTTCGCGCCGGCGGCCTTGGAGCCGCCGTCCTTCTCGCCGGCATAGGTCACGGTGAGCTTATCGCAACGGATCTCCAGATCTCCCTGAACGGTCTTCACGTTGCCCCAAAAGACAGCCCGCTGCTCCTTCTGGTGGACGGTCAGGCGATCCGAGCGAATGTCCACGGGCGCGGATTGAACCTGGTTCTTCCCGGCTCCCTGGGCCTGGGCAGGCGCTGCCTGGACCGGGAAACCCAACAGCAAGCACGACCCAACCACTAGAACCGACTTCACTAGTCGTTCCTCTCTTCTCCGAAAACCCCGGCTCCAATCCTGCCCCGGACACCCTCGGGTGCTTCGAGCACCCCGGTCTCCTCGTCGAGTTTGAGCTTCTTGGCCTCGAATGCGAAGCGCTGACTCTGACCGTCGTATTGCCGGACGGTCACGTCCTCCAACACAATTTCAACCGCCCGCCCGCCGTCCTTGGGCGGTTCTTCAATACCCTTGCAGGAACCGAATAGCAGGCAGCTCGCCGCCAACAGTGAAGCTCCCCATGGCAAGCCGAGGTAAATTGCCTCTTTCAAGACGCCTCCAAGGACTTCGATGGTACCACCGCCCCGCAGAGCTGTAAACCGTTGTCCGCCGCCGGAAATGGGTGGTCGAGACCGCAGACCGGTTCGGAGGAATATCAGTGCTTGGCATTGAACTACTCGGCCTCTGGTACGATGAGGAGTTGAAACCCGAGGAAAATCCCGTGGAGGACCGTAACAACTGGTACAAGATTGGGGTGGAGCCTCGTCGTGTCGAGGAACTCAAGTCCCACATCCAGCAGACCGCAAGCGTTTTTGGACAAAAATGTCTCTACTTCGAGCGTGCCGGCGAGGCTGAATTCCTGTAGAATCCCAGTTAGTTATCCAATACAGTCAGAAACAGGTTGACGATTGTCAACCGGTGAGTTAATATACAATTGTCAACCGATGGCAACGACTCAGCGCCGCATGCTGCTGGGTTGCCCAACACCAGCCGTTAGAGAAGGGAGCCCCGATGGAAAAGAAATACACACTGCTTTCCGGGGAAACCGTGTCGCTCGAAGAATTGGAACATCGAGAGGAAGAGTTCCTGGATACCTTGATGGAAATGGCAAGAAGGAACATCAGCTACTTCGAAATCTACCGAATGGCCATCGGCCCGGGATCGATCGCACTACGAGGAAGAAACCAAGTGAACCGAAGCATCCTGAAATCTCCTCTGTATGAAGCGGCACGCGACATTGCTACCCGTGCAGGTATTGCTCAGGGCCTTATCCTTGCTCCGGAATACGAAAACGAACGAGCCAAAGCCCCACAGGACTTCTCGATGATAAGTGTGATGCAAGCGGCAGATCTCATCGGAGTTTCCCGAGCAGCCGTGTACAAGGCAATCGAAAAAGGGAAACTGCGCTGCCATAAAATCGGTAACGTCACTGTAGTCGAGAAGGCGTCGGCACTTGATTATCGGGACAGGCGAAACGTAAAAGAATCATCTCAGGATGTTCTTGCGGAAGTGAAGATGACGGGCTTCACACCCACTGCGGTTAGTCCACCACTGAGGGTTCCTGCAAGGAAGGCGCATTCCAAGGCAAAAGCTGTCTCACATCGGAGACATGCAAAAAAGAAGGCATCTAAATCTTCTTGACATCCATATAAGGACGGCGGCGAGCCCGGGCAGAAGGTCAGCGGAGAGGTTCTCAATGGAACCAAGAACACCCTATCCTCCGTCCGGATCCAGGATCTCGGCAAGGCGGAACTCCTCGACGACCAGCGAACCTTCAATAAGGTACGGTTCAGAAGATCGTGTGGATCGTCCAGAATCGTGAACAGATCAATTTGAGATCCGGGCGAGGTGTGGCCATCCTGGAGTTCAAGCTGGCTTCGAGATGAAAAAATTGCACTGATTCAGAAAATGGAATATGAAGCCCTGAAGATCGGTGCCCCAGAATTTGGGTTAGTGGTTCTGAAAAGCTAAGCATTTAGGGTACAAAGATGACAATTCAAAAGACCCTCACATCATGCGGCGATGCTCCAAACATCTTCTGTGATGCAACAAGCGAGCTGACCCAGGATGCGTTTATTTGCTGGCTGGTCCGATGGGTCGGCTGCAATCAAAACCACACTTTGGAGAGGTGCGCCCGTGAATTCATCGCGCTGCTGTATAACATCGGGTGCAAGGACCAAATCAACGAAATAGATGGCAGCGCTGTGGACCATGTCAGGACAATAAAGCGACAGTACGAAAAAATCGACGTGTACCTAGAAACAGTGGAGGTAAGACAGGAACTTTTGAACTTCACTCGGGGAATTATGCCGGGGGTGCGGGGCGGGTCTTCCAGCGTTTGTGCATCCAGACCCACTCTTTTGGGTGCTCGCGGACATGGGCCTCGATGCGGGCGGTCAATTGCCGGGTGTCCTCTAAAATGGCCTCCTCGCTCTCGGCTAGTCCGGAGGGAACGTACTCCGTCACTACGATTCTGTAGCCACCCTGGGGCAGTCGGTGGCTGAAACCGGTGACGATGGGGGCGGATGCTTTCCGGGCCACCAGCGCAGCCGCCGTGGGGGTATGGGCCGGTTTTTTAAAGAAAGGCACGAAGACGCCCGGAACCTTCGTGTCCTGGTCGATGATCAGACCCATCAACTTTCCCTGCCTCAGCACCATAGTCATGCGCTTTAGCAGGTCGGGCTCTCCCCGCCAGAGGGTATGGACGGCACCCTCCCGGCGAAACCGATCGATTTGGCGGGTGAAGCGGCGGTCGTAGCTCTTCTTTCCTATGGTGTTGACCGGATACCCGTAACGGACCAGTGCACGGGCCATCAGCTCCCAGTTTCCGCAATGGGCGGAGACATACACCACCCCGCGCCCGCGGGACAGTACGTCGTCCATCACGCGCCGGGAGGCGGGTTCCATCTCCACGTAGGTAGTCAGGTTCTTCAGCTTGCGGATATTGATGCACTCGGCGGCGGCCATACCGAAGTGCTCGAACACCGCGCGGGCCAGTTCTTCCCTTTTATCAAGGGGCATCTCGGGATAGGCCCAGGCCAGGTTTGAAAGGACCGTCTCCCGGGCCTGCTTCGCCCGTCTGAACGCTCGCCGTCCCACCCACCTTCCGAAGCGCAGAGACGATTTCCAGCTCAGGCGCCGGACGAATCCCATTAACATCCGGGCCAACAGATAAATCACCGTGTTCTTGAGCCACTTGAACAAGGATCCTACACTTTTAGAAAGTGTCGGCATAACCAACAGTTGTCATCGTGGGACCAACCGGCATTATCGACATCATGTTATCGATGTGCCCTCACTCCCTTCTTGTACTCGACCGCCGCGCCGATGAAGGCGTCGAACAGCGGATGGGGACTGAAGGGCTTGGACTTGAACTCGGGGTGGAACTGGCACCCGACGAACCAGGGATGCTCGGGAATCTCGCACATCTCAACCAACTCGCCGTCCGGAGACAGCCCGCCAAACAAAAGCCCCGCGTCTGAAAGCCTTTCCCGGTAGTCATTATTGACCTCGTAGCGGTGCCGGTGGCGTTCGGAGATCTCCTCCTTATCGTAGGCCCGCGCCGCCTGGCTTTTAGGAACAATCCTGCAGGGATAAGCCCCCAAGCGCATGGTGGCGCCCTTGTCCTTTACACCCCGCTGGCTCTCCATCAGGTCGATGACCGGATGGGAAGTGTCGGGATCGAACTCGGTGGAGTTGGCCCGCTGCAGCCCAACCACGTTCCGGGCGAACTCCACCACCATCATCTGCATGCCCAGGCAAATTCCGAAAAAGGGAATGCCGTTCTCACGAGCCCATTTGACCGCCAGGATCTTCCCCTCGGTTCCCCTTTTTCCAAATCCTCCCGGGATCAGGATGCCGTCTACGTCCGCGAGCGGCCCGGGGTCGTCGTCGGTCAGCTTCTCCGCGTCCACGTAGACGAGCTCGACCGCGCCGCCGTTGGCCAGACCCCCGTGCAAGAGTGCCTCGTGCAGGCTCTTGTACGAGTCGATCAGGTGCACGTACTTGCCCACCACGCCGATGCGCGCCACCGTCGTGGACTGTTTCAGCTTGTCCACTACCCGCCGCCAGCGATCCAGCGCCGGAGCACGGGACCAGATGTTGAGCATCTCGGCGAGCTTGTCGTCCAATCCCTGTTCGTGGAGCATCAGCGGAACCGCGTAGATGGTTTCCATGTCGGGGCAATCGAACACCGTCTCCGGGTTGGTGGAGCAAAACAGGGCGATCTTGTCCTTGATATCCTTGTCCAGCGGCTTCTCGCAACGACACATGATGATGTCCGGCTGGATCCCCATCTCCCTCAGCGCCTTGACGCTATGCTGGGTGGGCTTGGTCTTCATCTCGCCCACCACTCCAATATAGGGAACCAGGGTCAAGTGGATGTAGAGGGTATGCTCGCGCCCGACGTCTCTTTGCATTTGCCGGATGGCCTCGATAAAGGTCAGTCCCTCGATGTCACCGATGGTGCCCCCGACCTCCACGATGATTGCGTCCACTCCCTCGGCCGCCTTGTGCATCCGGGCCTTGATCTCGTCGGTTAGGTGGGGAATGGCCTGGACGGTATTTCCCAGGTACTCGCCCCGGCGCTCCTTGGCGATTACCGTCTCGTACACCTGGCCGGTAGTGCAGTTGTTGACGCGGCCCATGGTCGCGGAAGTGAATCGCTCGTAGTGTCCCAGATCCAGGTCCGTCTCCGCCCCGTCGTCGGTGACGAACACCTCCCCGTGCTGATAGGGACTCATGGTGCCGGGATCCACGTTTATGTACGGGTCCATCTTCATGATGGTGATCTTCAACCCCCGGTTCTCCAGAAGCGCTCCGATCGAGGCGGATGCCACTCCCTTGCCCAGGCCCGAGACCACCCCGCCGGTCACAAAGATAAACTTGGTCTGTTTCTGCGTCACCTTACGCGTACCTCCCGGGCAATGGTAGCTCCAACTGCCGTGATTCGAGGGGGATCTTGTGGAATTAGAGGATGCACTCCTGAGGAAAACCGAAGCCGACAACAAAAGTCAATATTTTTTTCAATACTTGCCAACAAAGGCAGTTTTTCCTAACATCCTGACTGATGGTAAAAAAACTTACCCCAGGACTCTGGCTGGTTTTGCTCCTGTCCGCATGCACCTGCGGCAAGGACGCGCACGACGGCCAACACCCCGACGGCACCGGCACCAAGGTCGAGGCGGGGCTGCGCACCGCCACGGTTCTCTTCGTGGAAGGGAATGTGCGGATGAAACGCGCCGGATCCATGGAATGGATCCAGGCCCAAAAAGACATGGAGTTGGCCATGGGCGACAAGCTGCGCACGTTGCGCGACAGCTTCGCCGCCATCGAGTTCGACCAGGGCGGCGTGCTCAAGGTGGGACCGGAAACCCTCGTCTCGGTCACCGATCTCCGCATCGAGCAGCACAACAAGGCCATCCGTTCCACCTTCACCCTAATTGAAGGAAGCGTAGAGGCCGAGTTGGACGCTCTGGAAAAACCCGAATCCGAGTTCCGAATCCGAACGCCGTCGGCCGAGGCCAGCGTAAATAAACGCGAGGTTGCGTTCCAATGATGACAACCGAAATCGCAAGAACCTTGAACCTGCTTGTTTGCGTGCTGGTATTATCGTTTTCCTTCACCGTCCGGGCACAGCCGTCGGGCTCGGTGCCCACCGAGATCCGGTTGCAGCCGGGGCAAACGCTCGAAGATCTGGCCAAGAAGTACTTTAACGACCCGGGAGCGGCAGACGAGATCCGCGCATTGAACAACATCTCACCGGGAACCCAGCCGAAGCCCAACACCGCTCTCAGGCTTCCCGGGAAAGAACGCGATCAGGCGCTCATGACAATCCGGGTAGCCACGCAGGCGCTTCAACAAGCCCAGGCGGACGGAGCCGAGGAGTACGCCCCCCAAAAGCTGGAAAAAACAAAAAAAAGCCTCCAGGCGGCCGAGGAAGCCCGTAAGCGGGCGGCTTATAAAGACTGCCGGCGGCTGGCCGACGAGACCTGGGCACTGGCCCGCATGGCCCGCAAGGAAAGCCTGGACCGCCGGCCCAAGCAAAACCGCTTCACCGTCTCGGTGGACAAGCAGGGCACCACGCGGGTCGAGGTCATGGAAGGCGACGGCGTGAAGGTAACCGCGGGCAAGAAGAGCACCACGGTAAAACGCGGTTACGCGGTCCGGGTGCAGCCCGGGAAGGAGCCGGAAAAAGCCCGCCAGCAACTCCCGCCCCCGCAACCGGTTCTCCCCGTCAACAGGTCCATCCTGGTCACCTCCTCGATCTACTTCAGCTGGAAACCGGTCGAGGGCGCCCACCGATACGTGCTGCTTATCAGCAAGGATCGGGCCGGTCTCCAACCGGTCCGGCAGCTGACCACCGCAAACACGTCCTACCTGTTACGCTCCAGCTTGGCGGACGGAAGTTACCACTGGTTCACCCGGACGGTCGATTCCCAGGGCCTGGTAGGACGCGCATCCCGGTCCCGTCAGTTCACCCTGCGCACTGCCACCGATGGGGGCACGGACGAACCCGTGCCCCCGCGACCGCAAGACAAAGGAAAATAAAGATGGCCCTCAAAGCCCTGGTCTGCGACGACGACACACCCATCCGCAAAATGGTCAGCGACATGCTGGAGGCCCGGGGAGTCGAAGTCATCGGAGCCAAGAACGGCCAGGAAGCCCTGGCCGTGTTCATTAAAGAAAAAATCGACCTGGTGGTCATCGACTTCCTCATGCCCAAGGTGGACGGCCTCCAGGTCATCCGCAACATCCGCCTGAGCGGGGAGCGCGCCCAAGTGCCCGTGGTGCTCATGTCGGCCATATCGAAATCCCATATTCTCGGCGACCACCCGAACCTGGGGCCGGATCACTACATCAACAAACCGTTCAGACCCAAGAAACTGGCGAAACTCCTCGAAAAAGTGCTGCGCTCTCTCGGCAAGGATAAATGAAGCTCTTCAGAATCATCACCCTGATGCTGGTGTTCCTGACCGCGGCTCCGATCACCGTAACCGGCTTCATTTTGATCGAGTCAAGCATCTCCACGCTAAAAACCCTCACCTGGGAACTACAGCAGGAGCGGGCCGACCACGCCGGCCGGGCGGTTTCCTCATTCTTCGACAACATCATCGACGATGTAGATCTGCTGGTGTCCAATCTCGGCGTGGCCGCCATGAACGTGGGCCAGCGGCAGAAGCTGCTCTCCTTTATCCTGCAGAAACGCCCGGAGGTGAACATCATTGCGTTCTACGACGCCGCCGGCCGCAGGCTGCCCGGGTTACTCGCCTTCGATATGAACCGCATCCTGCCCAGCGAGTTGGCCGACCATCACTCCCAGGTTTCCGCCATCCACTTCGGCCAAGACTCCCCCAAGTCGGTGGCATTTTCCAACACCTACACCATCCACCGGCCGGCCCGCCCGGACCTATCCATCCCGCCCCGGGACGAGCAGGCCGTGGCCATGGCCTTCAAGCTCAATACGACCGACGCCGCCTTCCTGGGCATGGAGGTATCGCTGGCGCCGCTACAGGGAGTGGTCAAGAAGATGCGGGTAGGGCAGCGCGGCGAGGTTCTGCTGATAAACTCGCAAGGTCTCCTCATCGCCCACCACGGCGGCCTGACCGACCGGATGAAAGATCCCCAGGGATTGCCCACTCTGCTGGCCCGGATCCTGGCACCCCAGGGAGGCGACGTATCCATTCCCCGGGTATCGGGCGCACGGCCCATCACCGTCGGCAAGGGAATGGAATTGCTGGCCGCCTTTGCCCCCCTGGCGCGACCGGCCTGGCTGATGATCTCCATCGAGCCACTCGACGAGGCCTATGCGGCCACCCGAACAATGACGTTCCAGGTCATCACCGTCGTGCTGGTCAGCCTGGCCCTGGCCATCGGTCTGGGCGTGCTCTTCGCCTTCGGCATCACCCGGCCCATCGGTAAATGCGTCACCAGCGCTTTGGCCATCGCCCGCGGCAAGTTCGGCCATACCCTGGACATCTCAACCCGGAACGAAATCGGGGAGCTGGCCCATACCTTCAACTACATGTCCCACCAGCTATTGGACTACGACGAGGAAAACAAGGCGCTGGTGGCCAGCCTGGAGCGGGGCTACCTGGAGACCATCCGCGCACTGGCCAACTCAATCGACGCCAAGGACCCGTACACCCGCGGCCACTCCATGCGGGTGACCAACGTCGCCCTGGCAATCGGCAAGGAGCTGGGCTTGAAAAACGACGAGCTGCGCGTGCTGCGCTACGCCGGCATCCTGCACGACATCGGCAAGATAGGCATCCAGGAAAGAATTTTAGCGAAAAAAGAAAAACTGAGCGACGAAGAACGCCAGATCATGAAGCAGCATCCCGTCCAGGGCGACAAGATCATCGAGCCGATCGATTTTCTCCAGCCGGTGCGACCCATCGTCCTGCACCATCACGAGCGGGTAGACGGTTCCGGATACCCGGACGGGCTGAAGGCCGACGAGATCCCCCTGGGCGCCCGGATCATCAACGCCGCCGACACCTACGACGCGGTCACCTCCGACCGGCCCTACCAAAGCGCCGTGGACAACCACGAAGCCATCCGCATATTGCAGGAACTGCGCACCAGCCAAATCGATCCAAAGGTATGCGACACGCTCATTGCGATCATCGAGCGACAGATCAACGCAGGCCAGTTACGGCCCCAGGAGTGGGAAGACGAGTACACCGATCCCACCTGGGACGCACCCCCGATCGAATAGAACTGAACCGAATCTATCTCTTGGAATACTGGAAGCGCTTGCGGGCGCCCGGCTGGCCGCACTTCTTGCGTTCCTTCACCCGGGAATCGCGGGTGACCATCCCGGCCTTTTTCAGCGTGGCTCGCAGCTCGGGATCCATCCGCAGCAATGCGCGGGTGATGCCGTGGCGAATGGCGCCGGCCTGCCCGGCCAGCCCGCCGCCGCATACATTGACCAAAACATCGAACTTGCCGTGGGTTTCGGTGAGCTCGAACGGCTCCTGAAGAATCATCTTCAAGACCGCGCGTCCGAAGTATTCATCCATCGGCCGCCGGTTGACGGTGACAGTCCCACTGCCCGTCCGGAGCCAAACCCTGGCGATGGCGCTCTTTCTCTTGCCGGTTGCGTACCAACCTTGTTTCTCTTCAATCATGCCTTCTTCCCTTCGATCTCGATCTTCTCGGGCTGCTGGGCCTCATGGGGATGATCGGGGCCGGCATAAATCTTCAGCTTGCGGATCGTCTCATACCCCAGCGGCCCCTTCGGAAGCATCCCCTTCACCGCCCTGCGAATGATCTCGGTGGGATGCTTGGCTCTCACCGCCTCCGCCGTCCGGGCGTTCAGACCCCCGGTATAACCCGAGTGGTCGTAGTACATCTTCTTTTCCCACTTCTTGCCGGTGAGCTTCACCTTCTCGGCGTTGACCACCACCACGAAATCACCCGTATCTACATGCGGGGTGAAATTGGGATTGCGCTTGCCTCTAAGCAGGCTGGCCACTTCCGTGGCCATTCTGCCCAACACCCGATCCTGGGCATCCACCAACAGCCAGCGCTGCTTGACCTGACCCTTCTTTGCGTGCACGGTCGTCATAACGAAATTCCTCTACATTCCACTTACCTTAGCGCGTGGACGACTGGTTCTAGAGAAAATCACCCGAAATGTCAAGGAATTTTATCCAAAATATGCACACGCAAGTCGATACAAACAAGCGCCTCGCAACAGCTTCGTACGTAAGTTCCCAATAACCCCGCCGCCGCCCGCAGGCGGACCAGTCAAGACAGAAACTCCCTCACAGATCACGGATCTCGATAAATCAAGGAGTTACGAGGGTAGTTTCTGGTGAACCCCGGGCATCGATAGGAATTTGCCGATAGGGGTAGGAAGGTCCGGTTACCCGGACCCTCCCCCCTCCGAACCGTGCATGCGGATCTCCCGCACACGGCTCTCCG
>JAUXGL010000049.1 GCA_030622135.1 Deltaproteobacteria bacterium
ATGCTCATGAGGGGCGTTTCTGGCAGGAATAGGCCAAATCGGGGGCGATTCGGTGCGCCTCATGCCCGAAAACCCCAGCAAGAACCAGGGATTCTTCTTTTCGGCGAGGGTCTAGCTATACCAGAACGATGACCGGCCAGGCCAAAAGAACGTTCCGCTTCGACCACGTGGAGGTGGCCGGCTCCCTGGGTGACCTGGGCACCCTGCTCCCCCTGGCCATCGGCATGATCGTCCTGTGCGATCTTCAGGCCACCAGCGTCTTTTTGCTGGTGGGGCTCTTCTATCTTCTTTCCGGTGCCTACTTCGGCGTCCCCACGGCCATCCAGCCCATGAAGGTCATCGGCGCCTACGCCATCGCCGCCGGCCTTAGCGCCCAGCAAATCACCTCGGCGGGTCTGTGGATGGGCGCCATCCTGTTGCTGCTGGGATTGACCGGCCTGATCGAGATCATCCGCAAATACACGCCCAAGAGCGCCGTTCGCGGCGTCCAGCTGGCCCTGGGCGTGGTGCTCTTGACCAAGGGCCTCAAGCTGATCGCCAACGAGGATCCGGGTCTGGCCGTCCATAGCGTCGGGCCGGTTGGCCTGGGGTTGATCATCGGAGTTTTCGGCCTGATCCTGACCTTCGTGCTCCTGGAGAACAAGAAGATCCCCGCCGCCCTGGTCATCGTCGCGCTGGGTATAATAGCCGGCCTGATCTTCGGCCACCCCCTGGACACGACCAACTTCCAGTGGGGCTTTCACCTTCCCGAGCCCCTCCCCTACGGCTGGCCGGAGTGGGAAGTGCTCTTGTGGGTGATCCCGCTGGTGGTCCTGCCCCAACTGCCCATGACTATCGGCAACGCCATCCTCTCCAACACCGACCTGTCCCACGAGTACTTCAAGGACGACGCCAGGCGCGTCACCGCCCGCGCGGTGACCCTGAGCCAGGGCCTGGCCAACGTCGCGGCGTTCTTCTTCGGCGGCATGCCCATGTGCCACGGCGCTGGCGGCCTGGCCGCCCACTACCGCTTCGGCGCCCGCACGGCCGGAAGCAACATCATTATAGGGGGTGCCTTCGTAGTCCTGGCTCTGCTCTTCGGCGAAGCCCTGGTCCCGGTCCTGCGCCTGATGCCGCTTGCCATCCTCGGTGTCCTCTTGACCTTCACCGGCATCCAGCTGGCCCTGATGATCCAGGACCTGGAAGGTCGCCAGGACTTCTTCGTGGTATTGTTGATGCTAGGCCTGACCTTGGTCTTCAACCTGGCCGTGGCGTTTTTGACCGGCATCGTAGTCGCTTACGTGCTCAAGACCAGGTGGGTGAAAGTCTAACCGCCATTTCTCACCAATTTGTGCGGTAGTCCTCATTTTCCAACTCGAGCCAATGTCTCAGGTGTTTCATACGCTCTACCGGCCGATCCACTGATTTGTCGACCTCCGTACGAATGGTGTATATGGGGCGGGATGCACGAAAACCTGCTACTGGCGTTTTCTCTGACCCTGCTGGCGGGCCTGTCGACCGGAATAGGCAGCGCCCTGGCTTTCTTCACCAAGCGTACCAACAAGGCATTCCTCGCAGCATCGCTGGGGTTCTCCGCCGGGGTGATGATCTACGTCTCCTTCGTGGATCTGCTGGCAGTAGCGCAGCACACCCTGTCAGAAACCCTCGGGGAGTCGATGGGCACCTGGCTGGCCACCGGCAGCTTCTTCGGCGGGATCCTGGTCGTCGGTTTGATCGACCGCCTGATTCCCTCCTATGAAAATCCTCACGAGGCGCGGGCCATCGAGGAAATGTCCGAATCCGTGGGACAGAAACGCTTAATGCGCATGGGAGTACTGGCGGCAATAGCCATAGCGGTGCATAACTTCCCCGAGGGTATGGCCACGTTCATCTCCACGCTTTCCGATCCGGCCATCGGCGTCTCCATCGCCGGCGCCATCGCCATTCACAACATCCCCGAGGGAATCGCCGTCTCGGTGCCGGTCTTCTTCGCCACCGGCAGTCGCAAGAAAGCCTTCTGGCTCTCCTTCCTTTCCGGACTGGCCGAGCCGCTGGGAGCGCTGATCGGTTATCTGCTCCTGAGGCCTTTCTTCACGGACACCACCTTAGGTGTCCTGCTTGCCGCGGTGGCCGGGGTAATGGTGTTCGTCTCCTTGGACGAGCTGTTTCCCGCGGCCCGGGAGTACGGCCGGGGCCACCTGGCCATCTACGGCCTGATCGCCGGCATGGCGGTAATGGCGGCGAGCCTGCTGCTCTTATGACTAACCGAAACGGAGTCAGCTCACGTTTCCCAATATCACTGATTATGGAGGTCAAGCATGGAACTCGAAATCCAGAAATTGAGAGAAGCCTACCGACTCATCGGCCATGGGCCGACCGTCCTGGTGTCCACCACCGACGGAAATGTGCCCAATGCCTGCGCCGTTGCCTGGGCTACACCCACCAGCAAGGAACCACCCCGCTTTGCCTTGCGCATTGGCGAAAGTCACAAGACCTACAAAAACCTCATGGCTACGGGCTCGTGCGTGATCAACATTCCCACCGCAGATGCCATGGACACGGTCATGATCTGTGGAAGAAAAAGCGGCAACGACTCGAACAAGCTCAGTGATGCTGGTATTGAGACACTTCCATCCAAACAGGTTCAAGCTCCCAGGTTGGCATGTTGCGTGGCTTTTTTGGAGTGCAAACTGATCGGTGAACTTCAACTGGATGGCACTTCACTAACCCTGGTTGAAGCCGTTTTGGTTGAATACAAGAAGGGCCTGATGAAAGACGGTCACCTGGACATAGAAAAGCACCCAACCCTGCACCACTTGGGCGGCGATAGGTTTAGCCTTCCGGGATCTACTCGCGGCTAGCTCGCCCAAGCCAATCCAGTTAGATCATGGCTCTTTTCGTGTTGCTCATAAATACCTCCGCGGCTCTGGTTACCCCGGATGACAGGTAACTTACCGATGCTTTTCAAGATGATCTTGAAAAAGGCCCCGCGGAGGAAGTTCACGGGTGGGTGAGCGAATGGGCGGTCGATCTACCGGCCGCCGGCCGGGAAGGCCATCTCGTCGCAGCGCCAGCAGCCTTCTCACTCATGGCTTTCTCCTTTCTTTTTTAAAGTCACTCTCTGGCTAAATGATAACGCAGACAGCGTGCCAGCGTTGACCGTGCGTGCACAACCGGTTGAATTTCAGGCGAGTTATTCCAATGACAAACCACCCGGCTGAAATAACAGCGATTGCGAACCGGAAACAGTCTCAGTTGTGCGACCCTGGAAAGCAGGTTGATTTGCGTAAATGCTACTCGTCGCTCTTGGCCCGTGAGGCGGCGCGTCCGTCCCGGGACGGCAATTCGATTCCCAGCCGGCGGATCTTCCTGAAAAAGGTCGATTTATGCATTCCGAGCGAACGGGCGGCGGCCAGGCGGTTGAAGTCGTTCTTGCGCAAGGCATCCAATAAGATCCTGCGCTCGCAGTCGTCCAGGCTCTCGACACCGTCTTGTTCGTTGCCGGTCAAGCGCAGTTGCCCGGGCAGGTGGCCCAGCCCGATCAAGGGCCCCGGGCTAAGCACGAAGCCATGCTCGACTATGTTCTCGAGCTCACGCACGTTGCCGGGAAACGAGTAGCCCATGAGAAGCCTCAGGGCTTCGGGCGCCAAGCCCTCGATGTACTTGTCGTGCTGGTGGGTAAGCTTGCCGATGAAGTGCCTGACCAGGATCGGCACGTCCTCGATCCGTTCGCGCAGGGGGGGCACGTCCAGCCGGATGACATTGATGCGATAATAGAGATCCCGGCGGAAGAAACCGTCCGCGATCATGGCCTCCAGATCTCGATTGGTGGCCGAGACTATGCGGGCGTTTGTCGTCTCGGTTGTCGCCGAGCCCAGCGGCTCGTACGTCTTCTCCTGCAACACTCGAAGCAGCTTGGCCTGGGTGACGAGTGGAAGATCTCCAATCTCGTCCAGAAAAAGCGTGCCGTCGGCGGCCCGGGCAAATCGTCCACGTCTCGCGCGCGTGGCCCCGGTGAAAGCGCCCCGCTCGTGGCCGAACAGCTCTGAATCGATCAATGTCTCGGGATAGTTGGCGCAGTTGAGAGCCTCGAAGGGGCCGCGGCTGCGCTTGCTGAGGTTGTGGATGGCCTTGGCGATAAGCTCCTTGCCCGTCCCGCTCTCGCCGCAAATCAGCGCGTTGCTGCCGCTCTCGGCAACCGTGGGCAAGATATCCAGCAGGCTGCGCATGCGGTCGCTCTTGGTAATGATGTCCTCGAAGCCGTAGTCCCGCTCGAGCTGCTTGCGCAGGCTCTCTATCTGGCGCAAATCGCGGAAAGTCTCGGCGCCGCCGATGATCTCACCTTGCTTGTTGTAAAAGAGGGCCGTCGAGATACTGACCGGCACGATCGATCCGTCCCGGGCGGTGATCTCCGCCACAAGGCTCGCCACCGGGTTTCCGGTGTCCATCGTGTAACGCAAGGCGCAGGCACTCGGGCAAAGGTTGGATCTCAAAACCCGGCGGCACTGCCGGCCCATGACCTCGGCGCGAGTATGGCCGGTGATCTCCTCCGCCGCGCGATTGAAACAGGTGATGCGCCAGTTCTTGTCGACGGTGAAGACTCCGTCGCTGATGCTGGCCAGCACCGCCTCGAAGCGCTCCGGGGACGGCTCCGACAGAAAGGGCTCCAACGGCTCGGACTTCTTTGAGTTGTCGCTTGGCATGACAAACCCCAATACACAACATAGCGCCAGCACGGCCGGGCAGTCAAGGCAGTCGCGACTTCGCAACCCTCCCGTGACCCGTAATGACCCCGTGGATTCGACCGGAAACAGGAAATATAACGAGATGGGCATGTAGTAGGCCATTTTAGGCAAAAACAAGAAGCGCCGGGACTGGCCATGTGGTTGACACGCCAAATGCTAGAAAGACTCGATACTGCACTCTGATGATGGCGAGGGAGTGATCATGGAGCCGGGGGCACCAGACCCCGATCGGGAAGCTATCGAACGGTTGCTTCAAGACGGCCTGGAAATGTGGCGGGACGGCCGGTTAGACGAGGCGCACGACAACTTCGGGCAATGCCGGTCCATCGACCCGGGCAACGCTCCCGCATACTCCGCCCGTGCGGGATCAGCTATGCCAGCTGGCTCGCCGGGCGAGGATGACAACGCCTTCCATCGATCGACCACGGAGACTTGGAATTGCGACCCTTGTGACTGGTGGGTCGCGGGTTTGCAACCCCGCCATGGAACCCGACCTCCGGCGCCCGTGGGCATGAGATCCCCTCAACATGGCGTTTCCCCTTGTGACTCCCGCTTGGTTTCCGCGTGGCACATATCGTGCATATAAAGAAAAGCATCTTCGTCTGAACACCCACTTCCTGGGAGGAATCATGGATACTGAAAGTTTAAAAAAACAGCACGTCTTCGAGTTTCTGACTCCTGAGCAGATCGACGCCCTCAGCAATGCCTCCAAAGTGATCAAGTTGAAAGCGGGCGAGGTGATCTACGAACGAGGGGAGAAGACAGAATACTTTTACGTTGTCCTGGGGGGAAAGGTCGCGATCCGGCTCCCCGAAAACGGCTCGGCAAGCATCCTGATCGACGAGCTCACCACAGGGGCCATGTTCGGCTCCTGCGTCTCCCCGGCCTTCGGCACCTATTTCTGCACCGCGCGCTGCGCGGAGGAATCGGAGCTTCTCAGAATCCGCACCGCTACCTTAAAGGGGATCTTGGATAAAGACTGCTGCATGGGATACGCCATCCAGTCCAAGATATCCCAGATCTACTTCAAGCGTTACATGGAAACCATGAAGAAACTCCACTCGCAAGAAAACGAACGGAAGAAGACAAGGAGGCAGATCATGGCCGACAAGAACGAGCCCAGAACCCCCGACTACGTACCGCACCAGGCCGCGAGACCGATGAAGTACGTCAAGGACAAGGACGGGAACGGTTGGCTCTGCGACAAGGGAGTCGATCCGAGCGGAGATCTAAGAAAGCAGGGATGCTGGCGCTGCGATGAGATGGCCTTCCCCACCGGGGGCAGGTGATCGGCCGCGCCCCCCAGATATTCGAATATCCTGCCTGGTATCAAGATGTTCGGCACACTGGAGAAATCCCCGGCCAAAATCTCCCAGCAAATTTCTGGTCGATCCCAATCTCCCGTGTAAAATTAGACACTTGCGAAAGGACCGCGAGTAAATTATCTAACCAGTATAGTGGCACCGCGTATATTGAGTTCCTTTGGGAAGTCAATATGTTATATCGAAACGTAGGGGCACCAAAGGGAGATTGGGGCCGGCGTATTGGCTTGACAATTCCGTCAAGGATGTAGTAGACGGCAACGCAATGGCATATGCGAGAAATGATATATTCGAGACAGGATAGATATCAAAACCTGTATTACAACCAACGCTATTGAATTAAGGAGAGAGACGATGGCTAAGAAGATGGTTATCTTTTGTGGATCGGATGAGCCCCAGAAGGCCTTTCCCCCGTTTATGCTGGGCGCCGGCGCTATTGCCATGGACATGGAGCTGATGGTGTTTTTCACCATGAGCGGACTGAACATCATCCGCAAGGGCGGCGCCGAGAAGATCAAGCTCGAGGGCGCGCCCAAACCACTGACGGAGTTCATCGACATCCTGCGCGAAGCCAAAGCCGAGCTGGTGGCATGCTCCGCGGCCTTCTCCATCGTGGGCTGCAAGGAAGAGGATCTGATCGACGGTGTCGAGTGCGGCGGAGTGGCTACGTTCGTGGACGAGGCGGAAGAAGCCGACGTCGTTTTAACCTTTTGCTGAAAAAGAGGTGACCAGATGGCAACCCAGGAAGAGCTGAAACAAATCAAAGCCGACAAGCAGGTAGACGCCCGCGGGACGGCCTGTCCCGGTCCCCTGCTGGAAGTCAAGAAGGGCATCACCACGGTGGAGGTAGGCCAGGTGATGGAGCTGCTCTCCTCGGATCAGAGCACCAACAAGGACGTTCCCAGGTGGGCCAAGAAGAGGGGCCATGAATATCTCGGCACGATAGAGGATGCCGGTTTCTGGCGCATCTTAGTCAAGAGAGGAAAGTGACCATGGAGAAGGGCGGTGGCGCTGCCGGAGAGGGATTCCGCCCCAGGATTCTCGTGTTCTCGACGGAGTCCATCTCCGACATCGGCATAGACCTGGCGGGTAGCTCGCACATGCATTACCCACCCACCGCCATCTCCATTCCTCTGCCTTGCTCCAGCGGCATCCGGCCGGACTGGATCCTGTACGCGCTTGGGCACGGCTTCGACGGAGTATTCGTCGCGGCCGACGGGACCGACTGTCCTTTCGTTCCCGACTGCACGGGCAGGACCGCGAAGCTCGTGGACCAGGCGCAGAACCTGCTGAGAGAAAACGACATCAAGCCCGAGCGCCTCAAGATGGCGGCTGTCTGCTCGGTATGCGCCGAGTCTTTCCAAAAGCACATGAAAAGTTTCTTCGATGCCCTCAAGGGGCTTGGACCGACAAGGAAAGCAGGCTGACATGGACTACGACGTCCTGGTTGTAGGGGGAGGAACCGCGGGCATGGAGTCCGCGCTCACGTTGGGCGACATGGGTTACTCGGTGGTCCTGGCGGAGAAAGAACCCACCATCGGCGGCAAGATGATCCTGCTAAGCAAGGTGTTTCCCACGCTGGACTGCGCCAGCTGCATCGCCACGCCGAAGATGGCCTCTACCTTCCATCACCCGCAGGTAACCACCATGGTCTGCACCGAGGTGGGCAACATCGGCAAGACACCTCGCGGAACCTTCCAGGCGCAACTCAACCGCAAGGCCACCTACATCAACTTCGACCAGTGCACCGGTTGCCAGAAATGCGAGCAGGCCTGCACGGTGGCGGTGCCGGACCAGTTCAACTTCGACATGGTGGCCCGCAGGGCGGTGTACATTCCCTTTGCCCAGGCGGTTCCCAAGAAGGCGGTGGTCGAGAGGCACGGCACCTCGCCCTGCTCGCAGGCGTGCCCGGCCGGGGTAAAGGCCCACGGGTACGTCTCCCTGATCCGCAGCGGTATGTTCGACGAGGCCCAGGAGCTAATCCTGGAGGCGGTCCCCTTTCCGGGCACCCTGGGCCGAGTCTGCTATGCCCCCTGCGAGCGGGCCTGCACGCGGGGCGAGTTGGAGGGCGCGCTGCCCATCCGCAAGCTCAAGCGCTTCGCCGCCGATCGCTACTACCAAAAGCATCCGCAGCCGAAGCCCGGCTCCGCCGAGAAGAAGCACCAAGAGCGGGTGGCCGTGGTCGGATCCGGCCCGGCCGGCCTAACCGCTGCGTATCACCTGGCCCGGCTCGGCTACCCGGTAACCGTCTTCGAGGCCCAGGAGAAACCGGGAGGTATGCTCAGGCTCATCCCACCCTTCCGGCTGCCCCCGAAGGTATTGGAGCGTGACATAGCCAACGTGACCGCCCGGGGAGTCGAGATCCGGACCGGCGAGCGAGTTGAAGACCCGGCGGAGCTCCGAAAAAAGGGATTTCAGGCTGTATTCGTGGCCAGCGGTACCCCCAGGGACAAGCAGCCCGAAATCGAGGGGGTGGACCTGAAAGGCGTGACCGGAGCCGTCCAGTTCCTCAGGTTGGCGGCTTCCGGCACAAAACCGAGCCTGGCCGGCAAGACCGTTCTGGTTGCCGGAGGTGGCCGGTACGTAATCGCCCTCGACTGCGCCCGCACGGCCCGCCGACTCGGGGCCAAGCGGGTGGTGGTGCAGTTCCGCCGCAGCCGGGAGGAGATGTCCAGCGTGGAGTGGGCCATCACCGACGCCGTCGAGGAAGGGGTAACGATCCAGTTCCTCAAGGCCCCCGCCAGGTTGGTCGGAGCGGACGGCAAGCTGGCCCGGGTGGAAAGCCTGGACGTGCAACCGGGGAAGCGGGACGTAAGCGGCCGGACCCTGCCGGGCGTGCCCGGGGGAACCACAGGATCCATGGAGGCGGACCTGGCCATCATGGCCGTGGATCAGGAGGCGGACCCGGGGAAAGGCCGAGAGGACCTGCGAATAACGATATCGAAAACGCTCGCGGTGGATGCGCGGACGCTGGAGACATGCCTGCCCGGAGTCTTCGCCGGCGGCGATGTGGTCTCCGGCCCAAGCTCCGTGGTGGAAGCCATCGGCACCGGCACCCGGGCCGCCGAATGTATTCATCGCTTCCTGAGAGGCAAGCAGAGGATACCTGAGGAAGTCGGCCTGAACCTGCCCGCAGTCGACAAACAGACCGTGCTCGGGCGCCAGGATCAATACACCCCGGCCCCGCCCGGCGGGCGGAGCAAGCTCTTAGTCGAGGAGCGCCGGGGCGGCTTCAACGAGGTGGAGCTCGGGTTCGACGAGAAAACCGCCCGCGAGAACGCGGCCAGATGCATCGACTGCGGCGGGTGCTGTGAGTGCCACCAGTGCATCAGCGCCTGCCCGGCCGACGCCATCGACTTCGGCATGCGCGACGAAAATCAGACGCTGGAGGTGGGCTCGGTGGTAGTTTCGACCGGCTTCGATCTCTTCGACCCCGTCGGCAAGGTCCAGTACGGTTACGGTCGTTTCCCGAACGTGATTACCGCCATGCAGATGGACCGGCTGCTTTCCCCGACCCGCCCGTACAACACCGTGCTCCGGCCCGGAGACGGTAAGATGCCCGACAACATCGCTTACATCCTGTGCACGGGCTCGCGCGACTGCCAGGTGGACAACCCGCTCTGCTCGCGGGTCTGCTGCATGTACACCATCAAGCAAGCCCAACTGCTCATGGGGGCCCTGCCCCTGGCGGACGTGACCATCTACTTCATCGACGTGCGCGCCTTCGGCAAGGGGTTCGAGGAGTTCTACCAGCAGTCCAAGGCCATGGGTGTCGAGTTCGTAAAGGGCAAGGTGGGCCGGGTGGAACCGGCCGACGACGGGAATCTAACCCTTCACTACGAGGACATCGCCGGCGGAGGGAAACTGGCCCAGACCGAGCACGACCTGGTGGTCCTCTCCGTGGGACTGCTGCCCAACCAAGACGCCCTGGCCCTTTTCGCCGGCGGCGAGTTGGCGTCCGACGCCCATCACTACGTCAAGGAGGTCGACGAGGATCACAGCCCGGCCCGCACCAGCATCGAGGGGGTGTACGTGGCCGGCTCGGCCGCGGCGGCGATGGACATCCCCGACACCATTCTGCATTCCGGTGCGGCCGCGGCGCTGGCCGCCGCCCACGTCGAGAAGGTGAAGAGATGAGCGAAAGGAGAATCGGCGTCTACATCTGTTACTGCGGGGGCAATATCTCCGACTACGTGGACTGCGAGCGAGTCCAAGACGCCATCAAGCACGAAGAGGGCGTGGTGGTGGCCAAGACCACCATGTTCGCCTGCTCCGACGCGGCCCAGCAGGAGATGATCGACGACATCCGGGAGCAGAAACTGGATGCCATGGTGGTGGCCTCGTGCTCGCCGACCCTCCACCTGTTCACCTTCCGCGGCGTGGCCGAGCGAGCCGGGCTGAATCCATACCTGTACGTCCAGGTCAACCTGCGGGAGCAGTGCTCCTGGGCCCACACCGACGTCCCCGAGAAGGCCACCGAGAAGGCCGTCCACATGGTAAAGGCGGGGATCGCCAAGGCGCGCCTCACCGAGCCCCTTCAGAAGACCAGGATCGACACGGTCCCCCGGGCACTGGTGGTCGGGGCGGGGATCTCCGGGCTGCGCGCGGCCCTGGCGCTCTCCGACCTGGGCATCAGCGTCTACGTGGCCGAGAAGACCGACAAAATCGGCGGCCGGGTGGCCGAAATGGGCCGGATGTATCCCCACGATCGGCGCGGCAGCGAGTTGATCGCGAATCTCGTCGAGGAGGCCCAGAAGAGGGAAAACGTCCAGATCTACACCCAGGCGGAGCTTACAGAGAAGTCCGGGAGCGTGGGCGACTTCACCGTCAAGCTCAACGTCAAGGGCGAGTCGATCCCCCTCAACGTGGGCGCTATCATAGTTACCACGGGCTTCAACTCCTACCAGCCCGCGGACGGCGAGTACGCCTACGGCACCGACGGCGTGCTGACGCTGCCCGAGTTCAAGCAGCTACTCGACCAGTGCGAGGGCGATCTCACCTACCGGGGCAAGCCGGTGGGCAACGTGAGCTACATCTACTGCGTCGGCAGCCGGGGAAGCTCCCAGAAAGAGAATCCGAACGACTACTGCTCGCGATACTGCTGCAACGCCGCCATGCACGCCTCTTCCATCGCGCACGATCTGTCCCCGGGGCTGCACCAGTTCCATCTCTTCCGGGACATCCGCACGTACGGAAAGTACGAGCTTCTCTACCAGGAGGCTCGCCGGAAGGGAGCCTTGTTCATCAAGTTCGATGACGACGAGCCCCCCCGGGTGGAAAAGTCCAACGGGTGCTTCCGGATCCTGGTCAAGGATGTTTTGACCAACGGCGAGGAGCTCGACATCGAAAGCGACCTGGTGGTCCTGGTCACCGCCATGGAACCCCGCCCCAACCAGCCCCTGAACGACGTCCTCAAGCTCCCGCTCGGGCTGGACGGCTTCTTCAAGGAGATCCATCCCAAGCTGCGGCCGGTGGAGACGGTCATCGACGGGGTCTTCATCGCCGGGACGGCCCAGGCCCCCCGCAACTCCGCCGAGAGCGTGGCCTCGGCCCTGGCCGCCACCTCCAAGAGCGCCGCCCTTTTGAAGAAGGGCTACGTGGAGCTGGAGCCGCTGATCGCCGTGGTGGACAAGCAGGCCTGCACCTGGTGCGACAAATGCGTCGAATCTTGCCCTTACTCCGCCATCGGGAAGATCGGCTCCGGTGAGAAGGAGGTCGCCGAGATCAACGCGGCGGTGTGCAAGGGGTGCGGCTGCTGCGTGCCCGCCTGTCCCCAGGGCGCGCTGGGAGTCAGGGGCTACACCGATCGGCAGATACGGGCGATGATCGACGCCATGGAGGCCCGCAATGGATGACCGGCTACGAGATCCCCGCGAGGTGATGAGAGAGGAAATGCTCATGCGCGACCTGGTGCTGGCCACCTTGCGGGAGGGCCCCCGGACCGTCCCGGAGATCGCCGAGGCCATGGGCTCACCCGTACACGAGGTGATGTACTGGGTCATGGCCGCCAGGAAGTACGGCTTCATCGAGGACGTCAAGGAACCCGAGGACGACTACTTCCAGTACGCGCTGGTTGAGAAGAAGTAAAGGAGTGACGGCGATGGCCAAGGTGAACCCGGCTTTTATCGAGAAGGTAACGGCGTCGGAGGAGTTCAACGCGACGGAGTGCATGAACTGCGGCGTCTGCAGCGCCGTGTGCCCCGTGGAGATCGACCTGCTGCCCCGCAAGCTCTTCAGGTACGCCCTGCTGGGCCTGGAGGACAAGGTGCTCGAACACACTCCGGCCATCTACCAGTGCCTGCTGTGCAAGCTGTGCGAGGCCAACTGCACGGCCGACGTGCACATCGCCGAGAACGTGAGGTTCTTGCGCACTTACATCAGCAAAGAAGTGTACAAGCTGTAGCAAAGGAGAAGCCCTATGCCTCTTCCTACCGGCGCCGTGATCGGCATCATGATGGACAATCTCAAGAAGAGGAAATCGGTGTTTCCGATCTCGCACAGAAAAGCCGTCAAGTGGTCCCAGAAACTCGAGATCCCCGAGGGCGGCGAGACGGTCCTGTATACCGGTTCGATGTATCAGTTGCTTCCCTACATGCTGGCGGCGGTCAACCGAATGGGAAAGATGGAGGATTCCTTCCTGGGCAGGTTCGTGGGCATGGGTAGGTTTTTTAACAAGATGTTCAACGTGTCCGCGATCATGTTCAGGCCGAAGAGAGCCGATCACCGGCGCTTCAGGCGAATCATCCGGGACATCGCCCGGCTGTTGCAGCAGGCCGGGGTGGAGTTCGGCTACCTGTATAAAAAAGAGCTCTACGCCGGCGCCCTGGCATTCGACATGGGCGCGGACGAAACCTTCGTCGCGCACGCCCGGCGGGTCCATGCCATGCTCAAGGAGCAGGGCGTCCGTTCGCTGATCACCATCGACCCCCATACCACCAACGTGCTGCGCTCGGTGTACCCGACCATCATCGACGGCTTCGACATCGAAGTGAAAAGCTACCTCGAGGTCCTGGCCGCCAACGACACCCTCAGGCCCGTCAACAAGGTCGCGGGGGAAATCACGATCCATGACTCCTGCGTCTACGCGCGTTACGAAGACATCGTCGAGGAGCCCCGGAAGCTGTTGGAGCGAGCGGGTTACACGGTGTTGGAGCCCAAGGACAACCGGAACCTGACCCATTGCTGCGGGGGACCCATAGAGTCGCTGTTCCCCGGCATGGCCCACCAAATCGGTAAGAAGCGGGTGCGGCAGCTCAAGGACAAAAACGGGCTGGGCGTGGCCACCATGTGCCCGATCTGCATGGCTACCCTCCAGCAAGCCGCCAACGGAGATCTGGAGATCGACGACATCGCCAGCTTCCTGGTCAAGGCTTTCTGCGAACCGGAAGAGAAACCCATAAAGAAGAAAAGCGCCGACGAAAACCGGAGTGAACCATGACGGAAGTGAACATGAAGATAGACGGCCGGGACGTGAAAGCCGAGCAGCGCTCCCCCCTCCTGGGGGCCATCCGCTCGCTGGGCATCCAGGTGCCCACCCTGTGCCACGTGGACGGGCTGGAGCCCTACGGCGTCTGCCGCATGTGTATCGTGGAGGTCAAGCGCGGCAAGCGCACCCGCCTGGTCACCTCGTGCAATTTCCCCTCCGAGGAGGGCCTGGATGTGTTCACCGACACGGAGCGGGTGCGCCAGCACCGCCGGGTAATGGCCGAGCTGATGCTGGCCCGCTGCCCCGACGTTCCCGGGATCCGGGAGCTGGCCGCGTCGGTGGGAGTGGAGAAGTCGCGTTTCAAGACCACCGAGCCGAGCGACTGTGTGCTGTGCGGCCTGTGCGTGCGCGTCTGCGACCAGATCGTGGGCGCGTCCGCGCTCAGCTTCATCGACCGCGGCAACCAGCGGGCGGTGGGAACCCCCTGGTCCGTGGATCCCGACGCCTGCATCGCCTGCGGGGCCTGCACTTACGTTTGCCCCACCGGCGCGATGCACATGGAGGAGCAGACCGTCGAGCGCTGGCGCCGGGAGCTGGCCTCCGACCAGCGCCTGTGCCGCTACGCCCGCATGGGGCTGATATCTTACAAGATTTGCCCCAACGACTTCCGCTGCTCGGAGTGCGAGGTGGACCAGCGCCTCTTCGAGGAGCTGGGCACCCACCCGCTTCTGGCGCTGGCGCCCGGGCTGCGGAAGCTGCCGAAGCAGGTCGGGCCCTTCGACGTGGTGGAGGACCGCTTCTACTCCCGGGGGCATACCTGGGTAAAGCTCACCCGGGACCAGGTGCGCATGGGCATGGACGACTTCGCCCGTAAGTTGATCGGCCCCGTCGAGAAGCTGACCCTGCACGCCAAGCCGGACGATGCGTTCAAGCCCGGCGACCCGGCGGTCACCGTTTTGAGCAACGGCCGCAAGGCGACCCTGCGCTTTCCTATCGCGGGCACGGTGGCGCATGTCAACCAGGCGGTTCTGGACGACCCCGCGCTGGTCGACGAGGACTGCTACGAGCGGGGCTGGCTCCTGGTGGTCCGTCCCGACGACTTCTACGCCCAGAGCCGCCTGCTGGTAAACCGGGACGAAGTCGAATCCTGGATTGAAGGACAGTCGCAGAAGCTGGCCCAGAATCTCAAGGCCAAGGGGATCGACGAGCTCACGCCCGGCTTCGCCGAGAAGATCGGCAAGGAAGACTTTGCCCGCCTCGGCGATGAGTTCCTCAAAACCGGGGCGGAGTCAAAATAGGGAGAGCAACCGCGATGCAAGCGCAGGAAGCCAAATTGGACGAGATCGTCGGCAGCTGGAAACGCGACCGGAGCTACTTGATCGAAATGCTCCAGGACGTGCAAGAGCACTATCGCCACATCCCCCAGCAGGTGGCCCGGCAACTATCCGTGGAGCTGGACGTGCCCCTGAACCGCATTTTCCACATCGTCACCTTCTACAAGGGATTCAGCCTTCAGCCGCGCGGAAAGTATCCCGTCTCGGTTTGCACCGGCACGGCCTGCCACGTCAAGGGCGGTACGCGCATTCTCGAAAACATCATGCGCGACCTGGAATTGGAGCACGAGGGCCAGGCGACCCGGGATCGGCTCTTCAGCGTGGAATCGGTGCGCTGCGTGGGATGCTGCGGCCTGGCGCCGGTGGTGACCGTGGGAGGGGAGGTGTACGGCGACACCTCCTCGTTGAAGGTGAGCAAGATCCTGAAACGGCGGAGAAAGCTGGAGCCGGCCCGCTAACACCCTTTCCGGAGGCAATCGATGCCCAGACTGAAAATCGAAGACCTCGACAAGATCGTGGAGAAGCAGAAGAAAACCATGTCCCTGAGGGAAGGAGCCGGCCGGGTCAAGATCACCGTGCACATGGGTACCTGCGGGATCTCGGCCGGGGCGCGCAAGATCATGGCCGCGGTCATGAGTTGCGTGGAGAAGTCGGGCGCCAGCGACATCGTGATCACCACCTCCGGCTGTGCGGGATTCTGCAGCCGCGAGCCGATGATGACCGTCGAGGTGATCGAGCAGGCCCCGATCAAGTACATGGAGCTCGACGATAAAAAAGTGGGCCGGATCTTCGACGAGCACGTCATGAAGGGCAACATCGTCGAGGAGTACGCCCTGGCACTGGGGAGCGAGCAAGCGTTATGAACGTGACACCGCAAAAGACCAAAGAGAGCAAGGCCAGAGTGGGAGAACGACCGGGCGGCTACCGCATGCACCTGATGCTCTGCGCCGGAACCGGCTGCGTTTCCAGCGGCTCCTACAAGATCAAGGACGCCCTGGAGCGCGAGCTTAAAAAGCGCGGGCTTTCTTCCGAGGTGGCCGTGGTCATGACCGGGTGCAACGGTTTCTGCGCCCAGGGGCCGGTCATGGTGGTCCAGCCGGACGAGATCTTCTACCAGCGTCTCGGTGAGAAGGACATCCCCCACCTGGTCGAGGAGCACCTGCTCAAGGGCCGGCCGGTCGAGCGGCTCATGTACACGCCGCCGGCGGGAAAGGCCGCCGTCCCGAAGATGAGCGATATCGGCTTCTTCGAAAAGCAGCGCCTGCTGGCCCTGCGCAACCGCGGCCTCATCGACCCGGAGGTGATCGATGAGTACATCGCCCGGGGCGGCTACAAGGCCTTGGCCCAGGTGCTCACCGAGATGAAACCCGAGGAGGTCGTCAAGGAGCTGATCGCCTCCGGGCTGCGCGGCCGCGGGGGCGGCGGCTTTCCCACCGGCGTCAAGTGGAAGACCTGCCGCGAGGCTCCCGGCGAGCCCAAGTACGTGGTCTGCAACGCGGACGAGGGCGACCCCGGCGCCTACATGGACCGCAGCATCATCGAGGGCGATCCCCACTCGGTGCTGGAAGGCATGGCCATCGCCGCCTACGCCATCGGGTCCAGCCGGGGTTACATCTACATCCGCCACGAGTACCCCCTGGCCACCGAGCGTCTGGAAAAGGGCATCGCCGACGCGCGCGAGTACGGCCTTCTGGGAAAGAACATCTTCGATAAGGGCTTCGATTTCGACGTCGGCATCCACCGGGGCGCCGGGGCCTTCGTGTGCGGCGAGTCCACCGCCCTGATGGCCTCCATGGAGGGCCGGCCCGGCGAGCCGCGCGCCAAGTACATCCACACCGTCGAGCACGGCCTGTGGGACCGTCCCACCAACCTGAACAACGTGGAGACCTACGCCAACGTGCCCCCGATCATCCTGCGCGGCGCCGAGTGGTTCACTTCCATCGGCACCGGAGACGTCTCCGAGAACCCCTGGGGCGGCAGCAAGGGGACCAAGGTCTTCTCCCTGGTGGGCAAGGTCCACAACACCGGACTGGTGGAGGTCCCCATGGGGATCAGCCTGAAGGAGATCGTCTTCGACATCGGCGGCGGGATCCCCAACGGCAAGAAGTTCAAGGCGGTGCAGACCGGCGGCCCCTCGGGCGGGGTAATCCCGGAAAACCTGCTCGACCTGCCGGTGGACTTCGACCAGCTCACCAAGGTCGGCTCCATGATGGGCTCGGGCGGCATGATCGTCATGGACGAGACCGACTGCATGGTGGACATCGCCCGGTACTTCATCGACTTCCTCATCGGCGAGTCCTGCGGCAAGTGCCTGCCCTGCCGCGAGGGCCTCACGCAGATCAGCGCCCTGCTAAACGACATCTGCAACGGCGAGGCCAAAGAAGACACGATAGAGCTGTTGGAGGAGCTGTCCAACACCGTCAAGGAATGCTCGCTGTGCGCCCTGGGCGGCTCGGCCCCCAATCCCGTGCTGAGCACGCTCAGGTACTTCAGGGACGAATACGAGGCCCACGTAAAAGACAAGCAATGCCCCGCCGGGGTGTGCAAGGCCCTGATCACCTACTCCATCGATCCCGACAAGTGCACCGGCTGCCTGCTCTGCCTGAGGAATTGCCCCCAGGACGCCATCTCGGGCGAGAAGAAGAAACCCCACAAGATACAGGCCGACCTGTGCATAAAATGCGGCATCTGCCGCGACATATGCACCTACGACGCCGTTGTGGTACGCTGAAGCGGGTCGGCGAGGCGCTAGACAGATCGCTGCGACCTGAAACCGAAGGAAGCCGCGGAACTTCCGAAGAATGCGAAGGAAGAAGACAGTCTGGTTCCGGTTGACCGTCGGGTCCATCGCCATCATCCTGGTGGCCAACACCATCCTTTCCCTGGTCATCTTGCTCAGCATCAGCGGAATGCTCGCCGAGGAGGTTCAGACCCGCGTGCGCCTGGATCTCAACTCCGCCAGGAAGCTGTACGACCGGAACATCGATAACATCTGTCTCCTGATGCGGGCGGCATCCGCGCGGCGCTCGGTACCCACTCCGCTTGAAAGCTGGAACCGGGAAGACCTGCACAGGTTGCTGCACAACATCCGGCAGGCGGGAAAGCTGGACATGCTCTACCTGCTGGACACGAACGGCCGGGTCATCTACCGTGAGAACAACCCGGGACAGATGGGGGACGACGCCTCCTACAACCCGATCATCTCCCGGGCCCTGCGGGAGAAAAAGTGCGTTCGGGGCACGGCCATCGTGCCGTACGAAAAGCTGGAGAAGGAGGGTGCGGCCCTGTCACACCGGGCGTCTCTGGAGTTAAGCCGCCCCCCGGGGACCCGCTCCGGAGAAAAACGGCTCCACCGCAACGCAATGGTCATGGGATCGGCAGTCGCACTCGTGGACCTGAAAAGGGGCGGGGATTGCATAGGCTTCCTCTACGGGGCCCGGCTCCTGAACCAAAGCCGCGAGATCGTCGACGAGATCAAGGAAGAACTGTACCAGGACGAAACTTACCGGGGCACGGACATCGGAGCCGCAGCCATCTTCCACGGAGACATCCGCATCTCCACCAGTATGAAGAGCGATGACGGCTCGCGGGCCGTCGGCACGCTTTTGAGCGCGGTGGTCTACGAGCGGGTGCTGGAAAGGAAGGAAAACTGGGCCGACCGGGCCTTTGAGGTCAACGACTGGTACATCACCGCCTACGAGCCGATCCAAGACCCCGAAGACCGGGTCATCGGAGCCCTGGGAGTCGGCGTGCTGGAGGCCCCGTTCGTCCGCACCCGCAGACTCGCCTTGGGGTCCTTTCTCGGCGTGGTGGCCTTAACCACCCTGGTCAGCCTGGTGCTGCTGATGCTCGCGACCAGGTCGGTGCTGCTTCCCATCGGGCGGATCGTCAAGATGTCCGACCGGGTGGTGGCGGGCGATCTCTCGGCCCGGGTGAAAATGCGCCCCCCCGGCGAGATGGGTCTCCTCTGCCAAGCGATCGATCAGATGGCCGACGCCGTGGCGCAGAGGGAGAAGGCCCTGGAACAAACGGCCCGCCGGCAGATCGGACAGAGCGAGAAGCTGGCCTCGGTCGGCCGGATGGCGGCGGGTATCGCCCACGAGATCAACAACCCGCTGACCGGGCTCTTGACCCTTGAGCACCTGCTGAAGGACGAGAAGGGTCTCAGCAAGAAAGGCCGGGAGTACCTCGACATCATGTACAACGAGACCACCCGGATGCGGGAGATCGTCATGGGGCTTTTGAACTTCGCCCGCGAGTCATCCGCGGAGATGACTCCCCTGGACATCAACGAGGTGATCCAGAAGTGGCTGACGCTCCTGCGCAGCCAGAAAGAGTTCGACGACATCGCAATCGAGGAAAAACTCGCCGAGGGGCTGCCCCAGGTGCAAGGAGACGCCAACCAGCTCCAGCAGGTGCTGGTCAACCTGTCTCTCAACGCCTGCGAGGCCATGACCGATGGGGGCACGCTGTCGATCTCCACCCGGGAGGAAAACAAAAAGGTGCTGGTCTCGATCGCTGACACCGGCTGTGGCATCAAGGCAGAGCACCTGGAAATGATATTCGACCCTTTCTTCACCACCAGGCCGGTAGGTAAGGGGACCGGCCTGGGATTGAGTGTGAGCTACGGCATCATCCGCCAACATGACGGAATCATGAAGGTGAAGAGCCAAGAGGGCCAGGGCACCACCTTCACCTTCACCCTGCCCGTGGTGTCCGGCTGACGGCCTGGCGGTCGAAACCCGGACAGCGGGCTCATGAGGTCTGAAACATGCGCAGGAAAACCAGGATACTTGTCGTGGACGACGAGCTCTCCATCCGCATCTCGCTGGGAGATCTGCTCAGACGCGATGGACATCAGGTGGACGTGGCCGAGAGCGCCGAGCCGGCGCTGGAGCTGCTGAAGACGCAGTCGTTCGATCTGCTGATCGTAGACATCAAGATGCCCGGCATGAACGGCCTGGAAATGCTGAAACGGGTCAAGGAGGACGACCCCGGCACCCCGGTGGTCATGATGACCGCCTACGGCTCCATCGACTCCGCGGTGAAGGCGATGCAGCTGGGCGCCATCGACTACGTGGTCAAGCCGTTCGACCCGCTGGAGATCGGCATGCTCATCGAGCGGATCCTCGAGGGCCAGATCATGCGGCGCGAGCACCAGTTGCTCAAGCACCAGGTGAAAACCTGCGGAAGCTACGGACCTATGATCGGACGGTCTCCGGCCATGTTGAAGCTGTTCGAGCTCGTCGAGGACGTATCCGCCACGGATTCGGTGGTGCTGATATCGGGCGACAGCGGAACCGGCAAGGAGGTGCTGGCGCGCGCGATCCACGCAAAGAGCTCCCGGTCCGAAGGACTCTTCGTGGGCGTCAACTTCGGGGCCTTCACCGAATCCCTCCTGGAGAGCGAGCTGTTCGGGTACGAGAAGGGAGCCTTCACCGGGGCCGAAAGCTCCAAGCCGGGGCTGCTGGAGGCCGCCTCAGGCGGAACCCTCTTTTTAGACGAGATCGGAGACGCGAGCCCCAAGATGCAGATCGATCTGCTCCGGGTGCTCCAGGAGCGGAAGTTCCGGCGGGTGGGGGGCGTCAAGGACGTGGAGACGGACTTCAGGGTGCTCGCGGCCACCAACCGCGACCTGGAGCAGGCCATCGAGGCGGGGACTTTCCGGCAGGACCTCTACTACCGGCTGAACGTCGTGCAGATCCACATACCGCCGCTCGAGGAGCGCAAGGAAGACATACCGGCCCTGGCCGAGCACTTTTTAGAAAAGCTGAGCGTGCGCTTGAACAAGCAGATTAACTCGATCTCCCCCGAAGCCATGCAGTTCTTGCTGAACCACGACTGGCCGGGCAACATCCGCGAGCTGGAGAACGCCATCGAGCGGGCGCTGGTGGTGGGCAAACAGAAACGGATCATGCCAAAGGACCTGCCCATCGCGCTACAGGAGCCCGGAGAAGTCCCGGCGGACGAGTCACTCGATTCCTGGGAAAGGGACTACATCGCCAGAAAGCTCGAGCACTACGACTGGAACATCAGCCAAACGGCCCAGGCGCTCAAAATCGACCGGGGGACGCTGTACGCCAAGATCAAGAGATACGGCCTGTCCCGAGAGCAATGAGCCGGCTGGTCGAGATCGTCCCCCTGGACATCGCGGACCAGGGGCTCCTGTCCGCCCTTCGCGCGGAGATTGCCCGAATATTTCCGCTAAAGTGCCAAGTCGGCACCGCCGAGAGGCTACCGGCCAAAACCCTGGACAAGAAAAGGGGTCAGTACCACTCCACCCGGATCCTCGAGCACCTGGCCGGCTCCGGCCGGGATGCCTTCCGGCTACTGGGGGTGACCACAGTCGACATCTTCACACCGATCATGCGCTACGTGTTCGGCGAGGCCATGCTTCCGGGGAGAGCCGCGCTGGTATCGACGTACCGGCTCGGCATCGCGCCACCCCGAGGCAACCACCCCGACGATCGTTCCACCTTCGTCGGCCGCGTTATCAAGGAGGGGATCCACGAGCTCGGCCACACCTTCGGCCTAACCCACTGCAAAGATCCCACTTGCGTGATGTCCGCCTCGCTCGACACAACCCACATCGACAAAAAGTCCACGCGGCTGTGCTACTACTGCAGGATTATGCTGGAAGACGAGTTGGGAAAAATGTGAGCGTATGGCTTGGGTATGTTTGCAAATCCAGGCTGCCTGGGTCGCACGCTGGATGAGGTTTCGGGTCGATTTGTCCATGGTCAGATTAGCCCCCCCTGTTGAAACTCTCTGTCGCGATGATCGCCCGTTTTTGGGACTTAGCGGGTTATTTGCGAGTGAATCACCACGGAGCAATCGGCAATAATAACATGGTGATACCGCTGGCGATTGCCTGTAAATTGCCCGTTTTGGGGACTGGTTTGGGACCAATACCAAAGTTGGTGCCAAAAACGATCATCGCCTGCCCCCCTGGTCGTCTTCGTTCGGGAACCATCGCGCAGCCCGCTTGTCTCCTGCCACACGAATGCTTCCATCATGTCTCAGCTCGCGCAGCAGAACCCGGATTTGGTCGCGTGAGAGAGCTGGCAGGACCTGCATTAACTCTCCGATCCGGCTTCCGGTCGCACGATTGTCTCTGATGTGTCTAAGCAACAAGGTTTTGTTCGTCTCCCGATCCAGGCCTCGCTTGCGGGTGTATTCGCCCGGTGCGCCGACGAAGCTGTAGAACTTGCGCGAGAGGAGATGTCGGGACCCGCGACCCCTGCCCACGGCCTCGATCACCCCCGCATCCACCAGCGCGGGGACTCGCTGACGCAGTTGGTCGGGAATCTTCTGCTCTTGGTGAACGAGATCCAGGATGAGAAAATCTCTGGTAGTGAAAGAGGCCAGCGTCTCCTGGCCGATCTTCTCCAGGAACCTCAAGAATTGTTCGTCCTGCACCTCGCCCCGCAGCACGACGCTGACCTGGTAGTCGTCGCTGTCCGAGAAGTCAGGCAGCGGCTTGCTCTCCTTGATGCACTGCTCGAACATGAGGTTCGCGCCCTGGCCAGCCCGTTCCACTAGACCACACTTGGCAAACACCTCGGCTATCCGTCGGTTCCGCGGGGCCTGCCGCCACAGCATGTTTTCCGACGTTACGCCCGGTGGAAAACCACCAGGGCTCACGATCTCCAGCAGGGTGGGAAACTGGCGAACAAAGATAGATCCGCCGAGTCGGTAGTCCCGATGCGTGACCGCGTTGAGGATGGTTTCACGAACCACACTCTCGTTGAACGCCGGGATGTCGTATCGGAAAAGCCCGTTACGATACTGATGGATCTCGTTGCGCAAGTTGACGGTTTCCCATAGCTCGTCGTGGTAGACGAAGAAGCCCTGTCTGTACTCCTTGCGCTGCTGGTACGGGATGGAGCTCTCCCGCAGGCGGTACTCGAAGATCGTCTCTGACTGTGCAAGGTGCCGGCCGAGCGCTTCGCGTGTTCCGAGAAGGATCAGGGCTGCGTAGCTCACCCGGCCACGCACGAGAAGTTCTGCGTCTTCCAGAAGCTGCGGCACATCGAGGTGGTCGAGCGCTTCGTTCTTCGATTTCCTACACCACATGGATCGGAGACGATCAATCGCCTCTGGCGCCAGATCGGCAATCGTGGCCTTTTCGCAGATCTCGGAGGAAAAATCCGGTTGCGACTCTTCGAAGATGCGCTTGAGTACCTCCGGCGGCATGGGAACAAGCTCCTCGCCACGGCGCATCCAATAGGCACCGGCATGCTGCATGGGCATGCCGATTGGACGGGGAGGGACCACGACAACGACGACCCGACCGTCTGGATGTTGAAGCTCGCTCGCCTCGATGTTGAGTCGCACGCGCTGGCTCTGGTCCGTCCGCAGCTTGGCCAGATCCCTGAAGGCGCTCGTGCCCACGACGCACCGCGGGTGCTTGTTGGTAACGCCAAGAACAATGTGTCCGCCACCTTCGTTGGCGAGCGCCACGCAGTACCTGGTCAGCTTCTCGGAGTCAAGCTGGGTCTTGGCCTCCTTGAATTCGAGATGTTCGCTCTCCTTGGCCTTCAACCAGGCATCGAGTTGTTCCATCGAAATATTCACTGCACCAACACCTTCTTTTCTATCATGATCACCTCATTATTTGGAGCGGCTTAAAAACATGCAGGCGGCCCCTTTGGAAGATCATCATAACACCATATAGGACGAGGCGATCCAAAGTGTCAAACGAGTGCAGCGGGGGGGGAATCCGCGCCACTAAGCGGGGAAAGGGAGGCAAGGCCGAGGCGCAGCTGGCAGCCGCGCTGGAAGAAAAGGTGCGCCGCCGGGAGGCCACCGGCGTTCTCGATCTGGATCTGGAGGCGGTCGAGGATCCGCAGAACGGCTTCGCGACGCCGCAGACGTTGGTCGAGTTTTTGAAGACCAGGTGGGCATCTCACGCGATGCTCGTCCAGAATGACACCACGCGCCGAACGACCGCCAACCACATGCGCTACATCGCCTACTTCCTCGGAGACCTGCGCCTCGACCAGATCACCGCCGCCGACGTGAACAAGATGGCGCTTATGCCGATATCGGCATAAGCAAGCGCCACCTGTTCGCCGTCAAATGCCTCCAGCGTGGCTTCCCCATCGCCGTTGTCTCCGCCTGGCTTGGCCACCCGGACATCAACCTCACGGTGAAGCGCTGTGGCTAACCGCGTACGAGGGAAGCACGGAGGCGGAGGTGAAATCGCAAAGTTGATACTTCTTGATCTACCCGAGGAGTTTGTGACTTTGTGACAACCGCCGTCGCGTCGGATTCTTGACTTATCACTCATTCTCCAGCATCTTCTTCAGCGATTTCAGCTTTCCGTCCCAGGCATAATGCACCTCGATCAACCGGATTCCAAGCCGTTTACACGCGCGCCGCTTTTCTTCGTCTCTTTGCTGCTGCCTCTTCAATGCGACTTTTCCTCCCCAGAAAGGTGTCACGATGAAATGCTGTTCCCCCTGATATTCGAAAGCTATCATACGGCGCGGTACGTAGATATCGAGCTCCATCCGAGCACCGCTGCCCTTGAATATCATCTTCGGATGCTTGTACTGCGTCATAACCTTCAAACCTCGAAAAAGCCTTCTCACTATCTGCGCCAGCAGCTTCTCACGCATCCCGGTGTCGATGAAAAGCTCCCGCTTCCAGGGATACCTAGGCAGGTAATCCTTGACCGCAGCGT
The DNA here is from genome assembly GCA_030622135.1 of Deltaproteobacteria bacterium. Lineage (GTDB taxonomy): Bacteria > Myxococcota > B64-G9 > B64-G9 > B64-G9 > JAUXGL01. The sequence continues at coordinate 24,495 of JAUXGL010000049.1, forward strand.
ACGGCGAACTCCGGTACCGCCCGTTGTAAAGCCCGCCTCCGTGATTCTCCTCGAAGTCACTCCCCCTGACGAAGTACCAGTCCGATGGCTTCTTGAATCCCATCTGATCGCCCAGCCACTTCATGTACGCGCGTCGGTTCTTTCTCTCCTTCCAGGAGTGTCGAGGCACTTCCTCGAACAGCCAGGGCAGCCATTTGCGATCCGGGTAGTATGCCCTGACCACGGCGGAAGGCGATCCGCCATATAGGCCTAGAAGTGTCCCCCCGTAGCTCCTTTGAAAATTTGTCCCCCTTACCTTGTACCAGTCTTCGGGTTTTTCACAGCCTAGTCTTTTACCCAGCCACCGCATGTACTTCTTTCGATTTCTCTCTTCGTTCCACCATTTCTTGGGAACGCTGTTGAACCTCCACTCCTTCCAGCGAACCCCCCTTACCAGGTCCATTACAGCCTTGACGGCCGAGCCCTCGTAGGTGCCGATTAGCAGGCCCTGCCCGCTGTTTTCGATGAATTCGTTGGTCGATATCCTGTACCAGTCCTCGGGTTTCCTGTATCCGAGCCTCTTGCCCAACCATTGTATGTACCTGATTCGATTCTTCCGCTTGTGCCAGTACCCCTGGGGAACCATTGTGAACAGCCACGGAACCCATTTGCGGTTCGGCAGATAGTTCATCACCACCCTGGCGGGAGAGCTGTCGAAATACTTGAGCAGCTCGCCACCGAAGTTTTGCTTTAGATGGTTGCCGGTCATCTTGTACCAATCTTTCGGGCGCGAGAAACCGAGCTGCCGGCCGAGCCACTTCATGTATTTTTGCCGGTGGCTCCGATCCTTCCAGAAGTTCAGAGGAAGGTTGGCAAATTTCCAGGGCTCCCAGTCGTATTTCGGAAAATGATCCATCGCTGCAGCACTGGGGGAACCCTTGTAAACTCTGATTAGGAGGCCTTTCCCGTGGTTTTCCTCAAAGTCGTGATAGGAAATCGCATACCAGTCTTCAGGTCGCTCAAATCCCAACTGCTCGCCAAGCCATTTCATGTAGGCTCGGCAGTTCCCCTTTTTCTGCCAGAAACCTTGTGGAGATTGCTTGAATTTCCAGGGGAGCCATTCATATTCTGGGAAGTTGGCCTTGAGCACCTCGATCGGAGACCCTCCGTGCTTGACCAGTAGGGTTCCCCCCTTGTTATGGTAGAATTCTGAGCCGGTAATCTTGTACCAGTTTTCAATCTTCTGGAATCCTAGTTTCCTGCCCAACCAGTTCATATATTCCTTGCGATTCTTCGGATCGTCCCAGAACCCCTCGGGCACTGGCCCTTTAAGCCAAGATGTTGTTGCCATGACACCTCCAAAGTAGTGTCTTGCTCGTCCAGAATGACACCACGCGCCGCACGACCGCCACCCACATGCGCCACATCGCCTACTTCCTCGGTGCCTCGCGCCTCGACCAAGTCACCACGGCCGACGTGAACAAGATGTCTATTATCCCGCGCACGGGATAAGCGCCATCTGTTTGCCGTGCGAGGCCTCCAGCGCGGCGTCCCTATCGCCGTGGTCTCCGCCTGGCTCGGCCACTCGGACGTCAACCTCACGGTGAAGCGCTACGGCCGCTGGTCCAGCGAGGCCCGGGAACAGTGGAGCTGGATCAAGAAGTTGGACAAACTGATCGACTCTGTGGCCAAGGGGCCGTGGCTGACGGTGTACGAGGGGGCGCAGAGATGGAATCGCAAAGTTGATGCCTCTCGATCTACCCGAGGAGTTGTGACTTTGTGACAACCGCCGTTAGTCGCTTCTTATTCGAGGAAGTGGCCGTAACGCAACCAGCCGATCTTGAGTACCTGACTGCGGTACTCTCGCTGCCTGGCCTCGGACCGTGCCCGGAATGAGTTACCAGAGGTGTACGTTGGCCATGAGTCGGTCGGTCTCGTCATGATTCTTTTTCCGCAGCATCACGATGGTAGAAAGTGACATCAGTCTCATCTGAATCGAGTTCTTCAATAGCTGTCGAGAGGACCTGCTTCGTATCATTGATTGCCTTTTGCCCCTTTTGTTCCCTGTTCCATGCAAACTTATCCGATGATCGTAGTCTAGTCAGCAGGTCCTCCATATCTGATCGGGACCAGCTCGTCAGAAGATCCCTTTCTTGGTCGGTCATGCCGACCCGCCGGTGGTCTCTCCACCATCGATACTCAATAGTATCTTTCGCGGGGTTTCCACATCGCGTATTCAGCAGGTCGTCACGAACTTCAGTGTCCAAGCGGAGTATCTTTGCGAGTTCAGGATGGACAATAGCCCGAACGCCGGTACCCTTCACGGAGGACTCGGCGCAGTATGCCGTAGTGATTCCCGTGCCAAACAGGGAGATATCATGAGATCTCGAGTCAAGATCGGAAGGACATTGGTGATCACGGTGCTCGACATAACCCAGCGAGAGCCCTGCTCGTAGTAGAACCTCAGATTTCAGACCTCGCTTGAGCACTTCGGATACAACATAGGTGATGGTTGAATAGGAAGTGCTGTGTATAAAGATGCCGTCAGATACCCTCACAAAGGTTGCGTGACGATTCTCCCAGAAGTTCCTTGATGAATGGCATCCTACAGGTGGTCCGGGAACCATCCATGGGCGCAGATCAGTCAAGAGCTCCTGTATAGAGGTATTGATCCTTCGGGCAATGGAGATCTGCTGTGCATAGTCAGATAGGCGCAGCTGTTCTTGGCCAGAAAGATCAGAAATAGTGACGGTTCTGCCTTGTTCTTTGGCGATTACAACCTTTTGTAAGATATCATTGACTCCAGCCTGCGTAATCGATCTCCACCCCAGAATGTCGACATAGGCGGTGACGTGGGATTTGGTCAGCAGCTCTTGAGTATCAATGTCTTTCGTTTTCTCGCTCATTTTTTCTATCCCAAGACGTCTTATGAGAACACACACTGCGGGCGTATCTACTCCTCGTTCCCCGGCTCTCGAACCTCGATGGTCGACTGTTCGTGGATCTCATCATCCGGCACGAAGACGATACGCATCCCCCACCCCGCGTATGTACAGGGGAGCCCGCCGAACTCCCTCAGCGAAAGTTCACGATCGTCGATGTCGATGGTTGGCTCTCCGTCCGGACCACCGTCATTGATGAC
>JAUXGL010000271.1 GCA_030622135.1 Deltaproteobacteria bacterium
ATCGCAGCGGGCGGCAGTTTCATCATGAAGGGAAAGGGAAGTTCCCTCAACTGTGGGCAGGAGTCGCCCTGCTGCGGCCGCGAAACCCGCTGCGACAAGCCACCCTGCGGCAAGTAGACACTTACGGAGGAAAAGGCCCAATGAATGACGCCCGAGAGCTGGATACCAAGATGTTGCTGGCCCATTCGCAGGACCGGTTGATGGAGATCTTCTTTACTCACATCCGCAACGTGTGGCGGGTGGACGGGCTGTATTTCCTGGGCATCGAGGAGAAGTTCGGTACCCAGGTGGCCACGGACGTCGACGCGCACAGCCACAAGGTTTTGGGCAAGATCGAGGCCCGGGCGCTTATCCAGGTTCTGGAGCCCAAGGAGCGCGGTATCCCGGAGCTGATGACCGCCCTGCAGCATAGCTGCTGGTCGCTGGATCTGCAGGAGAGAACCTACGAGGTTTCCAAGGACCGGGCGGTTCTCACCGTCAGCGTATGCGGAACCCAGAACACTCGGTTGAAGAAGGATCTTCCGGTTTTCCCCTGCAAGCGGGTTCGGCGGGGATACCTCGAATCCTTCGTCGAGGCGTTCAACCCGGATCTGCAGTGCGTGTGCAAGTTCTGTCCCCCGGACGAACGGCCCGGCGATGCCTGGTGCCGGTGGGAGTTCACCCGGCGATCCGACTCCTGATCCCTGGGAGGAGTTCATGACGGAGCTGGACTGTGCGGCCTGTGAAGATCGCGTCTGCGGGGAAGGCGTCGACTGTTACGACGCGGCCGAGAGCGTCAAGAGTCTGTACTCCCGAGCCGATGCCTTCAGCCTGAAGCTCCTGCGGACGGCTGCGAAGATCGAATCCCGGGGTTACATGCGCTGGCCCCGATCCCAGGAGATCATCCGGTTCGCGAAAGAGGCCGGTTTTGCCCACCTGGGTGTGGCCTTTTGCATCGGGTTGTTCGAGGAGGCCGGCACGTACGTGGAGTTGTTGAAGAAGCACTTCCGGGTGTCATCGGTGTGCTGCAAGGTCTGCGGGATTTTTAAAAACGAGTTCGATCTCGTCCAACTCGATCCCGACCGGGTGGAGGAGAGCATGTGTTCCCCTCTGGGCCAGGCGGAGTTACTGAACCGGGCCGGCACCCAGCTAAACATCGTCATGGGGCTGTGCGTGGGACACGACGCGTTGTTTTCCAAGCACTCGCAGGCGCCGGTAACCACCCTGATCGCCAAGGATCGCGTGCTGGCCCACAACCCGGCCGGGGCGCTTTATTCGCGTTACTGGAGAAAGCGACTAGTCGACGAGTAATGAGATTGAAAACGCGCGTTCTCCCGCTTTTAAGGGAAAAATGCTATCGGCATCCGGGATATCGATCGCGGTGGTCTTCGACAACTATCGGCGTGGGGTCTGTAATCCGTTTCGAATAGATTTAACCGTTGTCCTGGACAACTCCCTGGTTCTGCACTATGTAATACAAAAGGAGGTCGATTGTCCTAATGTCAAAGCCCAAATGGAACTATGTGGTGGATGTGGTGATGTTTGGCCTGATGGGCGCCATAATCTTCATCGGCGTGCTCATGGGTTTCTTTCTCGCTTCCGGTCCCGTCGTCGACGAGGGATCCAAGTACGCCTGGGGTCTACACCGACACCAGTGGGGAGACATCCACACAATCCTGTCTTTTGCCTTCGTGGCCTTTTTCATTCTCCATCTTTTGCTGCACTGGAGCTGGATCAAGGGTGCCACCAAAAAGCTCCTGCGATCGTCTTCCGTGTTGGTCGTCATCCTCCTGCTTCCCGCCCTGTTGATCCTGGTGGCCTGGTCGTTCTCCGAAAAGGACTCGTCGGCCTACGCCGAGTTTGGCAACCGGTCCGGATCGAAGTTTCAAAGAGCCGAGGAGGCACCGCCGCCCGTACTTCCGCGGGAGGAAGTCGCCGTTGAAAAAAAGAAGGTAAGGAAGGTGGAGATCAACGGGCGCATGTCTCTTGCCGACGTCGAGAAGGCCACCGGGATTTCGGCGAAGAAGATCGCGCAAGAACTCAATCTGCCCAAGGACGCTTCCCTGGACCAAAATCTGGGCCAGATGCGGCGGCGCTACGGCTTCCAGTTGCAGCAGGTGCGCGACCTGGTCTCCAGGCTCTCCGGCGGCAAGATCGAAGCCATCGACAGCGACGCGGCGCCCTCCAAGGCTCAGCCGGCCCCATCCCGCCGGGGAAAGCAAGAGCAGGGCGGCCTGCGCCAACAGGAGATCAACGGCCGCTTGACCCTTGGCGATATCCAACGCATGACCGGCGTCCCCGCGAGCGCCATCATCAACAAGCTGAATTTACCCGCGAACACGCCCCTGAACGAGCGCCTGGGCCGCCTGCGAAAGCGGCACGGCTTTTCCCTGCAGCAAGCCCGCGACGCCGTATCCGCGTTGAAGAAGAAGTAATCTTCGGGTACTCCGAGTCCAGGAAGGATCCGTTCTATCCGCGAGAGGCGGGGTTGTAGAGCTTTCTCCACGGCTCTCGCGCCATTTTGGCGTAGTCGCGGACGGCGGCGCGGAGGGTGTTGGCGGCGAGCAGGGCGCAGTGCCGGCTCTCCTTGGGTAGATCTTCGAGGGCTTCTAGGATGTCCGCTTGCGAGATGCACCGGGCGTCTTCGACCTTCTTATTGGTGGCCATCTCCACGGCCATGCTTCCCGACGCGATGCTGGTAGTGCAGCCGTCGGTGAGAAAGCTCGCTTCGGAAATCTTGCCGTTTGAGACGCGGATGAAGATCTCCATGGTGTCTCCGCACGGCCCGGTGATCCTGGCGTGGCCGTCGGGGCTTTTCATCGAGCCTGGATTGCGCGGGAAAAGGGCGTGCTGGACGACCGTCTCCGAGTATATTCCCCGAGCCTTATCGATCACCTGCTTCTGAACCGCGCTGGTGAATTTGTTCCAATCGGTCATGATCTGTGTTCCCACCATAACGCCCCCTTAGCTCAGACACGCGGTCAGCTCTTCTTTTTCCCCCCGCCCGTGCCTTGGCCCATGCCTTGGCCCGTGCCTTGGCCCGTGCCTTGGCCCGTGCCTTGGCCCGTGCCTTGGCCCATGCCTTGGCCCATGCCTTGGCCCGTGCCTTGGCCCATGCCTCGGCCCATCCCGCGGCCCATGCCCCGGCCCATCCCGCGGCCCATCCCCCGGCCTCCGCCCATACCGAAATGATCGCTCACGTTGGGCCGGTCGGTGGCCTTCAGCTCCCCCGCCTTGAACCGCTCCACCGTCTCCTTGACGGTCCCGGCGCAGCCAACGATCACGTCGATGCCCGCGGCCGCGAGCGTCTGGTGGGCGTTGGGACCGCAGTTGCCGGTCAGGACGGTCTTTACGCCCCGATCCGCCATCAACTGTGCCGACTGGATCCCCGCGCCGCCCCCCAATGCAGCGTTGGAGTTCTCGATCGCCTCGAAGCTCATGTCGTCCGTCTCCACCAAGACGAAGAAAGCGCAGCGTCCGAACCGCGGGTCCAGCTCCACGTCCAACGCAGGCTCCGTCGCCGTCACCATCACTTTCATCGGCTCCTCCTTCCGGGGTCCTATTAAGGACACTTGGAGTCCGATTCTAGCAGCGCTTTTTCCGCCCGTCAACCGGCCTGCTGCCAGCGCCAGGGGCTCCGCCCCTACGGGACGTCGCCCCGGCCGCAACTGCACCCACCGGGGCTAAGCGGGTCACCGGACGCAGTTGCCCCGCAAGGGGCACAGACGGTATGA
>JAUXGL010000017.1 GCA_030622135.1 Deltaproteobacteria bacterium
GTAGAGGGTGCGGGGGCCGGTGCCATTAACTGGTGATGGAACAAGCCGGGTACGGGATAGGGGACGTTGCTCCGATAATCACATTAATATTGACTCGGAAATCCGCTCGATGCAGCCTCCCTTCAGTTTCAAGTACAGAAACATGCCGGCGGTCTTGCCGAACTCGCCTGGCTTGAGTCCGAGCCATCTGCTCAAAGCAACTCTCACCGGTTCGGTCCTCCCGTCAGCCTACGGGAATCTGTTTGCGTTCCGCCAGCCAGGTTGCGTACCGGCGTACCTGCGAGGAGGGGTCCTTGATGTGCCGGGTCAGGGTGGAGCGCAACTTGTCCTTGGGCAGGATCTGGTCCAGCGCCAGCAGGGCCGTTTCTCGGACCAGGGGGAAGTTCGAAGCGGTGCAGGCCAGGACGTCCGGGCCGAGGTCCTCGGCTTGTATCTGGCCCGCGGTGAAGATGGCGCAGGTGGTCAACCAGGCGTGCTGCTCTTCCATCAGGGAATGCAGCCGCTGCCTCAGATCTTGGCGTTCGAGTCCGAACAGCTCTGCTCCCACCTCGGTGCAGTCTGTCTGCATGGCCTTGTCCAGGAGCGGGATCAACAGGCGCTTGATTTTCTTGTCGAGCAGGTTGTCGAGCACCTCGATGGCGTTGGAGCGGGCACGGCGCAGCGGTGCGGAAAGGTTGTTGTATACGGTGTCGATGGTGCGTACCGGCCAAAGGCACCCCAGTAGGTGGAAGATCCTCTTGGTGGTCAGCTTGTGTCGGTGCTTCAGCGCATCTACTAGCAGGTGGCCTTCCCGCAGCGGCTCCAGGTCCAAGAGCACGAACCATTGCTCGTAGAGGTTGCGGATCTCCGAAAGCACGATTTTGCGAATGCGGTCGCGCGGAATCTCCAGGTGAATCCGGCGCAACCGAAACCGGTGGATGCTTTCCAGCACGCGCGTACGCAGGTCCTCGTCGGGATCGTCGATGTGGTCGAACAGCACGTCCATGGCCGCCTGGTCGCCGATGCGGGCCAGGATGGCGGGTACCGCCAGGCGGGTGTTGGGGTTTTCTTCGGGGTTGGCCAGCACCCGGGAAAGCAGCCGCACCGCCGATGTGCCGAAGGCGGCCAAGGCCTCGCTGGCCACGTTCCGGGTGGTGGGATCCTCGATGCGGTAGACCAGGGCGGGCAGCAGTTCCTGGCTGCCCATCTTCCCGGCCGCCTTGATTGCGGCGAGGCGCACCGGTATCTCCGAATCGGTGAGCAGGGACAGCAGGGGGTGATAAAAGTTCTTCACGCCGATGTCGCCCAGGATCTCCGCGCCGGTGGCCCGCTCCTTGGGGTCTTCGCTGTCCAGCATCTTCTTGAGACGCTCTGCCGAGCTGAGCACGCCGTCGAGACCTCCCCAGCGAATTAGTCCCACCACCGCCGCCGCTCGGACTTCCCGGTGGGGGTCGTCGAGGAAGCGCGCGATGACGCGGATGGCCCGCGCCCGGCCGATGGCGCAGTACGCCTCCACGGCCGCGGTCCGGACTTCGGGGTTCCGGTCGTGCAGGCGCTCGAAGACCAGCGGACCGTTTTTCAACGAGGCGTGCGCGCCCAGCAGGCGCAGGACCCGGGCGCGTATGGTGGACAACTGGTGGGAGGAAAGCCGTACCAGGTCATCGTTCCAGTCCACGTTTTTGCAGTAGCGGGTCATCTCCAATGCGTGGAGCACGTTCTGCTCGTCGGGATCCTCCAGGGCCTGGCGCAGGATCCGCGCGGCCGCCTGGTCGGGGATGAGGTCGTTCACTTCGCCGAAGTGCAGGCGCCGGGTCTGCAGGGTGTGCATGAGCGACTGCAGATACTGCCGGCGGGTTCCGTACGCGAAGAGAAGCCAGCCGAGCAAGCAGGTCAGCAGGATCCAACCGAAGGCGTCCGGGGGCAGGGAGGGCAGCACCCAGGCCAGCACCGCGCCGGAGAGGCCGATGGAGACCGGGCGGATGATTCCGTCGATGAAGGCCTTGGCCCGCCCGCGAAAGTGGGACGGCACCGGCGTGTAGAGGAGCTGCATGGTGGCATCGTTCACCGTGTAGCGCAGGGTGGAGTCGCTGCCCTTTAGCAGCGTGGCGCTCCAGAGGATCGGGGCGATTAGAAAAGCCACCGTGCCCACCATCAGGGCCAGGGGCAGGAGCAAGAGGCAGAGCAGGACGCCGAAGCGCTCCAGGATGCGTCCGGTGAAGAAGAACTGGATCAGGCAGCTCAAGGCGCCGGTGACCGCCCAGAACAGTCCGAAGAAGCCGGCCAGCTGCTCCTCCTGGTTCAGATATGCGGCCCGGGCGGCTATTTTGAACTGGTAGTCCACGAAGGTGATCACGAAGCCCAAAATCAGCATCAGCCCGGCGATGAGGACCAGGTGCTTGTTGGCGAACAGCCGGGCCCAGTCGGAGAACAGGGCGATGCGGGTCCGGGTAGCTCCGCGGGTTTCGGTGGTCAGGCTGGAGAGGATTTCCTCGCGGCATACGCGAGAGGTTCGGGTGATCAGCAGCAGGCCGATGGTAAGCAGCAAGGTGCTGAGATACAGAAGATCCTCGGTGCCGATGAGCTTGACCAGGCCGCGGACCGAGAAGCCCACCACCACCGCGGAGATCACTCCGCCGCCGCCCACCAGGGCGAACAGACGCTTGGCCTCGCGCGTGGTGAAGATGTCGTTGGCCAGGGTCCAGGTCTGGATGATCAGCAGGCTGCCGGCCAGCTCGACGTAGACATACAGGACCGGGTAGAACCAGTCCCCGGCCCAGTACATGCTCACCCGCGCGGCCAGGTAGGCTATGATCACGCAGATGAAAGTCAACCCGACGGTGCGGTCACGGCGGAACCGGTCGGCGATGCGCGAGTACAGATAGGACTGGATACTGACCCCCAGCGCCACCCCGGTGGACAGATAGGGCAGGTAGTCCACCGAGTACCGGCTGAGGAACAGGCTGTCCCGTGCCACCCGGCCGGTGATGAACGAACCCACCACGCACATCATGGTCCCGAACATCAGGGCGGTCTTGCGCCCCTCTCCGGGCTGGATGCGCAGCAGGTTGCCCATAAACTTCTTCAGTTGCTCCGCCGTGGTGCCCTCCTAGCCTTGCTTGTAGGCGCGTAACTTGGAATCTGTTCAACGAATTGTATCACTGTGGAGTTACTCCTGATTAAGCCTGTCCCGCGGCGCGACCCTCTTCGAGGGCGACACCACGGGTGCTGCACAAGTCACCATAAAAGGCATCGAGCGACACGAGACTACGAAATGAGGATTGTCGACCAGGTGTGCCTAAAAGTCCAGCGTTGTACATTCCCCCCAATCTCCCATTGGTGCCCATATGTTATGTTGAAATGTAGGGGCACCAATGGGAGATCCTGGTAGGGGTTGGTTTCTTTACAACTACCCGGTTACGTGCTTAAATCCGTGTCGTTATGAAGATGCGCAGGCGTACTACCGCGGTGGTGGCGATTGAGAAGGAGCCTTATGCCAGCCCGTTCGTTCTGGCGTTGGCGGTGATTCGCGGGCCGGATCTGGATGCCATTCATCGGATCAATGCCGACGACACTCTGGTGGGGCGGTCCGAGGAGGCGCAGTTCGAGCTTTCGGACACCCTGGTGAGCGACAAGCACTTCATCATCCGGGTGCGTGGCAGTCTTTATTCGCTCTACGATATGGGAAGCACTAACGGGACGTTGCTAAACGGGCAGGTGGTGTCTCCCAAGACCAGCGTGCGGCTCAAGAACCTCGACGAAATCGAGATGGGCCGCACCCGCATCCTCTTCATCGCGGCCAGATTCCATACGGAACCGACCAACTCGTAGTTTCTCCCTTAAAATCCCAATCCCATGGTGAGGAAGAAGTTGTTCTCGCCTTCTTCCGACAGGCCCCGACCATATCCCAGGCGTAGGGTGAAGGGAAGGTAATACGCCAGCAGCATGTCCAGGCGCAGCTCGGCGCCTATGCCGACCTTGAGCATGTCGGTGGAGAGCTCGTCCATGCTTACCCCGCCCACGTCGACGAACACCGCGGCGTGCAGGCGCCTCAGGTAGAAGGGCAGGGAGAGGAAGCCGGCTTCGATGTCTAAAAGCGGTAGGCGGTACTCCGCGGAGCCCAGGACGAAGATCGATCCGGCGAAGGCGCCCGGGCGGTAGCCGCGCAGGTACAAGCCGCTGTAGCGGTAGCCGAAGTAGGCATCCGAGACCGGGTCGCTAATAGGTAGGCCCCCGATGGAGAAGACCGACCGGCGGGCGGGGTCCCCCACGGCGATGCCGCCGCGCAGACCCAGGGCCAGCACGTGGTGCCGGTCGCGGACGATTGGAAAGTAGGTCCGCAGGCCGAAGCGCGCCTCGGTGACCTTCGACTCGCTGCCGAAGGTTGGGTGGGAGAAACGCAGGGAGACGGTAGCGTAGAGGCCTTCCTCTTGGCTGATGGAGTGGGTGAAGCTGCGCACGCTGGAGAATGCCCAGCCGGCGGATACCCAGGCCAGGCGCCGGTCGTCGGGCGGGTAGGGCTGCAGATCCATCGGGTCGCGGGGCAGTTGGGTCCAGCGTTCGTAGAGGTGCAGGTCGTAGTTGAAGAAGATGTAGTGGTTTTCGCGGTACCGAGAGAAGGGGAAGGCCAGGTCGGCGAACAGGGTGATGCGCTCCTTGTCCACCGGCCAGGGGACCCCGTTTACGAAGGCATGGTTGTGGTAGCGGTACACGTGCCGGCTGGCGTAGAGGGACAGTGAGGGATACATCACCCGCGCGTAGACTCCCGCGTCGAAGTACAGCTGGTTCTCGCCGGGCCCGTAGAGGAACTGGGCCCGGTAGTCCAGCTTGCCCAGTACGTCGCGCCCCCCGACCAGGATTCCGTAGGTGCCGCCGTAGGGGTCTTCCCCGAAGACCGGGAACCAGCTCCGCGGCCAGAGCGTGGACCAGGGGCGGTAGGGCCGCGAGGGGTAGATGCTGGGATTGTCTCGGTAGGGCGGCGGCGGTCGGGTCTCGCGGGTGGCCTGGGCGGGACGTTCCCGGAGCGGCAGGTCCAGCCAGGCGATGTCGTAGCCGTCTTTTCCGTAGACCATGAAGGCGATGCCCGTCTTGTCCGGCGACGGATCCGGCGAGAAGGCCCCGGTGGCCAGATTGGTCAGCCGGACCATTTTTTCGGTTTTCAGATCCAGGGAATAGAGGTTGTAGATCCCGGTGCGGTCCGAGGAGAAGATCACCTCGCGCCCGCCGGGTGCGAATACCGGGTCGACGTCCATGAAGCGGCCGGTGGTGATGCGGCGCAGGGTTTTTGTTTCTACGCAAAGCAGCCACAGGTTTCTACCCCCGACTCCGGTGGTGGCGCTGAAGATCACCTGCCCTCCGTCCGGGGAGAAGCGGGGTGTGTAGACCTGGGTACCGTCGTCGAACCGGGTCAGGTCGCGTGCCCGGCTGCCGTCGATGTGGCACAGGGCGATCTGGGTGCGCCCGGCCCGGTTGTGCGCGTAGACGATCCGTTGCCCGTCCGGCGAAACGTCCGGGGACCGGGCGCGCGACCGGCGGGTGAGCCGCAGGGTTTTACCGGTTTCGAGGTCGAACCGGTACAAGTCGTTATACACGTAGAACTGCTCGGACACCTCTCTCTGGGAGTAGACGATCCGCCTCCCGTCGGGAGTGAAAGCCGCGCCCCCGTCGTTGTTGACCTCGAAGAGGATGCGGTCCTGTGTGCCGTCTTTCGCCACCGCCCGCAACGCGGGCCAGCGGTTGGTGGGGGCGCTGTAGTAAAGCACCTGCCCGGATCCCGGGCTTACCCGGGGGCACCTTTGGTGCTGTCCGCCGTGGGTCAGGTGGCGGAAGGAGGTGAGTCCCTCGGCTTCCAGCAGCGCGAGCTTCTGCCGGACGTTCGCGATTACGGATTCCTTCCACTGGTCCCAGAGGGCCACGTAGTCGGTCCCCAGCTCTCGCCGGGCCACCACGTTCAACGTCCAGGGGACCAGCATGCCGCCCATGTGATGACTCAGGTCGGACAGGGCCTGGTCGCCGTAGCGCCGGGCCAGGTAGTCGACGAAGAACGCGCCGTACAGATAGGGGGCGGTGCCCTGGGGCCACTCCTGCATCAGGCCGGAAACCTGGTCCAGCCCGGGAAAGACGCCGGCCAGGGCGGTGGTGCGCAGGTACATTCTAAAAAGAGAGGAGCGGATTCTCCCGGCCGATGACAGAGACGATTCGAAGTGCACCGCCAGGCCCTCGATGAACCACACCGGCTGGGCCCCGTTGGGGTAGGCGCTGCGCCCGAAGATCCAGTTGATGGCCGCGGGCAATCCGCTGACGGTGTCCATGTGCACGATGTGAACCAGCTCGTGCCGCAGGAGGATCTGGATGTAGTCGTCGTAGTCGTTCAGCACGCTCAGATTCTCCGGCGCGCTGGCGAGCACGTGGACGATGTTGTAGGGGATCACTTGCGCCGAGCCGTTGGCCGTGTCCGCCCAGTCGGCGATCACCAACTCGATGGGGTCCGTGGGCAGGTGTTGCAGGATGGCGGATATCCGATCTAGCGACATCTCGGCGTTTTGGGCCACCTTGACGGCCAGGTGGTAGGTGCCCTCGTGGTAGTGAATCCGGAAGTGGGGGGTCTCGAGCGTCCACCAGCGCAGGCTGGGATCATGGGCGTGGGATAGGGAAGGCGTAAATAGGAACAGAAAGATAAGATGAAGTGAAGCTCCCCGCGGCAAGCCACGGAACATTTTTGTGAAAACATGCGAAACTCGCCGTCGCCTAGTCATTCCTCCCCGCGGCAAGCCGCGGGGCATCCTTTCGAGGGCGAGCTTGCGGGTCGGGGTGTAGGGACCGAATTGCCGGCCAACCGCCACGGTACTTTCCTCAGTCCTCGCCGGTTTTTATGGGGGGCAGCTCCACTACGAAGCAGGTTCCCTGCCCGGGGCTGCTCTCGCAGGTGATGTTGCCCCCGTGTTCGGCGACGATCTGCTGGGTCAGCGACAGGCCCAGGCCGGTGCCGCCCTCGCGGGTGGAGAAGAAGGGATCGAAGATCCGGTCCAGGCAGGCGTTGTCGATTCCTTCGCCTGTGTCGGCGATGCGTACGCGAACCAGGCCGGCTACGTGCTCGGTTCGGATGGTCAAGGTGCCGCCCTCCGGCATGGATTCGATGGAGTTGCGCCAGAGGTTCAAGAAGGCCTGGCGGAGCTGGCCCTCGTCGGCACGCACCAGGGCGACTTTGGTATCCGGGTGGTACTTAACCTCGATGCCGGCTCCCCTGAACTCTCCCTTTACGAAGTTCAGCAGGCTGGAAAGCAGCTCGTTGAGGTTTTCGGTCGCCAGGTTGGGTTTGGGCAGCCGGGCGAACTTCAGGTACCCGTCGGTGATCTCGGTGAAGTGTTCTATCTCGCGGGCGATGCATCGGAGGATCTTGCGCGGTTCCTTTGACTTCGAGGGCAACTCTTCTTCTAAAAGCTCGGCGTTGAGGCCGATGGAGCTGAGGGGATTGCGGATCTCGTGGGCCACCAGCGCGGACATGCGCCCGATGGTGGCCAGTCGCTCGGACTGGAGCAGCGCCTGCTTGGTGCGCACCTTCTCGGTTACGTCCTCGCCCACCAGCAGTGCTCCCTGGGTATTGCCGTCCTTGCCCACCAAGGGGGAAACGTAGAGGTCAACCAGGACGTGGTTGCGGGAGGGAATGGCGATGAACTCCACCGATTCGAAGAGCAGGCGCTCCTGGCCCAGGAGCACCTTTTCCCAGCCGTCGGTTAGCCGGCTCAACGCCTGGGCGATGGGCAATTCGGAGAGTTTGTGGCCGATGGTCTTGTCCGGATGAAGCTCCCAGAGCTTCTCCGCCGGGGGATTCATCGTGGTGATGATTCCATGCACGTCGGTAACCACGATGGCGTTGTGGACCGACCGGATGATGTTTTCGTTGTAAAGCTTCATTAGCTCCAAGTCGATGGAGGACTGCCGCAGATCGCGATTGACCCGCTCGAGCTGCTCCTGGTGCCGAGCCTGCTCCTCCTCCCGGCCGGCCAGCGATTTAGCCATCCGGTTAAACTCCCCGGCCAGTAGCCCGAACTCGTCTTGGGCGGAGATGTCCGCCACCGGCGAGAAGTCGCCCTTGGAGATCCGCCGGGCTCCCGCGGCCAGCCGGCGGATGGGTCGCAGGGCCAGCAGTGAAAGAAACGTCATCACCACGCCCACGCCCACCGCCACGATGGACAGCCACAGGATTACCCCGGTGGCCCGGTTCTCGTCCTGCTGGATGTTGAGCAATCGGGTGGTGATGCGGTTCTTCAGGAAAAGCGCGATGTAGCGCACGTCGTTGGTCAGTTGCCGGCGCGCTCGCTTGAACGCCCGGATCTCCTCCGGCGGTGCTTTAAAGTCTGCCACCACGTCGATTGAGACCACCACCGTTTCCAGCGTGCGGTCGAACTCTTGGGTTCGCTCCCGGATCCGGTCCAGTCGGGAGTCGAAGTCCGAGAGGAACTTGCGGTCTTTCTCGGTCATCGCGCCGGTGTCGATGCGCCGGATGATGGTCTGCGCCTGCTGCAGTCGCGAGCGCATTTTTCGCGAAAACGACCGCCGGCTGTTCTGCAGGAGCGTCTTCTGCCTTCTGAGGTTTTCGAACCGCAGTATGTTGTCCATGCTCCTGCGTGAGCTTTCCTGCAGAGTTTCCATTTCCGCCACCACCCGGTTCAGCGGCAAAAACCCCTTGTTCACCGCATCCAGTTGCTCCCGCACCGCGTTGAACTGGGTGATGCCGTAAACCGACACCACCCCAAACACGGCGATTACCAGGGTGAAGCCCAAAAAAACCTTGGTAGCTAGAGAAAACTTCACCTACCGCGCGCCCTTGGCGCGCTGGAACGCTTTCATGATCTTGGGGGATGTGGTGATGGGATCGAGGGTGCGCTTGGGGTCGACCATTAGCAGGCGGACGAACTCGTGCTCGGCGTCCTGAGGACGCTCCAGGGCCATCAGGCAGAAGGCCATGATCTCGCGGGCCTGGGCCTCGTGGGCCAAGGAGAGCAGGTTGTGCTCCAGGGCTCGGGCCAGGTTGGCCTGGGCCAGGGCGTACTCGCCGTCCTGGTAGAGCTCGTCGGCCTTTTCGATCAAGGCCAGGTCTTCGGGCGGGGTTTTCTTGTCGTCCCTGGCGTCCGACTCCAGAATCCGGGTGGCCGCATCCGTGGCGGGGGTGTCCGATGTGCCCGAGCCGTTTTCGGCGATGGCTTTCTTGACGATCTTCTTGGCTTCCTCGGTTATCTTGGCTTCCCGTTTCTGGTTGCGCTTGACGCGCTCCTTGACCTTGTCGAAGGCGGTGGCTTTGTCGAAGATGGGAACGAAGACGATCTCACCCGGCCTGAGCACGTTGGTGCGCTTTGAGTTGAACTTGCGCAGCAGGCCGGTTTCCTTGGAGCGGAAGTAGTAACGCTTGGCCACGTCCACCATGGATTGTCCCTGTTGTACGCGGTGACGGAGCAAGAAGGGCATGGTGATCAACGTACCGAGCTCCAGGTCACGGGGATTCTTGATCTTGTTTAACCACTTGAGGAAATCGGACCTTTTCGAGTCTTTGAGGTACTTGGTGGCCAGCCGGGAAAGGCTATCACCCTTCTTTAGCCGGTACCGCCACACCGTCGGCACCCACAGAGCCTTTCCCCTGGGGACCTTGTCCGGATCGGCGATGAAATTAGCCGCGGCGATGTAGATGAATTTCTTCGGGTCGCCGTAGTGGATCAGGGATATATGGGAGAGGGTTTCTTCCGGCTTGGGCTTGTACTTCAGAGCCTGCGCTTGCCGGGCGAACAGGGTTGCGGCAAGGAATCCAATAAACAACAGCAGGTATGGAGGTCTGGTGTTCATGGCTGTTTGCGCTTCAGCGTGACTTTCAGCTTCTGGGGCCGGGCGGATTCGATCAGTACCCGTTTGGTGACGGTCCGGAAATGGGGGTTCTCCAAGGTGACCTCGTGCACGCCCGGCGTCAGCGAGAAGCTCCGGGCCACGGGAGTTGTGTCCACGTGGGCTCCGTCGATGTAGATCTCCGCCCAGGGCCAGGCCACCACCTTCAAGGCTCCCGGCGGCCCGCCGGGGTTCGTGTTGGCGGCGGCGATCGGGCTGTTGCCCATGACCATGTTCACGATCAGGAGCCACAAGAACACCGCGATTCCCAGAGTCGCCTGTACGAACCCGATGGTCTTCAGGGAGAGCGGGGGCGGGAGGTTGTCGTCCGCCCGGGCGATTTGCCGGTCGGAGAGAATGTTCGCGGACACGAAGGTCTCGGCCTCGTCGCGGGTGACCAGATCCTTGTGGAACAGGTAGGCCAGCAGGCGGGCCGGGTAGGTGATCTCCACCGTCTGGGACAAGTAGGTCTCGATCTCCCGCCGCAGGTCGCCGGTGGAATCGTAGCGATCCTTGGGCTCCTTGGCCATGCAGCGCAGGATAATCTTCTCGAGCCGGCGGGGGATATTCGGGTTGATCCGGCGCGGGTGGTGAAACTCGGTGTTGAGGATCTTGTGCATGATGCTCTTGCCGCTCCCTTCGGTGAACGGCTTGCGGCCGGTGAGCATCTGGTAGAGGACGATGCCGAAGGAGAACTGGTCCGAGCGGGAGTCGATTTTTACCCCCATGATTTGCTCGGGAGACATGTAGGCCGGCGTGCCCAGGGAGGTTCCCGGGCGGGTCAGGTCGCCCAGGTTTTCGTCGCGGGCGATGCCGAAATCCATCAGCTTCACTTCCCCCTTGCGGGAAACGATGATGTTCGATGGCTTGATGTCCCGGTGGATGATGCCTCGGTAGTGGGCGTACTCCAGGGCGCTGCAGATGGCCAGGGCCATCACCATGGCCACGTCTGGGGGGATGCGCTGGACCTTCTCGAGCAGGTCGAAGAGATCGATGCCCTCCACAAACTCCATGATCATGCGGAAGGTGTCGTCTTCCTTGCAAAAATCATAAATATGCACGATATTTTCGTGCTGTAGGGCGGCCAGCGCGGTGGCCTCGCGGATGAAACGGGCGACCACCTGGGGATCGTTGGAGAAGTCCGATTTGAGTTCTTTGATGGCCACCGGCCGGTTCAGGGAGTTCTGTACGGCCTTGAAGATGACCGCCATGCCGCCGGAGCCGATCTCTCCAACGACGTCGCAGTTGTGAATCTGTCTGGGCGGCATTAGGGGAGGTATATTAGAGCTTTTACCGGAGGGTGTCAACGGGACCCGACGTTCGATTCTTGACAAGTGTTCATAATTCCGTAAAACTCTGCATTGGAGCTTGGAGCACAACGCTATCCGGGAGGTATTCGGGCTCATGCCACATCAGCTGATTACAACGCCGGAGGCGGCCACTCGGTTGGCCCGGGCGATCGCTTCGGACCTGAGTCTATACAACGAACAGAAAATCATCGAGGGCATCGAGAATGACACCCTTTTCGATGTATTGAGAGACGAGATCGATGAGGGCCGCGAGTTGTATAAGAGCCGTGTGAGTCCTGACCTTTACGGCAAGACCAACTACTACGATCGGGCCATTGTGGACATCATCGTCAAGTCCAAAGGTTACGTCAAATCGAAGATCTGGTGAACGATTCCGAACCCCCTTTTATTCTTTCTCGACCCGTCAAACGCACATTCACCGTTGACCCCGAGTCCGAGGGCCAGCGACTGGACGTCTTCTTGAGTTGCGCCTTATGTTCCCTCTCGCGGTCCTATCTGAAGAAGCTTATCGATGGAAAACACGTGCTTGTGGGTGGTCGCAGCGTACGCGCCGCTCACAAGATCCGGGCCGGCGAACTGGTGGAAGTACGCGAGCCGCCGCTTGCCGATCCCGAGCCCCGGCCCGAGCCCCGGCCCCTTTCGGTGCTGCACGAGGACTCCGATCTGTTGATCATCGACAAGCCGCCGGGCTTGGTGGTGCACCCGGCGCCCGGCAATCCCGACGGCACCCTGGTCAACGCGCTCTTGCACCACTGCCGGGATCTTTCCGGGATTGGCGGGGTCAGGCGGCCCGGCATCGTGCACCGGCTGGACCGGGACACCTCCGGCGTCATGGTGGTGACCAAGAGCGATTTCGCCCATCGCCACCTGGCCAACCAGTTTCGTGGGCACCAGGTTTTGAAGGTCTACATTGCCTTCGCCGGCCGGCGCCCTAACGCCGGCGAGTTGCCCGCCCAGGGTAGTTTCTCGACCTTGTTCGGGCGGCACCCGGTGCATCGCAAGCGTTTCTCCTCCAAAGTGGAACGTGGCAAAAAAGCCGAGAGTGCCTACCGGGTCCTGCGGAGGTATGCCGGGGAAAGCTGGTCGGCCGTCAAGGTGCAGATGAAGCCCAGAACCGGGCGAACCCACCAAATCCGGGTACACCTGGCCGATGCCGATCATCCCGTACTGGGCGACAAGCTCTACGGGGGTCGGAGCGCCCGCGTGTTTCCCGATTGGCTCTTTCCCGGACGCCAGGCGCTGCATGCGCACAGGTTGACCATAGTGCATCCCGCTTCCGGAGAGAGCCTCGAATTCACGGCCCCCCTGCCCGAAGACCTTTTGGAGCTGGAGCAGCGCCTGAAACAAGCCGACGATCGGCCTTGACATTTCTCGACCAGGCCCCAAATTCAAGGGAATGGCTGCCCCGGCGACGAAAGACGCGCACCTCGACGAGTTCATCGAGTATCTTAGGACCCAGCGCCGCCTGTCCGAAAACACCATTTTGGGTTACCGGTCCGATCTGGTCCAGTTGCTTTCGTTCCTGGACGAAGGCCTCCTGGAGGCGAGCCACTCCAGCCTGCGCGCCTTTCTGGCTTCCCGCCACCGGGAGCTAAGCCCCCGGAGCATGTGCCGTAAGCTGGCCGCCATCCGTTCGTTCTATCGTTTCGCCAAGCGGCGCGGGTGGCTGGACAACAGCCCGGCCGCGCGGATTCGTTCGGCTCAGGTCCCCAAGAAACTTCCCCAATTGCTCGACCACGACGAGATGTCCGCTTTGCTCAAGGCTCCGGATCCAAAGACCAATTTGGGATTGAGAGACCGTGCGTTGCTGGAGTTGCTCTATGCAACCGGGATGCGCGTGTCGGAGCTGGTTGGTCTGAACATCCACGATGTGGACATTCAGGATCGTATAGCTCGTGTGCGGGGCAAGGGAGGAAAAGAACGCTTGGTTCCTTTCGGCCGGCATGCGCGGGAGTCCCTGCAGCTGTATTTCTCGGCGCGGGGCGGGCTGCTCTCTGGGTCCAAGAAGCCCGCTCCCGACGCTTTGTTTCTCAACCGGTTCGGCGGGAGGCTGAGCGATCGGTCCGTACGCCGTCTGTTGGACCGGGCCATCGTACGCGCGGGTGTTCTGCACGACATCAGCCCCCACGTGCTGAGACATACTTTCGCCACCCACCTTCTCCAGGAGGGAGCGGATCTACGTTGCATCCAGGAGTTTCTGGGCCACTCGAGCCTTTCCACGACCCAAGGCTACACCCAGGTGGATATGAAGCATATCATGAAAGTTTACGACTCCGCGCACCCGCGGACCGGGCGCGGTAGAAAGGGGAGCTGAGGGATGGAACCACTGCGTTGCACCACGGTTCTGGCGGTGAGGAAGGACGGACTTACGGTGTTGGCCGGAGACGGCCAGGTGTCCATGGACAAGCTGGTGCTCAAGCACAAGGCGCGCAAGGTACGCACGCTGCTGGACGGCAAGGTGCTGGCCGGTTTCGCCGGCAGCACCGCCGATGCCTTGACCCTGTTCGAGAAGTTCGAGGCCAAGCTCAAGGAGTTCTCCGGCGGCCTGCTGCGCTCGGCGGTCGAGCTGGCCAAGGATTGGCGGACCGACCGGATGCTCCGGCGGCTGGAGGCGCTGCTGCTGGTGGCGGATTCGGAGAAGATTCTCCTGATTTCTGGAACCGGCGATGTGATCGAGCCGGACGGCGGGGTTATGGCCATCGGTAGCGGGGGTCCCTATGCCCTGGCGGCCGCCACGGCGCTGATGGATGACTCCGACCTGACGGCGGATCGGATCGCCGAGAAGGCCATGCGCATCGCCGCGGATTTGTGTGTGTTCACCAACGCCGAGTTGGCGTTGGAAAAACTTTCACAGGACGGGTGAACGAATCATGAAAACAGAACATGGAAAACGCCTGGGCAGCTTTACCCCCCGGGAGATCGTCTCCGAGCTGGATCGGTACATCATCGGCCAGGACCTGGCCAAGCGGGCGGTGGCCATCGCGCTGCGAAATCGCTGGCGCCGGCAGCAGGTGCCCGAGGATTTGCGGGACGAGATCGCCCCGAAAAACATCATAATGATCGGGCCCACCGGCGTGGGCAAGACCGAGATCGCCCGCCGGCTCTCCCGCCTGGCCCAGGCGCCCTTCTTGAAGGTGGAGGCCAGCAAGTACACCGAGGTTGGCTACGTGGGCCGGGACGTGGAGTCCATGATCCGGGATCTTACGGAGATCTCGGTGAAGTTGGTGCGGGACGAGGAGACCAAGCGGGTTCAGGTGCGCGCCCAGGAGCTGGCCGAGGAGAAGCTCCTAGACGCCCTGGTGCCGCCTCCGGCGCCGGGTTTCGAGGACCGGCCCCAGAACCAACCCCAGAACCAACCCCAGAACCAGTCCACCCTGGACACCACCCTTGGCCGGATCGACCCCGGTCCTCCGGGCCAGAGCGCGGAGAAGTCGAGCGGCACCCGGGAGAAGTTTAGGCGCATGCTTCGTGACGGTGAGCTGGACGACCGCGAGGTCGAGCTGACCGTCCAGGACCGCGCCGGGTCCTTTCCGTTCATGCAGGTCTTTTCCACCTCCGGCGTGGAGGAGATGAACATGAACCTCCAGGACATGGTCGGTAACCTCTTCCCCAAGCGGACCAAGAAGCGCAAGTCCAAGGTTCCCGACGCCTTGCGGATGCTGGTGGCCGAAGAGGCCCAGAAGTTGATCGACAACGAAAAGGTAACCAGCGAGGCGCTGCGCCGCGCGGAGCAGAGCGGGATCGTTTTCATCGACGAGCTGGACAAGGTGGCCGGCCGGGAGACCGGCAAGGGACCGGACGTGTCCCGGGAGGGGGTGCAGCGGGACATGCTGCCCATCGTCGAGGGGTGCACCGTCGCGACCAAGTACGGAATGGTCAACACCCAGCATATCCTCTTCATCGCATCAGGGGCGTTCAACGTGGCCAAGCCCTCCGACCTGATCCCGGAGCTTCAGGGCCGCTTTCCTATCCGGGTGGAACTGCAGAGCCTGGGGAAGGAGGAGTTCGCCCGCATCCTGACCGAGCCGGAAAACTCCCTTTCGCGCCAGTACATCGCGCTGATGGCCACCGAGAACGTGAAGCTTCATTTCGACGACGGGGCGCTGGACAAAGTCGCCGACATCGCCGCGGAGGTCAACACCCGCACCGAGAACATCGGCGCCCGCAGGCTCCACACCGTCATGGAAAAACTGCTTGAAGATCTGTCCTTCAAGGCTTCCGAGATAAGCGGGCAGACGGTCAGCTACACCGCCGAGGACGTCCAGGGAGCATTGGAGGACATCATCGAGGACCTGGACCTAACGCGGTACATACTGTAAGTTTTCGGCCGTTAGCGATTGGCTGTCGGCTGATTCAGCCGATCTGCTCCGGATAGAACGTCTTTTTCGAGTATTATTGCCCACCTGCCCACCTCAACGTCGAAGCTGAGAACCGCTCCCATCAACGCCGACGGCCTGGGGTGGTAAACTCGAATTGGCCATTTCATTTCACGACGGATATGATCATCATAATTGAATGCACGAAAACAACAACATGTGCAAGGAGGTGTGTTGTGAAGACCGGGATGTGTGTGATCCTGATATTGACTGCTGTCGCGACGCTTGCGCTTGGAGTCGCTCAGACTCCAGCCAGCTCCGATGAGGCCGCTGTCAACGCCCTGCTCGACCGGTTCGAGGTTGCCATCGCCGAGGACGATGTCCAGGGAGTGGAAAGCTGCCTGTATCGCCAGGGCTACCTGCAGGTTTACGACTACTCACACGGTGGGGTCGATACGGCTACCATCAGCAACTGGACGAAAAATCCGCATTGGTTCAAGAGCAACAAGTCGGTGAAACTCCAGGAACGGCAGTTTGTGGTCGATCGGAACATCGCCTACGCTCGCATCGTGGAGGTGTCCAGGCATCTCGATGGAGGCGAGGCGAAGTACCGGAGCATGTTCATCCTGGTCAAGGACGAGGGCCGATGGGTCATCTCCGTGACTGCCGGGCGGCAGCTGTAGACTCGTACCCGATGCCGCAATTGCGGTTGGTGTCCTGGTGGTTGTACCTGTTGCCCGAGTTTTCCTTCCGTTTGAACGCGGCTGGGCGAATCTTTACCAATCCGGTGGTCATTCCTTCTCTGGGCATCGACGGCGAATTGGAGATGGGAGTGAATGTATCGCTGGGTGCCTTCTACGTCTGGTAGGTGGGATCGGGCTTCCTGAGGGGGATAGGGGACATTCTCCGCCCCAATAGGGCTCCGGTGAACCTCAACTGGCATTCATCCACGGGTAAACCCGTGGCTTTCTGCGAAGGCGGGTAAAATGTCGCAGGGGGTTCCCATGACCGGGTGGTCGGATGTTATATGTATGGTCATGGACGGCTGCAAAGCTGGAGGTCGCAACCTGATGAAATTGCTTATTTGCACGGCATTTTTTCTGGCCGCCGGAACGGCCGGGGCGGCGCAGACCAATGGTTATGCGCTGGTGGTGGGTAGCCACCGGGCCGGGCCCGGGCAGGAAGAGCTGAGATATGCCGGTCACGATGCCCGGCGAATGGTGGAAGTGCTTACCGAGCTTTCGGGATATGCCACTGAGAACGTCCGGCTGGTGCTGGATCCCGGGCGGGAGGAGCTACTCCAGGAGATCGCCGGGATCCGGGAAAAGCTGAAGATGCATGCCGATCGGGGGGAGCAGTCGGTGTTTCTGTTCTTCTACTCGGGCCATGCCCGGGCGCATGCCTTGAATATGGGGGCGGAAGAAATCCTGCTCACCGAGTTGCGGGACAAGCTTACCGGCATGCCCGCGACCTTGACTCTGGCCATCCTGGACGCCTGCCAGACCGGAGCCATCTCGCGGGTCAAGGGTGCCGAGCCCAGTGCGGACTTTTCCTTCAACTCGGTCAACAAGCTCAACACCGAGGGAGTGGTGGTCATGGCTTCTTCCAGCGGAAGCGAGCTCAGCCAGGAGTCAGAGTCCCTGGGGGCCTCCTACTTTACTCATCACCTGGTGGTGGGTCTGCGCGGGGCGGCCGACCAGAACGCAGACGGCCGGGTGACTTTGTCGGAGGCCTACGGCTACACCTACAACCGCACCCTGATAGCCACCGCCGCCACCGCGGTCGGCAAGCAGCATGTGACCCTGGAGACCGATCTGCGGGGTAAGGGCGAGATGGTGCTCTCCTACCCGGCCGAGGCCAATTCGGCCATGTGGCTGTCGGAAGAGCTCTCTGGAGACTTGCTGGTACATCGGGCCCCCAACCAGACCGTGGTAGCCGAACTGGTCAAAGCCCAGGGCCGGCCGGTGCGCCTGGCCTTTCCGGCCGGGGACTACGTGGTCTTTATGCGCAATGGCGACCAGATTCTGAAATGTGTGCTGGCTCTCGGCCGGCAGCGCACCACCGAGCTGATCCCGGGCAACTGCGAAGAGGCCGCGCCGGAGGAAATGGGGATCAAGGGTGCAGCCGACGACGGCCGTTATGAGAAGTGGTCTCTGGAGCTTGCCTTCGGGGCTAGCTGGAGGGTCCGCGACGGTTACAACCAGACCTTGACCGACTTCGGATTCGAGGAACAGTCGTTATTCTTCGAGCATGCTGGGGCCCTTTCCGTCTCGGCCATTCACTCGTTCACTCGCTACCTGTCGGTGGTGCTGAGTTTCAGCTTCCTGGACCGCAACTCCTATGATCGACATGTCTGGGATCTCAACAACCAGGACCGTATGGAAAACTTCGAGTGGAGCAGCTACGGGATTGGCGTATATGTGCGCGGAACCCTGCCGATCTTTGACGGGGTGCTCAACCCGTATATACAGGTCGGCGTCGGTCTGACCTGGGCCGACACCGTGCTCGCCGATCCCATCGAGGCCGGCACCGAGGTTGACGACGAGATTTTCACCGGCTATCAGCTCGGTGCCGCTATCGGTCTACAGCTGATGCCCTGGCAAAGTCTCGGTTTCTTCTGGGAAGGCAGCTATGTCTTTGCGCCGACCATCGAGAATCTGATGGAAGACGTCCACGACAGCGGTGGTCTCAGCTTATGTTTCGGCATTCGTGGTGCCCTGTAGAAGGAGACAATGTGATGAACCGCTGGTTTACAATATGCATGATTCTGGCCTTGCTGACGGTATTTTCGGGGTTTACCTGCGGTGAGTCGCCGATGATCCTGGACACCGGCTTCGATCTCTGGTGCGGAAACCATCTGTGTGCCTGGGAGGTGACCGCGGGAAACGTCAGGCGGGTGTCCACCTGGCACCGCTCCGACTACGGAGCTGAAATGGTGGGTAACCCGGCGGAAATATCCCAGCTGGCTTTGGGAAAAGCCGACTGCCTGGAGTTCAGGTTGCAGGTGGACCGGGACGACGGCGTGGATCTGTACATCGAGATGGATTTCCAGGACGACGGTACCACGGAGTACAGTCACCCCATCCCTACTACCGATTTCAAACCGGCCAACTACCGGATCACACCACCCTCCTGGTATCAATCGGTGCGCTTCATCATCCGGAAGACGGGTCCGGGCCGGGCGGTACTGGCGCAGGTTTGGGTGGTTGGCCGGAACAGAAACAAGTGCACTGCCCCGTCCCTGGGTCTGGGTGAGCGTCCCCTGGGCGCCGTTTGTGAATCGGATGACCAGTGCGCAGTCGGCCGGTGTGTCATGGTCGAAAGCCGCCTGGAAGTCGGTTATCGCTGCGGAGAATGCCGGGCAAACGCGGACTGTTCGGGTGACGATGTTTGTGGTCTGGGACAGGGAGAAGAAGGTTTCTACCTGGAATGCATTCCGGCCGCCAGCCATTCGATGGGCGATCTGTGCTTCGGTCCCGACGAGTGCGTCACCGGTTTGTGTTGCGGTGGAATCTGTTCCCAGTGCTGCGATGACCAGGATTGCCCCTTGGGATCGTGCCGGATGCGGGAAGCTCCCGTGCCGGGAGGGGATGGACCGGACTATGTATTATTATGGTGGTCGGTCGCCACGCAGTGTTCCCCGGGAGAGGGAAAGGGATCCACAGGCGACGTCTGTCTGTTCGACGATGACTGCCAGAGCGGAGCTTGTGCGGGAGCAGGAGATTTCGCCAAGTGCGGCGAATGTCTTGACATGTCGGATGAGGACGACGTCCTGACTTGTTTCATAAAATACAGATATGAGAGGTGTCAATCGGACGAAGACTGTCAGGATGAGGAAAGCTGTGTTTACCTGGGGACTGTCGGAGGAGTGTGCCGGTAATCGCATGGACACCTACCGGAGATACGCTCCGGCATTGCTCAGGAAATGCCAGCGGATGCTGCAGAACAAAGAAGATGCCGAGGACATCGTACAAGGGTTGTTTATGGACATGCTGAAGAAGAAGCTAACAACTGAAGATCTTCCCTACCTGTACCGGGCTGTTACCAATCGATGCATCAATTTTCTGAGATACAGAGATAACCGGCGCCGGCTGCTTGAGAAGCAAGATGTAGTGCTGCGCGGGCCGGTGCGGATTCGCTGCGACGATCGGGCCGTCGGACTCGACCTGTTGACCAAGCTCATGGACCGGTTGGACAAGAAGTCTGTAGAGATTTTCATCTATCGCTACTTCGACGACATGACCCAGGAGGAGATCGCCGACCTGATGAAGACCAGCCGCAAAACGGTCGGCAAGCGCCTAAACCGGATCCGCGAGCAGGTGCGCCGCCTGGCGCTCAACGGGGGTGTCGCATGAGCCAGACCTGCATCTCCCAGCCAATCTCCTGGCTGACGCTGGAACGCTACCAGCTGGGAGAGCTTTCCCCGGCCAAGTCGGGACGGGTGGAGACGCACCTGGGCGAATGTCCGGTCTGCTGGGAATGCATGCGCAGCATCCGTGATCATAAATTCAGTCTGTCGCCTTTGCCTGAGCTAAAGCCCCGGGGCGCCGGGCGACGCTGGGCCTTTGCCGCTGTCGGCCTGGCGGTCGCAGCCGTCCTGGCAGTGGTTCTGGCGACCCACGACTGGGAAAAGACCACCAAAACCCCGGGCAATCGCATCGCCTACAAGGGTGGTGAGCTCTCGGTGTCCCTGGTGCGCGAGCGCCAGGGGGAGATCCTGCACGAGCCGACGACGTTCGCACCCGGGGACCGCTTCAAGATCCTGGTGACCTGTCCCCCGGGCGAGGAGCTGCCCTGGGATCTGGTGGTTTTCCAGGACAACCAGGCTTCCTTTCCCTACACCCCCGAAGGGGCACTCACCTGCGGCAACCGCGTGCCCCTGGCCGGAGCCTTCCACCTGACCGGTCAGTCCCGGGCGGTGATCTGTCTTCTTTTTGGCCCAACCGCCCTCGATCGTCCGTCGTCGATTGAGGAGCTTTTCGAGAATAGCGTTTGTCTGGAGCTTGACCCGATTGCTCTGTAGTCGATAGCCCACTGATTGGGATTCAGTTGATCGAGTGGTCCTCTCGCAAGTTGCCAAAGTTACTCGGTGGATTGGGGTTGCCGTGAAAGGGGGTGGAGATCCTGGGCCGGTTCTCCGCCTTGACACCGGGGCAAACCAGGGGATAATAAGGGTTGCCTGCTGCGGGGTGTTTCGAGGTTCCCGGCAGGAAGGGTGGTGTGTGTCTTGTGGTCTGTGGGAGGATGTGTGTCTTTTGGCGAGTGTATCGATGAGGTTGACATGAACGTCATTCCCCGGGTAGCGGCGGGGTTGAACCTCAACGAGACCAAGTTGAGCTCAAAGCAGGGGTTTCTGCTGTCGCGCGTGGACGGTGTCACTTCGCTGGAGCAGCTGGTGAAGGCCTCGGGCATGGCGTCTGAGCAGGCGCTGGAAGCGTTTGTTGAGTTGAAGAAAAGGGGAGTGATTACTTGGGATGGTGCGGTGCCCTCGGATGAGGCGGAGACTGAAGAAGATGAGATTGAAGAGGTCGCCGATTCGTGGGTAGACATGGCCTTCGATCCCTTCGAATTGGGCGAGGAGGTGGCCCTCGACGAGGACACCAAGAAGAAGATTCTCTATTACCACAAGACCATGAACGATCAGACCCATTACCGGATGCTCCAGGTGGAACGTCGGGCGGAGGCCAAGGAGATTAAGCGGGCCTACTTCAGGGTGTCCCGGGAGTTTCATCCCGATTCCTATTTCCGCAAGAACCTGGGCAGTTACAAGCAGAAGATCGAGGCGATCTTCAAGCGGATCAGCCGGGCCTACGAAGTACTGGGCAACGAACAGAAACGTCAGGCTTACGACGGCACCTTGCCGTATGAGTCCACGCCCGAGGAGATCGAGGATCGACGCAATGTAGCAGAGCGGCGGGAAAGGGACCGGGCGCTCAAAAAGGAGCGCAGGCAGCGGTTGCTTCGGCGCAGTCCCGTCGTTTTGCGAAAGAGAAAGGCGCTGAAGCACTATGAAGATGCCCAGTCGTATGTCGAGCAGAATGAGTACACCAAAGCGGCCAACAGCATAAGGTTGGCGTTGACGCTCGATCCCAAGAACGAGATCTTCGAGCGGTTGCTGGATGAGGTAGCGCCCCGGGCCAACGAGATCCGGGCCGAGAGTGAGTTTCGGCGGGGGAGGGTGGAAGAGTCCATGGGGCGGATCGAAGAGGCCATATCGGCTTACCTGCGGGCCATCGAGGCCAGCCCCAGCGACGCCCGCGCCCTTCACCGGACGGCCTTACTGCTTTACGAACTGGGACGGGATATGCGGCAGGCGCTTACCTTCAGTCGCAAGGCCAACCAGTTGGAGCAGGACAACTCGGAGTACCTGCTCATTCTGGCAAAACTGTACACGGAGCTGGACATGAAAAAGAATGCAATCCGGGAGTATACGCGATATCTTGTGTTGAATCCTCTGGACGAGAGAGCCGAGGAGACGTTGAAGGATCTCAAGAAAGCGGTGGATTAGCCGGGAGCCGAACGCAGGGAGAACCATGGGGCGGGTACTTGGAATAGATCTCGGCACGACTTACTCGTGCGTAGCCGTGGTGGAAGAAGGTTCCCCGATGGTCATAGCCAACAAGGGCGGCTACCGGACCACGCCGTCCATGGTGGCCATCACCGCGGGAAACCGACGCCTGGTGGGACACCTGGCCAAGCGCCAGGCGGTGACCAACCCCGAGAACACGGTCTACGGGGCCAAACGCTTCATCGGCCGGAAGTGGAACAGCGAGCTGGTCCAGGACATGCAGAAAAACAGCGCCTTCGAACTGGTGGAGGGGCCGCACAACGACATACGCATCAATCTCGGTGAAAAGGAGTACAGCCTTCCGGAGATCTCCGCCATGGTGCTGACGGAGATGAAGCGGGTGGCCGAAGACTACCTGGGTGTTTCTTGTGACAATGTGGTGGTCACGGTTCCGGCCTACTTCAACGACGGGCAGCGGAAGGCCACCCAGGACGCCGGCCGGATTTCCGGTCTGGACGTAATCCGAATCATCAACGAGCCCACCGCGGCCGCCCTGGCCTACGGGTTTGGCAAGAAGCTGGAAAAACGGGTGGCGGTTTACGACCTGGGTGGTGGTACCTTCGATATCTCCATCTTGGAGATCGGTCACAGCGTCTACGAGGTCATCTCCACGGCGGGTGACACCTTCTTGGGCGGCGAAGACTTCGACCGTCGGATCGTCGACTGGGTGGTGTTCAGCTTCGCCAAGGAGCACAACGTGGATCTGCGCGAAGATCCCATGGCCCTGCAGCGGGTCCGGGACGTCGCGGAGAAGTCCAAGTGCGAGCTGAGTTTCCAGAACGAAGTGGAGATCAACCTGCCGTTTTTGTATAGCGCGGGGAAGAACAAGACCCTGCATTTCCAGAAGGTCCTGACGCGAACCAAGCTCGAGGAGCTGACCGTCGACCTGATCGAGCGCACCATCGAGATCTGCGATCGGACGCTCACCGAAGCGGGCGTCCTCAAGAGCGACATCGCGGAAGTGGTCTTGGTGGGGGGACAGACGCGCATGCCCAAGGTGCAGCTGACCGTGCAAAAGTTCTTCGGGCGGGAGCCCTCCAAGAACGTTCATCCCGACGAGGTGGTGGCGCTGGGAGCCGCCATCCAGGCCTACGCCCTGGTGGCGGAGAAGTCCGAGGACGAAGAGGAAACCCTCTTGCTGGACGTTACGCCTCACTCCCTGGGGATCATGATTGTGGGGGGGTACTTCCAGATTCTGATCGAGAAGAACACCACCGTGCCGACCAGCGCCGGTCATGTCTTCACCACCGTCAAGGACGGCCAGACCACCGTCAAGATCATGGTGTTCCAGGGGGAGAGCAAGGTGGCCGCCGATAATGAGCTGCTGGGTGAGTTTATCCTCACGGGTTTGCGCGAGGCGCCCCGCGGCGAGGTGGAGATCGATATTACCTTCGAGATCTCGGCCGACGGAATCGTCAGCGTCGCCGCGCAGGACCGGGAGACCGGCCGCCAGCAGTCCATCGTGGTAACCGCCACCAGCGGCCTGACCGAGGATGAGATCCAGTCGATGGCGGAGGAGAACAAGGACCATCTGCTGGCGGTTGCCCAGAAGGAGCAGTTCGACAAGGTTCGCTCCCAGGCCGAGTCCATGATGGGTGAGATCGAAAAGCTGCTTCCCACGGTGGAGCAGGTCATCGCCACAGCACAGTTCTCCAACGACGCGTTGAAAAAGGCCGGCAACCTGACCAAACGGGCTCGGAAGGCCATCCAGCGCAGGGATTTCGACGCCCTCACCGAGGTGTTCGAAGGACTTAAGCGGACGGTCGACACCTTTAGGGGTTTGGCCGCCCGCAAGCAGACGCCCGGTGGTTGATGGCTGATTCCGAGAAAATCTTGATTCTTCTGGAGCAGGGATTGAGCGCCTACGGCCTCGGTAACGTCGACGAGGCACTGCGGGTCTGGCAGAGCGTGTCGGCCATGGACCCCGGAAACACCAAGGCCAAGGAGTACATCCGCTTTGTCGAGGAGAACTGGGGACCCCGGCAGGAGCGCCAAGAGGGATTGGGGGAACCCTACCGCCCGGACGAGGGATCGGGCGAGATCCACAAACCCGATGTGGTTGAGCCGGGACCTACGCTTGCATCGCTGGAGGCGCAGGGCGAACTCTCCGAAGAGATTGACATAAGCGTGGAAGTGCCTCTCGATAACCTGGGCGGTTTCGAGAAGGGCGCCTTCACCCCGCCGGTCAAGCCCATCCTGGCAGAAGACCAGTGGGACGATCTCTACGATTTAGGAAAAGGACAGCCAATCGCCGCGGAGGAGCAGACAGCCCCGCAGCCGGCCGCCCCGGAGCATCCGCTGGAAGATGAACCCGTTTCCGCACCGCGGGCGATATCGAAGCCGGAGTTCACCCCGGTTCAGAAACGGATCGAACCTCTGGACGGCGATTGGTCCAACGTTCTGATGCCGGAGACAAGCTCGGCATCCACGTTGCCGCCCCATCCCGGAAACGTGGAGGTCATCGATATTGTCGAGGCGGTGCGGGGATGCAATCCGGTCCAGGAACCGACTGAAGCCGCGCCGGCTGAAGCCGCACCGGTGGAGCCGGAAAGCCAGGCTGGGGATTCAATCGAGATGACGCCCCTCCTGGGTAGTCCGATCCTCCAGCCCGAAGGCTCGGACCTACTGGACCTGGTGGCCGGGGACGGGGGATCCACAGCGGAGGCGCCTGCGGTGCCGGGGATCGTGGCCGTGTCGGAAGTCGACTCGCTCTTGAAGGGTGCCAGGGACATGCTGGAGTTGGACGATTTCAGCGGAGCGATGGAACTGCTGGACCTGGTGCTGGAGCAGGAGCCGGAGCATCCCCAGGCGAAGAAGCTGCGGGGGGAAGCCGAGCAGGAGCTGCTCTCCATGTTGTCCTCCAAGCTGGGAGACGTAAACCGAACTCCCCGGGTGTGCATGTCCCCGGATGAAATCATTTGGCTCAACCTCGACAACCGGGCCGGGTTCGTGCTTTCTTTAGTGGACGGGTCGCTTTCGCTCGACGAGATCGTCTCCATCTGCGGACTGTCGCAGCTGGAGAGTACGCGCATCCTGGTCCAGCTGTTTCATGAAAAAGTAATCGAGATCAATTAGTCAGGCCAGCGGATCCTCGGCCGGCTCCTCTTTTTGCCGGCGGGTCTTGTAGGTGGCGCGTACGTAAGCCATCAGGTTGTCCAGGTAGGATTCGAAGGGCGGGCACACGATCGGGGATCCCCACAGCAGCTTCTCGGTGTTGTCATTGTTGTAGATGGCCATGGTGTTGACGTAGTCGATGGCCTGGCGGTGAGCCCGGGAGACCTTTTCCAGGCCGGGGATCTTCAGAAGCGTCTTGGCCAGCCCGGCGGAGACGGAGAGGCGGGGTGGTTTCTTCCCCGCCCGGGCGGCGATCAGCTCGTAGACCTTGCGGGCCGAGAGAGGATTGGGATCCACCAAGTGGAATGTCTTGCCGACGGCCTTGGGGTGGAGGCTGAGGTGGTAGATGGCGTCCACCACGTAGTCCACCGGAACCATGTTCAGCGGACCGATGCCCTTGCCGGGCAAGGGCAGGGGGATCGAGACGGGGGAGGAAGCCAGCAACAGGCCCATGAAATAGGGGCCGTCGAAACGGGAGATCTCGCCGGTCTTGGAGTCGCCCACCACGATGGAGGGGCGGTAGATGGAAATAGGCAGCCTTTCCCTGGCCTTTTGCACCCGCTTTTCGGCTTCGAACTTGGTGGATTCGTAAGCGTTGCGGAAGTTCTGTCCTACGTTCAGATCATCCTCGGTGATGATGCCCTGACGGTTTCCGGAAACGTGGCAGGTGCTCACGTGATTGAACCGGTTCAGGTTGCGGGCCTGGTCCGCCACCTCGATCAGGTTCTGGGTGCCCTTGACGTTGACGTTCCACATGAGCTTCTCGGAGACTCCCAGGTAGGAGATGGCTGCCAGGTGATAGATGTCGGTGATGTTGCGGGTAACGTGCTTAAACTCTCCGGCAGAGAGCCCCAGGTGCATGCTGGCGATGTTTCCCACGAGTATGTTGACCCGGTCGAGTTTCTGGCTTCTAAAGGAGCGGATGTACTTCTTGGCATCGTCGACGAACTTGCTCTGCACCAGCAGGTAAAACGTGCTCTCCGGTTCCGCCTCGATCAGCTTGCGCGCCAGCTCTTTCCCTATAAACCCCGGATAGCCCGTAATCAGTATCTGCCGCCTGGAGGCCGACCTGGACCTGGTCCCGGCGCTTTTTGCGCTAAAGTGCGACTTCGTCGTCGCCTTGCCCTTGAGGGTGGTCTTGGTCCTGGTTTTGGGTTTTGATTTTGTTTGGGCCGTTGTCCTCTTTTTCTTTGCTGTCATAGCACCCCTCCATTTTCCATTGCCAGCAAGGTTGCCACCGCTTTAACTCGGCGCCGCGTGTCCTCAAGATCGCCCGCGTTGTCAATGACGTGGGTGGCCGCCCGGATCATCTCGTGCTGGGGTAGCTGGGCCGAGATGCGCCGGCGCAGCTGCCCCACGTTGGTCTCGTCCCGTTCTTGTAGCCGCTTGAGCCGTGTCTGCATCGGGGCGGTCACAATGATGAGCCCGGCCAGTCCGAAATCCGTCCGGCTCTCCAAGAAGACCGCCCCCTCGATCAGGCAGTAGGCGGGATGGGGCCGGGGGAGCTTGCTTTTTTGCCGATTAAACTCGTCCAGAATGGCCGGGTGCAGCATGTCTTCGAGGTCTTTTAGCGATTTTTCGTCGGAGAACACTCTTTCGGCCAGCTTCTGACGATCCACCCGGCCGTTCGCGTTCGCGCAGTCCGGAAAGCGCTTCAGCACACGCGCGGCCGGGCCGGCTGAGGAAAGCAGCCGCCGGCCCAGGTCGTCGGCGTCGAATACCGGGATTCCCTGCTGTTTGAACATACCGGCCACGGTGCTCTTTCCGGTGCCGATCCCGCCGGTGAGTCCGTACGTAAGCATGGCTGGTCAGAAGTCTAGACTGGTTGTGGGAATGGCTATTTCCGTTTCTTCGAGCCGCTGGTGGGCTCGATGAACATAACCGAGTGGACCTTTTTGCGGTCCTTTCCGAAGAAGATGACCATTCCTTCACGCCAGTAATTGAAAAAGACGAAACCCTTCTCGGTAACTCGCTCGGAGTAGTCTTTTCCGTATACACGGATGATGGCCGCCTTCGTGATTGTCTTGGAGGGGAAAACATCGATGCGGAAGAGGATGCCCTTCTTATCGAAATAGAAGTTCGTCTCCAGCGAACCTTCGATGGCTGCATCCCCCTGGTAGTTGATGCCGTCGGAGAGCTTGCTTCCCTTGGAAAACTCTTTGGTGGGCTTGCCGAATTTCCGGAGCAGCTGATCCCGGGAAGTCTTTCCCGGCACGCATCCCTTCCATGGTTTGGCCATGATGCTCGATGAGATTAGGAAAAATATTCCGAACATCAACAGAAACACCATCCAGGCTTTTGTCCTGTTGCTTGGCTCCAGCATGACCTTGATATACCAAAGGAATACCGTTCTGTCAAACTCTAGATCCGATCGTCAATAGAGCGGAACCAACATATCTTACGGGCACCGGTAGTGGATTTGGGTAATCCATACGCGCCTGAATGTTTTCCATGGCCGTATCATACCTATTCCCGATCGGGTGGAAAAACCGCTACAGTGCGCAATTGGTTGCGGTAAGTCGAGGCGAAACTACCGCATATGGGGTATTGATACTAAATCCACTCTTTAGCCTAGTGGCCATCTCGAAACGTAGCCAACATAAATAAAAACCCAATGATTTTAAGGTATCCGTACTCGAAAAATGTAGTTTTGAGACGGACACTGGTCTACAGGAAGTGGCAATCTGGAAATATTCGATTATGGGTGTGGTTATGTTACCATGAAATATCTACTGGCGCGGGTTGCAGTCTAGCTAAAACATCGAATTACATAGTGATTCTTATAAGATGGAAAGAGGGGTAAAACCAGACTGATGGTATGGATCTTGCTGAATACAATAATAGAATCAGGAAGCTTCTATTTAGAGGAGGGATAACCAGTGAGCACTGCCAGTGAGATACGGAAGATGTCGAGTCAGCGGGAGACCGCGTGGCAGCGCAGGCGCCAGATCGCGAACATGATCCGTTGGGGCCTCGGTCCGCAGGAGATGTACGACAAAGGACAAAAAGATGGCGGCAAGATCCTGGCGCGAAGCCTGACTGATGTGCTGGTAGGGATCAAGGAGTCTGGTCTGGGAAGCGCGAGCATAATGGAGGAGTCGAACGCCCATGCGACCTTCAGGGTGTTTCAATCTCTTTGCTGCCAGATTGTAAGAGGAAACAATCTGGAAGGAAAGAGTTGCTACTACCTGGCGGGTTTCATCGCCGGGGCCATAGAGGGCATTGGCGGGTCAAGGGAGGTTGAGTCCCGAGAGCTGTCGTGCGGGGGATTCGGCGGAAGAAGTTGCATATTCATCGCCAGATGGTGATAGGAAGAACACGCCCGCGTTTTCACTAGCATTCCCTCTCCACTTGTCAGCAGGTTGCGCCTAACAGTAAAGGCACCAGCGGAAAATTCGTAACTTCTTCTCAATAACCCCGACCCTACATTTTTTCGCTCGTTTTGCCCGGGGTTATTGGGAAGTTACTGGAATTCCATTTAAGTCGTTGTAAAATCAACTCAGTCGAGTAGTGTACTACCAACTTCATCGTCAATACCTTGTGAAGCCAGATCTTGAAACTTATTCGCCGGCCGAAGCGTATCCAACAAGTATGAAGGCCAAGGCACAGGCATTGGTCGTAACCGCCGAAAGGTGTCGGATGGATGAGGGCGCAGAAATGTTGGCTCGTCACATAGATGGAGATTCATGTGCGTTCGAAGAGTTGGTCGGCCGATTCGGGCCGAAAGTTTACGGATATCTGGTCCGGGCGGGAGTGGGGGTTATGACCAAGGACGATCTCTTCCAGGAGACCTTCATGCGGGTCCACCTGTCCGCCCGCCGCTACGATCCCCAATATCCTTTTAGGGTCTGGCTTTTCGCCATTGCCCACAACGTGTTGTGCAGCCATTTCCGCAAGCAGAAGGTCCGGCGGATTTTCACTGGCTGGTGGAAGCGTCCGGACAAAAAGGATCCGCACGCCGAGTGCGAGCCGATGGATCCGCCGGACAGTCAACCCGACACCCACGAAAAGGTTGAGGGCCGGGAGAACGTTCGCTGGCTGGAAGGGGCGCTTGCCGATCTTCCCGAGGAACAGCGGCGCGTACTTCTGCTTACCCAGGTGGAGGGCCTGAGCCTGAAGGAGGCCGCCGGGATCCTGGACGTGCCCGTGCCCACCGTAAAGACCTGGATCCGGCGGGGCCGGCTCCGGTTGGCCCGGGCGTATGCGGAGAAGGAGTCGGAGTCATGAATTGCCGGGAGATACAAAAACGGTTGGCGGAAGCCGGCCAGGCCGCGCCCGGCGATCTCCGGGTAAAGGAACATCTGGAGAAATGCCCGGACTGCCAAGGTGTGCTCAAAGGCATCGAGGCCGTGGACCGAGCCCTTATCGATCTGGAAGGCGTCACACCGCCCAAAAACGTGGTGGAGCGGACCCTGGCCGCCGTAGACCAGCGCAAGGTCAAGCCGCGCTCCAGCCTGCGCCTGGCTTTGGCCATTGCCTCTCCGGTGGTGCTGGTCCTGGTGGTGGGTATCTTCGGCACGACCTTCATGAAGAGTGGAATGGAACAGGCCCGCGCTCCCGGTACCGCGGGCGTCTCCGATCGCCCAGTCGAGATGACCGCCGTCGGCGACACCCACAGCGGGCACGCCTACTGGGTGGGGGACCGGACCGAGGCCGAAAACGGAGCAGGCCGGCTGACTGCAACCAGCAAACCCGCCGGCGTCAAGATATCCGGGGCCATTGGCGGCCTGGACGCTGACAGCACAACGGTCTCCTTCGAGTCCAAGAACGAGCGGGAGGGCTGGTATAACCTAAACGAATTGCAGGGTGCCGAGGAAGCGGATGAAGAGGAGGGCGAGGAGTACGGGTTGCGCTGGAAGGCGGAGGAGTTGATGCGCTGGTGGGGTGACGCCGCCAAGACCGAGGCCTACTACCAGAAGGCGGGTGCGTTGGAGCAGAAGGCCGAGAACTTGAAAGACCGGGTTTTCCGCACCAAGGCCCACCTGGCTCTTTTGAAGGTACCCACCATGGGTCCGGAGGTCGCGGACAATAAGGAGGTGGCCAAGAAGGAAAAGCCTCTCATTTCTCCCGTCACGGTGGACAATGAGAATGAGATCGACAAGCTGGGCAAGGACGCCCGCGACCTGCAGCGGCGGTCGAGCGTGCGGAATCCCGGCGCGTTTTTAGAGGTCCAGGAACTGGAGAAGGATATCAGCAAGTTGAGGGAGGGGAAGAAGCGGATCAAGGACAAGGAGAGCTGGTTGGGTGAGGACAGCGGGAAGCGCAGCGCCGACGGGCTGGTGGTCGACGACAGCAGCAGCTCGGTGCGGGGTCCGGCCGGGGAGGAAAGATTGAAGATCCAGAGCGGTGAGACCACTCAGATCAAGATGACGTTCGAGGAAGTGGACCTGGACCGGCTGGCGTTCATTCCTGCCCGGGGGTATTTCAAGAATACCTACCTGCCGGGCGATCCCGAGTTGGTCTTTCTCAGAGAGAAGCTCGAGAAGGGCCTGTTCATGGACGGCGAGGCGCTCAGGCTTGAGCGGGCTTCGCTGCCTTACCGGCAGCCCTTCGACGCTCCCTCTTCGAGCGGGATTTCGGTGTACTTGAACGCGGACCGGACGTTCGTTGAAGGCAAGTCCCGGATCACTTTACAGGTGGGCTTGAAGGGCTCCCTGCGCCACGCGCGCCGGCGGGCCTCTCTGAACGCGGCGCTTCTGGTGGATCTGAGAAGCGTCCCTTCCGAGGGGGGCCGGCGGGCGCTGTGGGCATTGGCCGACTCCATGGTTCAGAGCCTGCAGGCGGGCGACCGCTTTGCCTTGGTGGTGGCCGGGGTGAAGAAACCACTGCGGGTCAAGTCCGCGAGGTTCAGTCTCTCTTCGGTTCGGGTGGCCCTGGCTTTGGCCCTTGAGGAGATCGAGGCGTCCGGAGTGAAGGGAACCCTGGAAGATGCGATCGAGGCCGCGTACCAGGCGGTGGGCGGCGAGGAGACCGACGACGCTCCCATTGGCGCCAACCTGGTGCTTTTGGCCTCGGCCGCGCAGATTTCCGGCGACACCGACGCCCTGCAGTTGGACGCGCACTTGCGGGCGGTGTCGGGGATCACCCTGAGCACCATTGGCGTGGGAGAGCACGCGGACATGACCGATCTGGATGCCCTGGCGTTTGCCGGGCAGGGACGGCGGCGGATGGTGGCGGGGGCCAAGGCGGCCCGGCCGGTGGTGGAGGAGGAGTTGGCCGCCACCGGGAGCGTGGTGGCCCGGGCGGTGCGGCTGCGCATTCGGCTGGCCAAGGGCGTCAAGCTGGTCGAGGTGCTGGGCTCGCATCCGCTCACCGTCGAGCGGTCCGAGCGGGTGCGCCAGATGGAGAAGGCCATTGACAAGAAAGTGGCCAAGAACCTGGGGATCGCGGCCGATCGCGGCGAGGACGAGGACGGCATCCAGATCGTCATCCCGGCTTACTACGCCGGCGACGATCACGTGATCCTGCTGGACGTGGTGGTCGAGGGCCCCGGGAAGATCGCCGACGTGCGGGTACGCTACAAGGACCTGGTCAATTTGAAGAACGCGGTGGCCCGGGCCGAGTTGACCCTGAGAGCCGGCCGGAAGCCTGACGATCTCCTGGTCTGCAACGTGCGCAAGAACCTTTTGGCCTACCGGATGTCTGCAGACTTGCATCAGGCGGCGAGATCCTTGCAGGAGGGCCGGATCGATGGTGCCCGGGACGTGTTGGCCAGGGCTTCGGCGCGGATTGAGCGGATGCAGGCACGCTACCCCGAGCTTGCCGACGATCCCGAGGTTACCCGGGACGCGGGGATGCTGGCCGAGTACCTGCAGGTGCTCGGGGACTACTCGGTATGGCAGGGCAACCGGGCCGTGCAGGTCCACCTGGTGCGCTCGCTGGCATACTCCGCCAAGGTGAAGCTTCCGCCCGGGCAGTCGCGCTGATCCTCGGGCGTTGGTTTTCAAGTGTGCGTTTTTGTGCCGTCCGATAAAACGGACGGTGTAAAAACCGGTTCGAACAGGAGGAGAAGCAATGAGTATCCGAGCTTCTGACAGGAGAATTGTGTGCGCAGTCGTCGGGGTCCTGCTGATGTCCCTTTCGCTGCATGCGGAGGAGACCCAGACCGGGGTGGTGCACTTGCCGTTGGATGCCTACCAGGATCTTTACAATAAGGTCGTAGCGCTGCCCGACGCGGAAAAGCCGCCACCGGTCGGTGTTACCCTCTCGATCGCCGAACTGGAGGTCGAAGTCCCAAAAGAGGCTGGCCGGCCGGCGGAGGTCGTGGCCCGGGTGACCGTTCACGTGCTGACCGACGAATGGATCGCTGTGCCGATCCTGCCCGCGGGCACGTCGGTGAAGAGTGCCACTCTAGACGGCCAGGCCATAGCCCTGGCGCTGTTGCGTGGGGACCTGGTCTGGTTCACCAAATCGAAGGGACAGCATTTGCTGGAGCTTGCTTACACCACCCAGGTTTTAGAAGCGGCCACGGGCCGGGCCCTACACGTGCCGGTTCCTGCCGCGGCCTCCACCCGGCTGCGGGCCTCCCTGTCCGGGGAAGGGCTCCGGGTTACCGCGGTCCCGGCCAGCGGGGTGAACATCTCCGAGTCCGGGGGAACGACCGTCCTGGAGGCCACGGTGCCCAAGACCACCGGGATCCAGATCTCCTGGTGGATACCCGGTCGGGAGCGGGCCCTGATCACCGCGGCCGACTATACCGGCACGCTGCGCAGCGACGTGGTCGCCTGGCAGGCGGAGGTTAGCGTCAAGGTGCTTACCGCTGATCCGGTTTCGGTTCCCCTGCTGTCCAACAGCGTGGCGCTGGTCGGCGCCCGCGTGGACGGACGTCGGGCGGTGGTCGCGGAAGATGACTCGAAGCTCTCGGTCCAGCTGCGGGGCGTGGGCGTGCACAAGGTGAAGCTGCAATTCGAGACGCCGGTTCGCCAGGAGGGTGGTCCCACCGCCACCAGCCTGTGGTTGCCGCGGCCGCCGGTGTCCTCGTTTATGCTTACACTGGCCGGCAAGAAGGAGGTGAGCGTCTCTCCCCGGGCGGGTGTGCAGATCCGCCGCAAGGGCAACCAGACCGTGGCCACTATCCACCTTCCCCCCACCGACCAGGCCACCTTCTCCTGGTCCGAGGCGTTGCCCGAGGCGGCCGAGGAGAAGCTGAGGGCCAACGCGGAGGTCTACCACGTGGTCCGCGCCGACGAGGGCGTGGTGCAGATACGGGCACTGGTGGCTTTCCAGACCACCCGGGGCGTTACCAACATCTTGGAGGCCGCGCTGCCCGCCGGGGTGGTGGTCAACCAGGTTTCCGGTGAGGGGGTCACCGACTGGCGCGTTTTCAAGAAGCAAAACCGCCAGCTGCTGACCGTGTACCTGGACCGCGATTTGAAGGGAGACTATCGCTACCGGATCGACTACGAGCTCTTGATCGGATCGAAGGGTGACCAGAAGACCCCGGTGGGGATTCCCCTGGTGGTTCCCGGTCAGGTGCACCGCCAGCGGGGCATGCTGGCCCTGATCTCGGGGACCGAGCTCTCCATGCAGCCGAAGGAAGACGCCGGCATGACCAAGGTGGGGGAGAACCAGCTACCCGCCTGGGTGCGCCAGGACATCTCTCAGACCGTGGCCCACACCTACAAGTACGTGGAGAAGGACGCCCGACTGGCGGTCTTGCTGGTGCCGCCCGAGCGCAAGCGGGGTAAGTTCGACGCGGTGGTGGACACGCTGTTCTCGGTAGGGGACGGGGTGATGAAGGCCTCGGCCACGGTGGAGATCGCCATCAAGTCGGGCAAGCTGATGGATCTGGATCTGAACCTGCCCAAGGAGATCAACCTCATCAGCGTAACCGCCCCATCGCTCCGCGATCACCAGGTGATCGGGGAGGAGGATGAGCAGAGTTCAGGCCAGTTGCTGCGGCTGATGTTTACCCAGGAGATGGAGGGGACCTTGCGGGTGGAGATTGCCTATGAGCGTGTCCTGAGCGGTGGGCAGGAGCAGGTGACCGTTCCGGCCATCCACGTCAACGAGGCCGACATGGAGCAGGGTCGCCTGGCCGTCGAGGCCCTGACCGCCGTCGAGGTGCAGACCGCCGCGGCCGAGCGGGTTCTGCCTTTAGACGTCCAGGAGCTTCCCCGCCAGCTGACGCTCAGGACCACCAACCCGATCCTCTTGGCCTACAAGTACGTCCACGCCGAGCCGCCCTTCGATCTGGTTTTGGAGGTCAAGCACCACGCCGAGATGAAGGTCCAGGTGGCGGCCATCGACCAGGCCGACTACCAGACCCTCTACACCGAGCACGGCCTGGCGCTCAGCCGGGTGGTCTACCACGTGCGCAACCGCCGCAAGCAGTTCTTGAAGGTGGAGTTGCCCCAAGGCTCGGAGCTGTGGTCGGCCATGCTCTCCGGCCATCCGGTCAAGCCCGCCCGCGGCGAAAAGGACGAGGTGGTGCTGGTCCCGTTGTTGAAGTCCGCGGCTCCCTTCCAGGTGGAGATTGTCTACGCCACCACCGTGCCCACCCTCGGTTTCGCCGGCTCGCTTCAGGGCGTCCTCTCCGTCCCCGACATCGTCGAAACCCGCAGCACCTGGGACGTGTTTTTACCCGAGCGCCTTTCCTACGGCGGAGTGGACTCCAACATGACGATTCTCGAAAAGGGCAACGGCGCCCGGGACCTCAACGGCGTGATGGACGCCTCGTTGCAGCAGGCCGCCGACGAGCACGCCGGCAAGTCGATAGCGGGCGCCGGCACCGGCACGCCCGGTCCCAGCGGCGTCTTGCCTCTGCGCATCCACGTCCCCAGGCAGGGCATCCACTACCGCTTGGAAAAACTCTTCGCCAACCGCGGCGAGGAGCGCGCCCGCTTCGAGATCAGCTACACCACCGCTGGCGCCCAGACCTTCGGCGGCCTCTTGATGATCCTCTCCGTCCTGATCCTGGCCGCCCTGGTCGCCGGCCGCATCGGCATGGCCCCCAGGCTGACCACCGGTCCCTCCACCGCCCTGGGTATCGGCGCGCTGATCACCCTGGTGATCTCGGTAACCCTCCTGGGCGCCGACCTAACCTGGGCCGTCGTGGCCATCGGCCTGGCGGCCCTGTTGGTCACCGCCCAAACGCTGATGCGCCGGCGAAAAATCACCGAATGAAACCCACGGGCCTCCCGGTTGTCTGCTAAAGAAGAAACGCAGATAAGGGAGCGCCCATGAAAAAGCGCCGGATTCATCACATCCTTTCCATCGCGGTGCCAATCGCCGTGGTCGTCCTGGTGATTCTGTTCATCGTGACCTTTGCCATCGTCCCCATGGGTGGGGGGAGCTTCGCCGCCGAGGAGGAGATCTCGGCATCCGGACCGGTGGTGGCGCGGGCGGTGCGTCTGCGTATCCGGCTTGGAAAGGGCGTGAAGCTGATACGGATCCTGGGCTCCGGTCCTCTGGACGCGGGGGCCGCCGAGAGAGTGCGCCAGGCCGAGCAGGCCGTCGACTTCAAGGTGGCCGACACGCTGGGCATCGAGTCCGACCGCGGCGAGGACGAGGACGGCATCCAGATCTTAATCCCCGCTTACTACGCCAAAGACGATCACACAGTCCTGCTGGATGTCGTGGCCTCCGGACCGGGAAAGATCGCCGACGTGCGGGTGCGCTACAAGGATCTGGTCAACCTCAAGAACGCGGTGGCCCGGGCCGGCCTGATGTTGCCGGCCGGAAGGCGCCCCGACAATCCGCTGAGCCGCAACGTAAAGAAGAACGTTCTGGCGCACCACCTTTCCCGGGATCTTCTGCAAGCCGGCAAGATGCTGGAGTTCGGGCGGGAGGATGAGGCCCGGCAGGTGTTGACCCGGTCATTGTCCCGGATTCAGGAGTTGAGAAACAGCCATCCGGCCTTTGCCGACGATCCCGAGCTGGCCCGGGACGTTTCAGTGCTGGCCGAGTACCGGGGGGTGATCTCGCCCCATCGCCAATGGCGCCATAACCAGGCGATCCGCAATCACCTGGTCGATTCCCTGGCCTACGCGGGCAGGGTGAAACTTCCACCCGGAGCCGCTAGCGATACTTTCTGAGCACCCTCCGTTGTTTATTTCTCGATGAAATCGACATATGTGGCGGGTCGACGGTAACCAGAATCTCCCAGTGAATTTCCGGTCGATCACAACACCACAGGTGCAGCACCCTTGAAAGGATAGGGCCGCTGAAAAACGCGGCAAAACGCATCTCCCACGGGGGAGATCTTGGCACACACACATGGGGGACGGAGGTACATCAACTTCCTGAAAAACAGGTACTTAGCGTCCCCCTTTTCTGCCCTTTTCCTCCTGTAAAGGATTAAAATGTGCCGTAATTCTCTGGCTCGTATGACAGCACTTTCCACCAAGTCCAGGTGCCAGATGCCGGATCGTGGGCCTTAAAGGCACCGTTGATTGCGTCCTCGGGGCTTCCTGGTTTCAAGAATAGCAAGTGCCTGTCATTCGCCTGCATAGCATATGACAGCATTTTATTTGTTCCTATATAAAGCGTACCACGGATGGGTAGAGGACACTCTATAGTTGAGGCGTAACAAGGATATGCCGGGCCCCATCCAACTGCAAGCCGGTCTTTGATGAATATCTTGATCTGCACTGGAGATCCGGACTTCGCTTGGATGGCGGGGGTGCAACTTGGTTTAAAGAAAGTAGGGCCCAATACCTTGCATTCTGGCAATGCTCTCTTCAGTTCTTTACCCTGGTACTTGCTGACTCGGGTTTGATACAGATCGAGATACTTCAGTTTCTTCAGGCTTTTTAGCGGTGTGATGTCTTTGACCGCGGTGGAAGAGAGATCCAGCCACTCAAGGTTTTTCAGTTCCGTCAATGATTTGATGTCGCTGACTCGGGTTCCTCGAAGAGACAATTGTTTCAACTTCTTCACGGCTTTCAGCTGGGCGATGTCGGACAGTGTTTTATCGAAGCAAGAGACAATCATTTCATCTGTATCGATCGTTTTCCCGCAGAATTTCACCGCTTCCATTTTACAATGTGTTCCTGAAAGAGAAAACGCAAGTAGAAATAAGATTTTTTTCGTATTCAAGATCCACCTCCGTTTCTTCAAGTTCGTTCACTTCATGCTTCAATTGTATGGAGGTATGCTGCAGTCTTGGGTAAACATTTGGTAACATCAACATCCATTTCGACCTGTCGCTTTAAACCAGCCTCATTATCGGTGGGGCGAGATCTGGTTAGCGAATCTCCGTCCCCCTATTCCTCCGGACCCCATTTTCCCGACGGCATCAAGATCGCGATCTCGCCCCGCGACCGCTCGGAAGACGGTCCCGCCAGTAGCCCGGCCTCTTGTGTCCGTGTGAAAAAGCCACAATCAGTATCTCATCATCCGACTCCACATACACGACGGCATACGGAAACTTCCTCAACAGCAGCCTCCGGACGTTCAATTTCGAGTCTACGCCGGGAACCGGCCCTCCCAGTCCAGGTTTCTCCAAAATCTGTTGAACGGCCATTTCGATTGAATCGATGAATTCCTGGCCGAGGCCGGCGCGCTGAACTTCGTACCAATTGGTGGCGGCGTCGAATTCCTCGGTCGCTCGGTGGTCAATGCGAAAACGTCGAGCCATCATCCGTTGCGAAGACGGTCACGAGCTCGATCGCGAATGACCTCCCAGTCCTCAAATCGAGCTTTTCCTGCCTCGACATCGCGTACGCGACGCTCGATTTCTGCGGCCCAGGCTGTCTCTACGTCCTCGTCGGGTTCTCCATCCAGGCTTCTGAGCAGTTCCGCCGCCAACTCGGCCCGCTTA
Source organism: Deltaproteobacteria bacterium (assembly GCA_030622135.1). Lineage (GTDB taxonomy): Bacteria > Myxococcota > B64-G9 > B64-G9 > B64-G9 > JAUXGL01. The sequence goes on from JAUXGL010000017.1 coordinate 37,921, forward strand.
TCCGTGGGCAGCTTGAGAGCCTCATTGAAAAGCACTTCCTCAGTCATAATACTACCGTATTACGGAGCTTCGTTAATTGCAACAATATTGGGAACCGGCGGGATGGACAGCGGGGGGAGCATGGGGGACGCCGCTATGAAGTACAAGTACCACATCGGGATGGATGCGCATAGCAAGAACAGTACGTTCGCCGTGATGGACAGTCGAGGTCGTGTTCTGCAGCGAGTAAATGTGACCACAACCGAGACGGAGTTACTCGGGTTCATCAGATCTCTGCGGGGCACCAAGGCACTGACCTTTGAGGAGACCATGATTTCGCAGTGGCTATACGTACTGCTCAAGAATGAGGTCGACCATCTGGTGGTGTGCGACCCGAAGCCCAACAAGTATCCGGGAGCCAAGACCGACAGGATCGACGCAATTGAACTCGCTGACCTTCTAAGGGTAAACCGGCTCAAACCTGTCTTCCACACGGATGAGGAGCGGGCCGAGCTTCGAACTCTGATTTCGGGCTACCACGACCTGGTGCAGGAGATCGTGAGGGCCAAGAACCGCTACAGCGCGCTGTACCGTCAGTCGGCGATTCGTATCGGAGGGGCGAAAGTCTATTCGGATGTCGAGTTGGTCAAGGCGTTGTCGACTCACACGCAGAAGTTTGTAGCCAAACCGCTACTGGAACAAATCAAACTGCTCGAGCAGCACAAGGCGGTCTACCAAAAACAGTTCGAGCGTAACCTGAAGCGGTTTAGGGAAA
>JAUXGL010000230.1 GCA_030622135.1 Deltaproteobacteria bacterium
CGCAGCCGTCCAGGGAGTGGGGGCAGTTGCGCTCGCTCCCGCCGGTGCAGGATCCGGCCTGGCAGGTTTCGTCGACGGTGCAGTACACGCCGTCGTCGCAGGGTTGCCCGTTTCCGACCAGCTGCGCTTCGCACCGGTCCGCTCCTTCGTTGCAGGTGCCTTCGACGCATTCCGCGTTCAGATGGGAACAGTCCCGGGCGGTGCCGGTGCAGGAACCCTGGATGCACACATCACTCACCGTGCAGTACTGCCCGTCGTTGCAACCGGTTTCGTTGGGCTTGGGCACGGCCAGGCAGGCGTCGTTGTCCTCGTCGCATCCCGCGTGGTTGCATTGGTCGGCTTCCGCGCTGCAGTTCCGAAAACCGGGTATGCACCGGCCGTCAACGCACCGTTCATCGCCGTTGCACCACAGATCGTCATTACACTGCGGGTCGTTTTGGCACTGAGCTGCGTCGGCCCGCACTCTCATCACGGCTGGCTGTGAATCCAGACTGCCGTCGTTTACCGTAAGCTTCACCATCCAGATGCCTACCGCGTCGGGCACCAGCTTGGTCGTCCGGTTCCCCGTCGAACTCAACTTGGCCGTGCCGTCCTCGGGCACCGCCACGAGCTCCCACCGGTAGGTGAGTTCTTTCCCCTCCGGGTCATAGCTGTCGCTGCCGTCGAGTAGAGCCGGGTAGAAGAGGCGCACCATTCGATCCGGGCCCGCAACCGCCACCGGGGTTTGGTTGGGCCCCGTGGTAGACTCGGAGCATCCTCCGAAAAGTGCGATCCAAAGGAGCAGTCGCCTCAGCATATTTGCATAATATACCGATTGGCTCGAATAGTGTAGGGGGTCGACCCCGGTCATTTTAGCCGGGAATAGGCGTCGTACTTGGTCTGGATGCGGCTGACGTACTGCACCGGTTCGGTGCCCCGGCAGTAGCCGTGCCGGGTGCGCTTGTAGTATTTCCGCTTCTCCAGAAGGACAATGGCCTTCTCTACGTTACCGAACCAGCGATTGGGGTTCAGGCCCCGCTCACGGGCCAGGCGTCGGGCGTCCCGGACGTGGCCGAGACCGGCGTTGTAGGAAGCCAGGGCGAAGCGGATGCGTTGGCGCATGGGCAGCGTGGGCTCGAAGCGCATCAGCAGCCATGACAGGTATTTCACCCCGGCCTTGATGTTGCTCTCGGGATCCCAGGGATCTTCGACACCCAGTTCCGCGGCCGTCTTGGGCATCACCTGTAAGAGCCCCATGGCGCCGGCCCAACTCTTGGCCCGGGGATCGAACTTGGATTCCTGGTACATCTGCGCCAACACCAGGCGCCAGTCGATTCCGTATCGGGTGCCATATTTTCGGGCGAGCTCGTCGTAGGGAGAAATGGCTCCCGAGGCGTTCAACGCATCGGTGCGCACCTCCACCATGCGCTTGCTCGCCTTGAAGTACTTGTCGTACAGGGCGGCGAAGCGGGCCCCGCTGCAATCTTCTAGGACGAAACGGTTTATTCTGGAGATGAGCTTGGGCGAGTCCCGGCGCACGGCGAAGACCAGCGGTTTCTTCTTGGCGAACACCAGGCTTCCCTGGATATCGTTGCGGTAGGTCTTCTCCACGTCGAGCAGGATGGAATTGGCCACCGTAAGCGGGATCTCCTTTTTACCCACCATGTCGATGAGGTCTTCGGTTCCGAGGTTCTCGTCTGCTCCGACGATTTTCAGTCTGGGCACCGACTTGGTCACTTGCTGCAGGGTTTCGAAGTACTGCGAGGATCGGCGCACGTGGACCTGCCGGTCGTCCAACTGAGCAAGCTTGGTGATTGGTTCCTCGCCGGCGTTTTGGATCAGGACCTGGTCGGCGAACGAGAAGGGCTGGGAGAAGATTACTCGGTCGGCGTGGGGATCGGTTGGAAGCGGAGAGACCACCACCACATCCGCCAGGTTTTCCACCAGCAGCCGGGTCAAATCCACCGGCCGCTTGGGGACCACCACCTCCAGCCTGACATCCAGCCTGCGGGCCAGCGTTTCTGCCAACTCGAACTGGAAGCCTATCTCCTGTCCGCGGTAGATAAAGTAGGCCACCGAGTTGTTGAGCATTCCCACTCGGATGACCTGGCGGCGCTTGATCTCTTGGATATCTCCCTCGTAGCGGAAGCGGCGGTGGGTAGTCAGGGAATGCTCGTACAAGAATCCGTTGACCGCCTCCAAAAGCTGGGGCGATTCCTTCCGTACCGCCCAGGCCAGAGGCACCTTCTCGCGCAGGACCAGGGCGATTCTTACGTCATTTCGGTAGGCCTGGTAAGCCTCGACCCGATCGGACAGGGTCGCGCTCAACGGGTACTCTCCCGAACCCACCGAAAAGAGAATATCGTCCGTATCCAGGTTCTCGGGCGTGGATTCGATGTCGAGCTTCTGCCCGGTTTGTTCCAACGTCTTTTGGGATCCCGATTGAGCCGGAAGGAAGATCTTGAACTTGCCCAGATCCTCCACCCTCCTGGGCATTTTCTTGGCGCCCTTTCGCGCGACCAGCACCTCTCGGACATGTCGCACCGGAACCGAGAAGGATATATTCTCCACTTCCCGATCCGCGCGCAGCCCCGTTCCGACCAGATCCCCCTTTTTCTCCCTGAGCGCCGGAATCAGCTCCGACCGCCGGTCGACGTAAATAAAGCGGACCTTCGCCCCAATCTTTTGGGCCAACGCTTCGAACCGGGCAACATCGGCTGCCTTCGAAGTACCCTCTCGCGGAACCTCCCTACCTTCCGGTTTCCACAACAGGACCCGAATTTCCCCGGCCGCCCGCATTCCGGGAAGATCGCCGCGGGGGATTGAGGGTCCCGGCGGGTGGGGATCTTTAGGCTTATGGTCGCAGGAGCAAACGGCGCACACAAAAACCAGATAACCAGCTATGGTCCACTTACCCATGCTGCGTAAATCTGGCCCATATCGTGACAGTCGTCAAGGCTTGAGTTCGTTGGTTTGCTGGCGGCGACCCTCGAACTGCGAGGATGGCGTTGCCTTAGCGCATGGTCAGCGCCATCACTGCCTTTTGCGCGTGCAGTCGGTTTTCCGCCTCGTCGAACACCACCGACTGCGGCCCGTCGATGACCTCGTCGGTAACCTCGAACCCCCGGTCGCAGGGCAGGCAGTGCATATAGATGGCGTTTTTCTTGGCCATGCTCAGGTGTTGCTGGTCGCAGATCCACTGCTTGTTCTGGTCGAAGATCTGCTGGGACTTTTTCTCGTCGTTGTTGCCCACCGGTTGCTTGAAGAAGTGGGTTGGGCACCAGGCCTTCGGGTAGATGACATCCGCGCCCTCCAGCCCCTCTTCGAAGCTGTTGGTTGTCCGGAAAGATCCGCCGCCGGCCGAGGCTAGTTGTTTGCAACTCTTCAGCACCTCGGGATCCAACTCCATCCCCTGGGGATGTGCCAGGGTCACTTTCATTCCCATCATCGTGGCCGCGATAATGGCGCTCTGCGGTACCGCTCGCGGCTTGTGCACGCTGGGTGAGTAGGCCCAACTCATGGTGAAATTCACTCCCGAAAAGCCCCCGCACTTTTCCTTGACGGTCAGCAGATCCGCCAGGGCCTGGCAGGGGTGGTACTTGTCGCATTCCATGTTGATTATCGGAATGTCCGACCAGCGGGCGAACTCCCGCATCATCTTGTGAGCTTCACCGTATTCCCAGTCCACCGGGTCGCCGTAGCAGCGGATGGCGATTGCCTCACCCATTCGCGCAAGCGTTCGGGCCACGTCGGAGACTCTTTCGGTGGAGTAGGCCACCTCGCGACCTTTCAGGGCCGGTGTATAGATCTTGGAAGGATCTAAAAAATGCGCGTGACCGCCCAGGTGGGTCATGCCGGCCTCGAAGCTGTTACGGGTGCGCAGGGACTGGTTGTAGAAGATCAAAAAGAGCGTCTGGTCATCCAACAGATGGTGTTTTTCCCCGGTGGCCCGCTTGCGCTTGAGATCCTGGGCCACGTCCAGGATGGTTTCGACTTCCTCGCGGGTGTAGTCCAGCAAGGTCAGGAAATCCCGTTCGCGGAACGTATCGGTCTTCATTTTTACACTTCCTTTCTGATTGCGAGACGAATCGTAAATTATCGCCGTTTGGAAAAGCTGTCAAGGGAGTGCTGCCAGTGCTAAAATGTTGTGGTGTTGTCGAGGCTCATTATAAAAATCGTGTTGTTGTCGTTGCTGACGGCGGTCGTTGGTTGTTCGGGCAGGGACGGTCGTCCGGATGTGGGTACTCAAGACGGATTTGATGGCGACGCCGGGGGCGATCGGTCCCCGGGCCCGCTGCGGATCGGTTCCGGGCAGACGTTCGAGATTGCCACCTGGAACATCCGCAACTTCCCGTCCGACTCCCGGACGGCGCAACGGGTGGCCGCCCTCATCGCCGAGATGGATATCGACCTGGTGGCCGTCCAGGAGATAGCCGACGTGGTCGCCTTCGATCAGATGCTCTCCGGACTACCCTCCCACCGCGGAGTCCTCTCCACCCACGAGTACGCCTCGGGGGAGTACCAGAAAACCGGATACATCTACCGCGCGGGCATGATCCAGATCGGGGAAGTGCAGTCCCTATTCGAAAGCGATTCATATGCCTTCCCCCGTCCGCCGCTACAGGCCAGATTTGGAGTCACCGGGCCCGGCGGCGCGACCACGACCTTCGCGGTCATCGACCTGCACCTGAAGGCCGAAATCGGCGAGGAAGACGAGGCCCGTCGCCGAGAAGCCTGCCGGAAGCTCAAGGCCCACGTGGACGCCATGCTAGGCGCGGGGATCGAGACCGAGGTCTTCATCGTCGGCGACTTCAATGACCGGCTCTCCGATCCTCCCGACGACAACGTGTTTACCGTTTTTCTAGATGACGGGCAGAACTACGAATTTCTTTCCCGATCGCTTGAGGACGAAGGCGAGTACTCCATAATCCCCTGGGGCACAGTGTTGGACCACATCCTGATCACCGCCGACCTGCGAGACGACTACGCCGGAGGCCGCATCGTGGCGGCGCCGCTGGATCTGCAGATCACCGACTACGATTACGAACGGGAGATCTCGGACCACCGCCCGGTCGTCGCCGTGTTTCCCTTCTGAAAATAGAACAGAGGGACGTATCTACATAACTAGAGCTTGTCGGGTAATTCCAGCGATGAACGGAATTTTTCAACTCCTCCGTTTGTTCTTCCAGCATGGAGAAGCACCGCAAAAAACTTCTGCGTGATGTTGCCACGCTGGCCGCGCTGGTCCTGTTGATCCTGGCCGCCCGGTCGTCTCTGGCCGATCATTACTACGTGCCCTCCGGCTCCATGCTGCCCACCATCGACCTGGACGACCGCATCCTGGTCGACAAGCTGGCCTACGGATTGAGAGTTCCGTTCTCCAACTGGTACCTGGTGGAGTCAGAGGGCCCCCGGCCCGGGGACGTGGTCATCTGTGAATCTCCCGAGGACGGCGAGGTGCTGATCAAGCGGGTGGTCGGCATCCCCGGCGACACGGTTGCTATCCACGACGGATACGCAACGATCAACGGCACCATCGCCCCCATCCGGACGACCGGCCGGGGATTGATCGAAACCCTCGGAGAAAAACCTCATTCGGTCTCTCTCTCCGCCGGCGGCGGGCCCGACTACGGCCCCCGGCGGATCCCCGAGGACCGCTACCTGCTGGTCGGCGACAACCGGGGCAACAGCCGTGACGGACGCATGTTCGGTCTGGTGGATCGCTCGGCCATCCTGGGCCGGGCGGTGGGCATCTTTTTGGGGCGCAAAGGATTCGTCTGGAAGTCTCTCTAGTCCCACGCCGAAAAGTTCGTTCGAGCCGGGGCCGGCCGACGACGAGCAGTTGCCCTACCGTCCCCCTGGTTCCCATGCTGGTGGTTTTTCCGGGTGCAGATCTCGCAGGAATTCCTCGCACGGCAGGCATAGAATGTTGTCTCGGACCAGGCGCTCCGCCCCACGGTACAAGAGCATGGCCCGAGCCTGGGGATATTCCTCGGCGAACGTCAGCAATGATCGGGTGTCCTCGGGCCGGACCCGCTTGGAGTTTTTCACCTCTATCGCCCAGAAGAGCCGTGGCCCATAGACCACGAAGTCGACCTCCGACCCGGAGCGCGTACGCCAGTAGAAGAGCTGGTCTTCACCGCCGCGGTAGGCAATGAAAGCTGCGATGTGCTGCGCCACGAGACCCTCCAGGGCGCTTCCTTCGATCTCCTCGGGGCGGTCCAGAGGGCCCGTGGGCCTCAGGGACCTGAAGACGCCGGCATCGAAGTAGAAAAATTTCGGATGAGTCGAGATGGCTCTCTTGGCGCGTTTGGTAAACGCCGAAACCCGGTACGACAGCAGCAGGTCTTCCAGAACTTGTAAGTAGCCTTCCGCGGTCTTGCGGTTCACCCGGCACTCGCGTGCGATGCCGCTGATGTTCAGGAGGCTTGCATGGGAGAAGCTGATGACTTCCAGGAACCTGGAGAAGTCCCCGATTTTGCGAACCAGCCCCTCCATTTTGACCTCCTCCTGGAGGTATAGGCTCGCATATGCGCCGAGGGTCTCCTCCGGCTTGGGGGCGCGATCAATAATCGGCACCAGGCCCCGGGCGAGAGCCCGATCGAGGTCGAACTCTTCGCCGAGCTCAGCCGCCATGAAGGGATGCAACGTACGCAGGAGAAGCCGCCCGGCCAGCAGATTCACGCCGGTGCGCTTGAGCTTCCTGGAGCTCGAGCCGGTCAGGATGAACCGCAGATCCTTTCTCTCTTCGCAAAGCCCGTGCACCACGTCCAGAAGCGCTGGGACCTTCTGAACCTCGTCGATGACCACCACG
>JAUXGL010000101.1 GCA_030622135.1 Deltaproteobacteria bacterium
ACCGGCGCCGATCCGGTGGTGTGTGCCGCATCCGACCAATGTCACTTGGTCGGCACCTGCGACTCGGGGACCGGGCTGTGCTCAGATCCCGCCAGGCCCGACGACACTCCCTGCGACGACGGTGACGCCTGTACCCAGACGGACACCTGCCAGTCCGGTGGGTGTACCGGGGCCGATCCGGTGGTCTGCACCGCCTCGAACCAGTGCCATGACGCGGGTAATTGCGACTCGGGCACGGGCCTCTGCTCCGATCCCCCCAAGGTCGACGGCACCCCCTGCGACGACTATGACCTGTGCTCCCAGACCGACACCTGCCAGTCCGGCGGGTGCACCGGTTCCAACTGGGTGACGTGCACGGCTCTGGACCAGTGTCACGACGTGGGTGTGTGCCAACCGGCCACGGGCAATTGCACCAACCCGAACAAGCCGAACGACACCCCCTGCGCCGACGGCGACGCCTGCACTCAGACGGACACCTGCCAGTCCGGCAACTGCGTCGGAGTCGATCCGGTGGTTTGCACCGCCCTGGACCAGTGCCACGACATGGGAGTATGCGACAGCGGTACCGGTCTTTGCTCCGATCCGCCCAAGGGCGACGGCAGCCCCTGCGACGACAACAACGCCTGCACCCAGACGGACACCTGCCAGTCCGGCAACTGCGTCGGAGTCGATCCGGTGGTTTGCACCGCCCTGGACTCATGTCACGACGTGGGCGTGTGTGACGGCGGTTCGGGATTGTGCACAGATCCCCCCAAGTCGGACGGCAGCGCCTGCGATGACTGGGAGGATTGCAGCCACTCGGATCGGTGCGGCGGAGGAGTCTGCGCCGGAACCGACTACGTCTGCGACGACTTCATGCCCTGCACCAACGATAGCTGCAACGGGGACGGCTCCTGCACCTTTACGGATATCCCCAGCTACTGGCTGGAGCCGGATTTCGCCTGGGTGGAGTATCTGCCGGCGGACTGCGACGGGATCGACAATGACTGCGACGGCTGCGTCGACGAGGGTTGCGCGGGCTACTCGGAGCCCATCGTGGCGGTGGAGGTGCTGTCATACTCGAGCCCGGACGGGCTCAGACGCCTCAGCGGCAACGGGCAGTTCGGCCCGGCCGGCAAGCTGCTGCCCACCCCGCTGACCGTCCAGGTCAACAACGGCGCGGACAGCCCCATGCGGGGCGAGCCGGTCACCTTCCTGGTCGAGCCGCTCACCGACGGCGTGGATCCGGAGGTTCCTTCCGCCGAGGGTGTTTGCTACGGCAACAACCAGACGCAGTATGACTGCGGCGACTGGACCTTCGACCGGCTCTGTCCCCTGGACGTCAAGCAGGTGTGCAACACCGTCCTGGGCACGCTGTACGACGCGGACGGGAACCCCGGGGCCCAGATCGACGTGCACACCGACGACAACGGGCAGGCCCGGGTATGGCTGATGCTGCCCACGGGCGACCTGGGGATGACGGTGGTCAGCGCGACAGCCAACGGCGACAGGGTGTACTTCTTCGCCGGCGTCACCTACGAGCTGGACAGCGGCATCACCGTGCCGACCGAGGGCAACGAATTCCCGGTTGCCAACCCGGCGTTCGGACCGTTGATCCAGACCCGCTGGCCGGACAGCCCCCCGGACTTCAGCCAGTTTGACACCTACACCCTGGCCATCACCGGCCTGTCGACGGACAACGGCACTTGCCTCGACGGAGAGCTGCCGGAGATCGGCCTGGTGGGAGGCGGAAACCTATACATCTGCGGGCAGGGTTTCGCCTCTTCGGGTAACCAGGTGTGGGTCGGCGGAGTTTCGGCCACGGTCACGAACCACTCGACGACAAAGCTGACGGTAACTCTTCCCGAGGGGATTCCCGGCGCGGCCTCGGTCAAGGTCCATGACGGCACCACGACGATCTGCAAGAACCACGAGGGGCACGACGACTTAGGCGCCGACAACTTCGGTTGGTTGGAAAGCACCGCCGTCGCCGCGGCCAACCTGTGGCGGAGCTCGCCCAAGCCGATCTATGTCTACTCCCGGACGGGAAGTGTGAACGGCAGCAGCGCCAAGGTGAAACTGCTGGGCCTGGATCGCTGCGGCAACCCGCTGAGCCTCTCGGGGCACACCGTGAGCGTCGATGCTTACAACCCGTTCACCGACATCGGCGGTGCCGCGAGCTCGAGCGCGGTGACGATCGCCGGACCGGACGCCGCGGGGATTGCCACCGTGGCGGCCAATTCCTCCAGGGACATCCGCGCGGCGGTGATAGTGGGTAAGATCACCGACCTGTCGCTAAGCTCAAACGACCTGGTCGACGGCAACGCCACGGTGTCGGTGGTGCCGAGGCTGGCTCCGGGGCGGTTCGAGGACGATCCCGGCATCGGCGATAACGGCAACACCAACGGCGTCAACTCCATACTGTTCCGGGGCGCCGACGAGCAGAGCACCACCGAGCTGGTTTCACTGAACCCGGCCATCCGGACATACCAGGACGGGATCGAGAGCACGGAGGTGGACACCTGGAGCATTCCTTACGGGCAGACGGCCTTCGAGACCGAGGCGCACATCACCGGCGGCACCTTGACCGGCGAGGGCACCACCGGCAACCTGACCACGGAAATGGATTTCTACAACGCCACGGCGGGTACTTTCCTTATGGTGCTGTCCGGTGGGAGCATGGGAATGGTGGCGGTATTCGCGGCCACGGCGGGAATCGACCCGGACACCGACGCCTCGGGAACCACCGAGATTCTGATGGCGGTGCCGCCGGTGGTCATGGGTGGAGAGGCGATCAGCCCGGAGACCGCCGCCGGCACCCCGATACTCCAAATGGCCATGGACTCGCTGCTGTTCTTGGACGACAACCCCACCGGTTTCCCCCGGGGTATGGACGTGAGAATCGTAGTCCAGCGCCCCCTGCCGTAAGTAGGGCTATTTCGTCGCCCGCCCGATGCGGGCGAGTAGCTTCAGCACCCGCGGATCTTGCGGGGAGATCTCTTGAGCCTGGACGGCCGTCTCCCGGGCCTCTGACTGCCGCCCGAGCTGCAGCAACAGGCGGGCCAGGTTTAGATAAGCGGGGAGGCACCGGGGGTCCGCGCGCAGAGCGACGCGATAGTGCCGCTCTGCGGCTTCCAGCTCCTGCCGGTCCTTTTGGAAGTTGGCCAGGTTGTTGTGGGCCAGGGCGTGGTCCGGGTGGTTCTCGATGATGTCGCGGTACAGGCGCTCGGCCTCTTGGCTCCGCCCGGTCTGCTCGAGCAGCCGGGCCAGATTGAATCGGGGTTCGGGCAGGTTGGGCGCCATGCGCCCGGCCATCCGGAAAAGCTTCTCGGCTTGATCGAATTCACCCTCGTGCTGAAGCAGGTTGCCCAGGTTTATGAAAGGGGCCGGGTGGCTGGGATCGGCTTGCACCGCCTTCTCGAAGGCCTCCCGGGCGCCGGCCGGGTCGCTTCGGGTCTGGAGAAGGATTCCCAGATTGTTTAGTGCTTGGGAGTGTTTCGGCTCCAACGTGAGGACCTGCCGGTAGAAACCCTCCGCATCCCGGATTTTGCCCAACCGTTGGCAGGCGAGCCCCAGGTTGTAGCGCGGGCTGGGATCTCGCGGGGCGAGAATCGCCGCTTTCTTGAAATACTCGATTGCATCGGCGGGTTGGCCCGCTCTCATCCGGGCGGATCCCATCAGGCCGTATGGTGCGGGAGAGTCCGGATCGCATTCGGCTACCTGTCCCCAGAGCCGGTCCAGGTCGGCCCAGTCGGCGTTGCGCTGGACGGTCATGGGTGCGTAGGCGGCCAGCACGGCCGCGACCGCGACCGCCGGAATCCAGTGGCGGACGGCGTAGGCCCGCACGGCCAGGTACCCGGCCACCAGGCAGAAGGCCACCGAGGGCAGGTACAGAAAACGTTCCGCCATCAAAACCCAGAAGGGAACCAGGTGGGACACCGGGATCAGGCACAGGTAGAAGACAATCAGGCCGAACGCCCAGAAAGACGGCCGGCCGCACCGGCGGCCACGCATGGCCCTGGCGATTGACCAGCCGATCATCCCCAAAAACATCAACGTGCAGATCCACCCCACCGGGCCGGATACCGCGGAAGGCAGGTTGGTGTAACACGCCTGGTGCTGAAGGGGGAAAGGCACCAGAACCATGCCGAGATACCGGATCATGATGGTCATCATCGCCAAGAAGATCTGAACGGCCGACAAGTCCCCGAATGCGAAGAACCAGCCGATCGGGGCGATCTTGCCGATTACGAACAGGCGTATGATCACATACAGGCTGAACACCGCCGCGAAGGGAGACAGCCGGATGAACAGCTGCTTTGCCGACTGAGCCCGCAGGAGCCATCCGCTAAGGAACAGTATGCCGGGAAGAACAACCGCATTTTCTTTCGAGAACAGGCCCAGCAAGAACAAGAGGGCCGACCCCGAGTCAAAAGCCCATCTTTGCCACCCGGTTCGTTCGTCCGCGGAAAGGAATACCCACCAGGCCGCCAGCACGAATATGCCCGCCAGAAGCTCCGAGCGCCCCCCGATCAGCATGGCCACCGCCTCGGTGTGGATTGGATGGGCGACGAAAAGGAGCGCCGCAACCAGCGCGCCGGGCCGGGATCCGAGCAGGCGTTGCGCCAGTCCCAGCACCAGCAGGGCCGCGATGAGGTGCAGCAGCAGGCTGGTCAACCGCCATCCGAAGACCTCGTCGCCGTGGAAAAAGGCATCCAGTATGAAAGAAACCGAAAGCATCGGGCGGTACAGGCCGGTCCGGCTGGGTTGATCCTGGAGCTTTGGAAAGTCTTCGGGGATCGGCCGATCGATGTCCAGGAAGAAGACCCGGGGAAGATTGGCTATGTTGTAGATCTGGGGGGTTTCTATGACCACCAGGACGTCGTCGCTGGTGATGGGGCTTTTCAGCGTTCCGGCGAAAAGCGCGAACCCCACGCAGATGACCAAGAGGGGAGAAGCGATACGCAATAGTCGGCCCGTCTTGGCGGTCATGGGGGGGTCAGAGCTCCGGTTTCGTGGTGCCCGGGACCAGCTCGGGTTTTCCCGATTTTAGACCTTTACCGGCTCCCCAGGAGAGGCTCATCCAGGTTTTTATCCCGGTCCAGATGAACCGGTAGTCCGGGAAGTCGCGAAAGAGCCGGTAGATCCTGGCGGGATTCATGGCCAGTCGGGCGTAGGCCCACCGCTGCATTTTGAAAAGGACCTCATCGGGCGCCTCGCTGAGGTTCATGGGGGAGCGGAAATAGTCATGGTCTTCGAAGCGGAGATCACCGGCGTTCTTGTGCCGCATGCACATGTCGTACAACTCGGTTCCCTTGAAGGGGACCACGATGAAAAACAATGCTGTGTGCAGTCGGGACCTGGCGGCATAGTCTATCGTGGCGTTGATCTCATCCCGGGTTTCGGTGGGGAAGCCCAGCATGAAGTAGCCTCTCGTGTAGATTCTCAGATCGGCGCAGATGTCGATCACCTGGTTGACTTTGGAGAGGTTCAGGTTCTTCTTTACCAGTTTCTGGATCCGCGAAGAGGTGCTTTCCACGGGCACGCAAACCAGGGCAGCCGGGAACCTGCGCAGTTTCTCCAGAAACTCTCGGTCCAGCCGGTCGCACCTGAGGCCGTTCGGGAAGGCGATGCCCGTCTGAAGGCCTTCATGGTGCAGGCGGTCGAGAATATTCTTGGCTCGCTCCAGGTCGCAATTGAAGATGTCATCCACGATTTCGAGGTACTCGACGCCGTATCGGTCGACGAGCATCTTGACCTCCGCCAGCACGCTTTCGGCCGACCGGGCCCTGAAGCCCTTGCCGAAGATGGAATGGCAATAGGTGCAGCGGTAGGGGCACGCTCTCGAGGTGAACAAATTCGCGTACACGCCGCGGCGCAGCCCCGACATGCTCTTGAAGCTTGAGTACTCGCGTATATTCACCAGGTCCCAGGCGGGGAAGGGCAAGTCGTCCAGGTTCTGGATGGGTGGACGTGGGGCCGAAAGGCGGATGTGATTGTCCTCCCGGTAGGCGATGCCGGGCAAACCGGTGGGATCCCTTCCGTCGAGGAGCGCCTCGACCAGTTCCTTGAAGGTTTGCTCTCCCTCGCCGATGACGAGATAGTCGATGTCCTTACCGTCGAGCGAATCCTCCGGGAAGTGGGTCGGGTGGGGACCTCCAGCTATGATGGGACCGTCGAACCCCGCCTCGCGCAGGGTTCTGGCCGCCTGGTTCAGGCTGGAAGCCTCCATGGTGATCGCGCTCAGGCCGACTATGTCGGGCTTGAATCCGGAGGCAGTCTCCTTGAGCCGGGAATAATCCTGATCGCGGATGCGCATGTCGTAGATTTCTATCTCGTATTCGTCGGAGTCGTGTCGTAGCGCGGAGGCGAGGTGCATCAGACCCAGCGGGAAGGTGAATACGCTCAGGACTCCCTCGTGCTGAGAACATTTCACCAGTAAAATCCTGGACATAAACACTCCTGGGAACATTATGATCTTCACGTTTCTCGGTGTCAAGCGTAAGCGGGGTCAACAAGCGTAAGCGGGGTCAGGTAATACCACTTGACACTTTCATCGAGTAATGCTCCACTCATGACATGCCGAGGCTCAAGAGACAAGACTATGATGACCCTGCTGGAGACCCAATATCCCGCTGAAGAATCAAAGACGAAAATGTTTATGATGCAATGGATACAATATATTTTGGATACGTGTGACAACGTTCCGCAAGTGATTGAAAGCGCCAATAGCATCCATTAGCGGTTGCGGTATTGCAGTCGCCGCCATCCGCGGCGGTATGCATGGGCGCATCAGATCGACTCCAGCAGGGTGGCGGTCGCCATCAGGACGCCGCCGCCCAGATAGGCGCTGCGGTAGATCACCTGCAGCGTTTTCAATCGATTCGGATCGGGCCGGCCGCGCACGATTAGCATGAAGCCGGCCAGGTAGCACGTGAACATGCCCAGTTGAATCCAACCCCATGGCGCCGGGACCAGATGCAGCAATGCCAGCCCGGAGAAATGAACGCAGGACAGGCACCACAGCAGGAATCCGGCCATCAGGGTTGGTCGGGGACCGAAGCGCACCGCGTGGGTCTTGATACCGCTGCGCCGGTCCGACTCCACGTCGGCTACCTCATGGTGCAGGTGTCCCGCGGCAAATACCAGGCCGAAGAAGGCTCCGATGCCGAGCGATGTCCAATCCGCATTCCCGACCGACCAGGCGCCCAGGATGAAGGCCTGGGTGCCGAATATCAGGTGGATGAGCGAAGAAAGCGCCGGGAGGGTCTTGAACGGGTACGTTTTCCAACTGTAGGCGATGCTCACCGGGATGGTCGAGAGGCCTACGCACAGGGCGGCCCACGGTGCCCAGAGCGCCAGCAACAGATTGCCGCCGGTCAGAAAGCCAATCGAGGTGAGCCAAGCGGATCGAACCGACAGGGCCCCCGTGACCAGGGGTCGTTCGGACTTGGATCCGGATTTCCGATCGTATTCGATGTCCTGGATGTCGTTGAAAGTGAAAGCGAACGCGGTCAGAAGCAACGCGCACGCCATCGCCAGAAACATGGTTGGCCAGATCCGTCCCACATCATCCGCCCGCCCCCACAGACATCCCAGCAGGGTCACTCCGCAGAGAGGTACGCTTTCCAGCAGGCGGGTAGCCTTCACCGGGGCAGCCAGACGACTCATGATCTCTTGCCGCCCGTCTCGGACTTTGCCACCCGCTGCACCATCCCGGCGGCGGCCAACAGGATCGCTCCGGCCACTAGCTGCAATCCGGAAAACCCGGCGACTACCGGAACGACCAGGGCGGCCAGGCTTCCCCAGACCAGGCCGTAGGTTTCTAAAACGTACACCCTCACCAGGTTTTCATCGGGACCCTTGAGGATTCGGGGAAGCAGCGTGCCTGCGAGGATAGCGGCCAACGGAGTCAGGACCAGGGCACCCTGGGGGAATAGAAAACCCGCAGGAAGCAGCAGCAGGGCACCGATTCCACCGGCGATTGCGACGGCGCGGGACGGCACTCCGGCCAGAAGAAGGCTGCCCAGCGCCGCCAGGCCCAGGAAAGCCGCCGTACCGAAAAATGCGGCGTCCATGGGCGTATCCAGGCAATTCATCCAGCGATACACCAGGAGCGACACCAGGGTGCTGAAGTTGAACCCGACCAGAAACGGGGCAGTCCAGCGCCAGGGAGAGGCAGATGCGGGTCTGGTCTTGCGCAGCAGCAGCCAGAGGAGCAGGCCGAGGACGAGTAGGAACAGGGCCATTGCTCCCGCGCCCGACAACAGGGCTGAAATTCCCAGATTGGCCACGAAGGTTCCCGCCAGAAGCACGTGGTCATCGGTGATCTCGGGTGCGGATGACCGGGCGTGGGGTAACGCGTCGACTGACACCATGTTGGTGCCCCGGAGCAGGTTGTCCATGGGAACCAGTGCGTTGGTGCGACCGCCCTCCTTCTGGGCCAGGATCAGGTACTTGCTTCCCCGGGCCATCAGTTCGGATATCCCGGCCGCCGGCCGCCGTATCTGGGAGATGCCCTTCAGGTATGCCCGAGTGTCGAATCCCTGTCGGGCCAACTCCCGGAGAGATTGGACGAATAAGGTTCCCCGGTTGTCGACGAAAGTGGGGCTGGAGATGGCCACGATGCCACCGGGCGCCAGGCGCGACTTCATCAGGGCAAATGCCTCGCGGGTGAACAGGTTCTGGGTGGGATCCAGCAGCTCGCGCATGCATCCCAAATGGGTTCTCTGGGAGGAGATGACGATGAGATTGAACTGTTCGTTGGATTTTTCCAAAAAGCGCCTGGGGCTCTGGGGGATCAGCTTCAGGCGGGGGTTGTTGTAGGTTTTCTCGACGTACTCCGACACCGGGCCTACGAGAACCCGGGCCAGCTCGAAAACCAGCTCCACGGAATATACCTCTCCGGCTCCGGCGCGCAGTGCCGCCGCCGTCGGGACAACGCCGCCCGACCCCAAAACGGCGACCTTGTCGCCCGGTCTGATCATCAGGGAGAAAGCCAGGTCCGGGGTGGTATAGCGACCCGGGCTTTCGTGGGGATCGGGCCGACCCGGCAGGTATCCCCAGTAGATCACCCCGTCGTAGAGGCCGATGACGATGGTCCGGTATTCGACGACTGTCAGCAGGCAATGGGGAGTCCACCGGTCGTGCAGAACGGGTTTTGTCCTGGATCGCCAGTAGGCCAACGGATTAGGGGCGGCCTTGGGCGCCAGTGCGCTGGTGGTTCGGGTCTCCAATCCCGGGATGAACCATGCCGCCATGCAGAGAAACACGGCTGGGAGCACGGGCCAGCGGCGAAGGTTGAGAACGAACGAGGAAACGCCGAGCGAGACCAGGCCCAGGGCCAACAAGCCCGTGGTTCCGAGCGGGACCAGCAGGAAGCGATAGGCCAGATACGAAAGCAGCAAGCCCGACAGGTTCAACGTATATACCAGACCGCTGTTTTTGTTGAGGCCGGCCAGCCCGGTGCGGAAGGCCGCGAGCTCCAAAAGGCCATAGCCGATCAAAGCCGGCAGAAAGGCGGTCGCGGCCACCAGGGATCGGGTGAGCAACTCCGCCAGCAGAACCGATGGCGCCGCATTGAGGTCCTGGACGGGGACGTTGATCCAGCGCATGAACAAGAGGAAGAGTCCCAGGCCGATCAAGGCCAGGGCGCCCGCAATCAGCGCGATGGACGACAGCGTTCGCTCCCGCAGCCAGCGAACCCGGATGAGCAGCAGGCCGCCGAGTGGTACTCCGGTCAAGAGGAGGATGGCCCACACTGCCGGCGGTGGGCCCAGGAAAGCGAGCCAGCGCAGGCTGGTCAGGAAGAGGAGCCCGGCGCCGAAGGAGATGGCGCCGATGGAGCCGGCCAGTGCGCGACTGCGGATCATTGGCCCAGATGCTAGCATCAACGCGCATGGATGCCAAAAGGATGCCTTGACTTCCCTCTTATCGGAAAGGTATTTAGTACGTGTCCGCAGGCACAGTAAGGAGGTTTTGAATGCTCCGGGTTAGAACATGGATACTGGTGGTTCTTTTAGTCGGTTGTGTGGGTTGCACCGGCAAGAAGACCGGTGGAGAAGACCGGCCGAAGGAACCGTCCGCGCCGGCCGACCGGGTGGAGACTCCCCCGGCTCCGGACCGCGGGGACGCCCTGGCGACGATCAACGGCATCCCCATTACCCGGGAGGAGTTCCTCCTGTACATCGCACCCTATCCCGATCGCATGAAGGCGAACCTCCAGGGACGGGAGTATGTGATCAACGCCCTGACCGATCAGATTCTGCTGGAGGGAGAGTCTCGGCGGCTGGGGCTGGACCGCGATCCGGATTACCGCAGGAAGGTGAATAGCTACCGGCGCAATCTGCTGAACAACAAGCTTTTCGAAATGGTCAACCAGGGGGAGTTTAGCGTCACCTTGGAGGAGGCTCGGGCATACTTCAAATCCCACCCCGACGAGTTCGACCGTCCCGAGAAGGTGCATGCACGGCACATCCTGCTGGCCACCGAGAAGGAGGCCCAGGATCTGCACAAGAAGATCAAGAAGGGTGCCAACTTCGAGCAGATGGCCAAGCAGCACTCCACCGACCTCTCCACCCGGGACCGGGGTGGCGACCTGGGGCCTTTCTCCCGGGATCAGCGGCCTCAGTTGGCCGCGGCGGCTTTTTCCATTTCCAAGCCCGGCGGGGTTGCCGGCCCGGTCAAGACCCGGCGAGGGTTTCACTTGCTCCAGATGGTCCGACGTTTTCCCGCCAAGCGGGAGACCTTCGAGCAGGTCCGCGACAGCTTACTCAGCCGGCTGCGCGCGCGGAAGCGCCAGGAGACCAAGAAGGATCTGCTGATCAAGCTTCGCGAGCAGGCTCAGATCCAGATCGACCGGCAATCGTTGGAATCGTTGCAGGTTACGATAGGCGGGAAGTAGTACGCTACGGCTTTATCAAGGCGTAGCTGTCCTTGGTGTGGGTGGCCTGCTTCTTGGTGATCAGTTTCGGATTGAACAAATCGAAGTCGAAGGGTACGTCGAAGGAAGCCCCGAACAATTCCAGCCAGACCTCGTCTCCGGAGGCGAAGGGGTTGGCCGATGCCGGCAGCGTGATGCTGGTCGTGGAGGGGGGCGCGAAGATCCGCCACCAGCGATCTACGATCTGCTTACCGGTGTCCGGGAGCCGATCGGTCTTATGGAGCAGCAGACCGATCAGCGCATGACTCGGATCCACCGTGAACGTGACCGATACGGACAGATCGTGGGTGCCCGCGGTGGGCGCGGGGATGTCCTGGACTTCTGCGTGGGTCTTCTGCAGATCCGGAGGGAACTGCGAGGGATTGTCGGTTACGAAGGTCACTTTCACGGTGAGCCCCGCGTCCGGCATGTTTGGGGGGTCGAGAAGCGGCGTGAAATCGGCCAGCTGCAGCTCGGCGGCGTTCGAGGTGGCCGAAACCGTGGTGCTCAGGTAGCCCGGCAAGCAATCCAGGGTGCCGTCCGGCAGCGTGGTGATGTTGCGCATGAACAACTGAACGGTGTTTATCGTCGCGCCGGTCAGTCCGTTGTCAGCCAAGTTGGGGACCAGGAACTTCGGCGAGAGTTGTTCGGAGACGGGCGTACGGTTGAAGTTGTAGCCGATGAGAACGCGTCCTCCCTCCGGCAGGGCGGAGTGCCCCGGCGGGAAGTCCAGCGCCGTGAGCGCGAGGCCGTAAGGGAAGGAGCACTCGTGGTCGGCCGGGACGTTCAGATCACGGATGTCCTTCGGGTCGCAGGACTTGTAGGTGTTGGGCGTCGCCGTTGCGCACTTCACCTCGAAGGGGGCGGTGGCCGGGACGTGGTCGCACAGCCGGGTGTCGGACTTGGGTGTGGTTACGTCGAAGCCGCCCGTCGGGGGCCGGATGGTCACGTAGTCGTTGGAGATCACTTCTACCCGGAACATGGGCATGTAGCAGCCCTTGCTGCCGCCGCCTTCCGGATCGTCTAGGCACTTCTTTCCGGAGTCCGGCCAGCCGCAGTTGCCCGAGTCGTCGCAGCAGTCGGCGTCGGTGGAGCAGGAGCCCGCGCTGGTGGCGGTCGGGTCCTTTAGGGCGATGGTGGTGTCCTTTTGTTGGTAGTCGATGTTCCAGCAGTCGCCCGGGGAAATGCCCGCCAGGGCGGAGGAGATGTCGTTGTTCGTATCGGCGGTGACGTTGACGGTGACCGGGCAGATGTGCATGGTGCGCATCTTGAAGGCTCCCATCAGGGCGGCCGCGCCGAGATCCGCTTCCGAGCCGGGGGTGAGGGCGGCCCGCAGCACCGGGAGGAGGTCCATCATGTTGACGTCGATGATGCCCAGGGTTACGAAGAGCCGGGTGGAGCCGGCCGGCACGTTCATCTTGAGGTTGCGCAGGGGTTTCTTGTCCTTGCAGCGGTGGTCGCCTTGGGGATCCTGCTCGCAGGCGTAGTCAGTGGAATTGGGGCAGTCGGCCGTGCGTACGCAGGTGTCCCCCCAGGGATCCAGCCCCAGGTTGGGCGCCAGGTTGTTTAGGAAGATGTCGTCGGTGGTCATGTTGCCGGGCAGGAGCGCGTCTTCTCCGGGCGGCGGGGCGAACAGGCGGGACAACGGGAAGTGGGCGAAGTTGTCCAGGGGGAAAAGCGGCGTGACGGTGATTACCCTATACTGTCCGGAGATGTTGTTGTCGCCCAGGCTGAAGAACGGCAGCAGCGATCGCGGCGTGCAGGAGCCCTTGGGGATCTCTGGAGGCTTTGGGCCGCAGGGAGTGGCCTCGTCGTTCTCGCAGTAATAGGTCTTGTCGCAGTCGGCGTCGGTGTCGCAGTCGCCGGCGCACTTCCATGAGTGAGGCAGCATGTTATAGAGCGCGGCCGGCAGCTTACCCGTTACGGTGCCGTACGGGCTGGCCCATTCACCGCTGTGGGTCTTCTGCAGGGGGATGGTGACGGTGGAGGCGCAGTGATCCACCAGGATGGTGGTCTCGAAACGTGCGCGGTCGGCGCCGGTCAAGTACCTGATAATCGGGGCGGTTTCGTCGGACACCGCGGTGATGGACTTGCGGGTCCCCTCGGTCAGGCCGGTGAAGGCGGCCACGCCCGAGGCGTTGGTGTCGGCGTTTTGCGTGTTGTTGCCCGCGTCGACTACGGTGACGTGGACGCCTTCGAGGGTGTCGCCGGTCAGGGCGTCTGTGATCGTGACGTCCAGGTTGCCGCCGCAGCCTTCTTTTTCCACCACGGTGATAGTGACCGTGTTGGTGTGCGTGTTGGTTCGCCCGTCGATCCCGCAGCTGTCGGTCACCTCGAGCTGGAACTCGTAAACGTTCACATCCGGCAAGTTCACCGCGGTCTCGCATTGGCCGGCGGCGGCGATGGTCGCTCCGGGTCCGCCGATCTGCGTCCATGCGTAGGTGAGTGGACCGCAACCGCAGCCCGCCTGGTTGACCGGGTGGCTGGTGCAGCCGTTCAACGTTGTGGGTACCGGGGTTCCCGACGGGGTGGAAAGTTCCTGGGCGGCGCCCACTTCCGCGGTGGGCGCGCCGCAAGTGACCGAGGTTACCTCGATGGTCACGGTGTCCCACTGGCTAATCTGTTCTTCCTTGTTGTTCTCGGTCACCGGGTAGGTGGCCGCGAAGCGGAACTTGTAGGTGCCGGCTTCGGTGGGAATGAAGGATGCCTCTCTCTGATCCGAATCCTGGAACTCTGTGTCGGGCCCGGAGATTTGCTCCCACTTAAAGGACAGGGTGTCCTTGTCGGTCAGGCAGGCCGGTTCGTCTTCGGGGGGCAGGCGGGTGCTGCCGCGCAGGATGACCATGCGGCCGATGGTGCCTTCCAGATCCTCCCCGGCGGAGGTGATGGGGGGACCGCACTTGATGTCTGCCTTTTCTTCGGTGCAACCGGCGCACAATACCGCCAGAGGCACGAAAACGACCGCGATTAGAATGGCGAAACAAACCTTGCGAAAAGCAGCCATGAGAACCTCCAGGCCTGAGTGTATTCTTTGGACTTCTTTGGTATTCCTGACAATTTTATCCAACCGGACCGATTGTGTCAAGCAGTGTGAGTGGCGGTATTCTTGTTTGAAACCAATCCCTGTGCTACTTTGCCGCCCAATGGACGCGCGGAAAATCACGCTGGCCACAGAGCCGAAGAAGGTATGGATCGAGGTGGGGGTCATCTGGCTGGTGGCCATTGGAGCCATTCTGGTTTTCAAGCTGCTGGCCTTCGTGCCCTTCATCAAGGAGAACCTCTGGGGGATCGCCGGGCTGGTGTTTCTGTTTCTGCCCATCGAGTGGCTCTATCGCAGGAGACAGGACCTGGCTGACTTCGGGATTACCTGGAAGAACTTCAAGCAGGGCCTGTTCTGGGCGGGCGTCCTGTCGGCGGTTACCTTCCCGCTGTACATCCCCGCTTATAAGTTGTGGTTTGCAAAAACTGGGTTTCACTTCGACCTGCCGACCGACTTCTGGAAGGAGGTGGTGGGGTTCTTCCTGCTGGTCGCTTTGCCCGAGGAAGTCTTTTACCGGGGGTACCTGCAGACCCGCCTGGACCAAATATTCAAGGGAAGAATCAACCTCCTGGGCGCGAGGGTGGGCTGGGGGCTTTTGATCGCCGCGGCCTTCTTCGCCGTCGGCCACCTGGTCGAGCCCCGGCCCGACAAGTTGGGCACCTTCTTCCCCGGCCTGGTTTTTGGTTGGCTCCGCGCCCGCACCGGCTCCATCGGGGGAGCCGTCGTGTTTCATGCGTCATGCAACATCTGGGCGCAAATCCTACGTTACGGGTATTTTGGAGCGCCTTAGTTTTAAAGATAGTTCCCGGTTCCCAGTTCCCGGTTTAATTGGCATACTTGCTGATCGCTTGCGCATGCAAGGGTCTACTATAACCGGGAACTGGGAACCGGGAACTATCTTTATCTATCCGCACGCCCACTGAGGATCGGTTTCGCCGTCGCAGTCGTTGTCCTTGTCGTCGCATAGCTCGGGGGCGCCCGGGTAGATGGTGTCGTCGGTGTCGTCGCAGTCGAAGGTGCCCTCGCAGTCGCCGCAAGTGGTCCAGCCGTCGCCGTCCTCGTCGAAGCCTTCGTCGACCAGCCCGTCGCAGTCGTTGTCGATGCAGTCGCAGACTTCCTCGGCATCCGGATGGATGCTGGGATCGGTGTCGTCACAGTCCCCTCCGCAAGTGGTCCAGCCGTCGCCGTCCCGATCGAAGCCTTCGTCGGTCAGTCCGTCGCAGTCGTCGTCGATGCCGTTGCAGTACTCGGGGGCTTCGGGGTGGATGGTGGGATCGGTGTCGTCGCAGTCCCCGCCGCAGGTGGTCCAGCCGTCGTTGTCCTGATCGAACCCCTCGTCGATGAATCCGTTGCAGTTGTCGTCCCGGCCGTTGCAGACTTCCTCGGCGCCCGGGTTGATGTCGGGATTGTTGTCGTCGCAGTCGCCCTCGCACAGGCCCCAGCCGTCATCGTCCGCATCGATCTCGTCGATTAGGCCGTTGCAGTCGTTGTCGATCCCGTCGCAGATCTCGGTTTCGGGGATGCACTTCTCGAAGGAGCGGTAGGAGGCGGTGATGTCCAGGTTGTCCTCGTTGGGACGCCAGGAGCCATAGAACAACAGCGAGTTCTGGGTGCCGTCGTAGTCGAAACCGTCTGAGCGCGATCGCGGGACGATGACGGGCGGCTGCCCGGCGGCGAGTTGCATGGCCACCTTGATGGTGGCCGAGATGGGCGCATATCTAAGTACGTAGGAGCTGGCTACCCCCGAGGCCGCCCGGACGATGTTCTGCACGTTGTCGGTCTGGTCGGAGTTGCAGATGGACAGGGACATGGACCCGGGGATGCCCGCCACCACCGCGTCGTAGCCGTAGGAGGCGTTGTAGGCGCTGGTGCACTTCGGTACCCCGCCCACGATGGCGAATAGGGTGGCCTCTTGGGCGGTATACCGGTTGACCCAGTCGGCGACTTCCGAGTCGAACGACCCGCAGTCGGCGGGGTTGAAGTCGTCGCGGCCGCCGCAGGCGTTCTCGATGGATTCGGCTTCCTCGTCGCTGAGCACCACGACGATCAGGGTAGCGTCGCAACGCAGCTTGGTTGGGTCGGGATTGACCCCGTCGGGATCGCAGGGCCGGGCGCGCTCGATGGCCCGGATGCCCATGTGCAGTCCGTACTCCGAGCCGGAGCCGCTGGTGCCCAGGACGAGCCGGGTCTTGAAGGTATCGATATCTCGGGTGAAGTCGCTGCCTTCCAGGCGGCCGTCGTCGCGCGAGTCGGTGGAAGTCACCCCGATGCGCCAGTCCAGGGTGGTCTGGCCCAGGAGGATTCCCATGGCGTCGCCGGCGTTCTGCACCGCGTCTTGCTCCTGGGACATGGAGCCGGAGTCGTCGATCACCCAGATGAAGTCGACCGGGTTCTCGCCCACGGTGGCGAAGGAGTCGCACTGGACGTTGGTTCGGTCGGGTGCCCGGGCGACCGCGGTCGAGTTGGTTACGTCGTTTTGGCGGATGATCTGGTCGTCGTCGTACAGAGAGTCCGAGGACAGGGCGCCCACGGTGACCACTCGGTCGGCGCCCCGGTAGATGGTTTCGGTGAACAGGTGGTAGGTCGTCGCCGCGGTGCCTTGCGTGCCGAGCCGGCCGGAAAGGGCGCCGCCGGCATAGAGGGTCTGGGCCACGCCGTTGCAGAGCTCGGTGGGGGTGCGGCTGTCCACCGAGAGCGTGTAGTCGGCCAGGACGGCGCCGTAACCGTCGAAGGTGGTCATGGTTCGAGTGGTGGCGCCGCTGACCGTGCCGATATTGCCCAGCTCGGCCCGATCGTGCGCCTCCTGGCCCGGTGCGTCGCTGACGCCGGCTGCGGGCGGGTGGCTGACGATGAAGCCGGCCACCTGGGGGGTGGATGCGTAGAACCCGGCCCCCGCCGGGGTTCCCGCGTCGGTCAGCTCCGAGTAGGTGGAGTAGAATGTTTCCAGCGCCAGCAGGTAGTCGGGTTCCCAGGCGCGGTGGAGATCCACCGGTTTTATATTTTCGGTGCTGCACACCAGGTAGGTACCTTCCTGGTTGTCTAAAAGCCCGTCCCCGTCGGTGTCTTCGACCAGCGGGCTGGATTCGCCCGCGGAGCAGTCGGCTCCGACGCATACGCCCAGAGTCGGGGAGCAGCGTTCGTGGTCGCCGCAATCGACGTCGCTCTGGCAGGTGGTCGTGCAGCTTCCCAGGACACAGTCGCCGTTTCTATCCTCGTCGCCGTCCAGTACGCCGTCGCCGTCCGTGTCGGGAACCAGCGGGTTGGTTTCGGTCCCCGCGTCGTACTGGAGGTTGTCGTTGCAGTCCTCCTGCCCGTCGGTCAGTCCATCCGAGTCCGTGTCCGCCTGGAGGGGGTCGGTCTCGTTGGGGTCCTTGACGCCGTTGTGGTTTTGGTCCTCGGATCCGTCGGGGATGCCGTCCGAGTCGGTGTCCGGGTCGGTGGCGCTGGTTTCGTCTATGTCTCTACTGCCGTTGCCGTTATTGTCCTCGGTTCCGTCGGTGAGGCCGTCGGCGTCGGTGTCTGGATCCAGCGGATCGGTTTCGCCGAAGTCGATCTGGCCGTTGTGGTTCAGATCCTCGATGCCGTCGGTGAGGCCGTCCGAGTCGCTGTCGGTGTTTAGCGGATCGGTCTCGCCGTCGTCGCGGATGCCGTTGCGGTTTTGGTCTTCGATCCCGTCGGGGAGATCGTCGCCGTCCGAGTCGGCCAGGGTCGGGTCCATCTCGCCCGCGTCCGCCTGGCCGTTTTGGTTTTGGTCCTCGATTCCGTCGGGGATGCCGTCCGAGTCGGTGTCGGGATTGCGGGGGTCGGTCTCGCCCGGGTTGACCGAGCCGTCGTGGTTTTGGTCTTCCAGGCCGTCCGTCAGTCCGTCCGAGTCGGTATCCTCGCGGATCGGATCGGTCTCGTCGGGATCCCGCTGTCCGTTGTGATTGGAGTCCTCGATTCCGTCGGGGATGCCGTCCGAGTCGGTGTCTGGATCCAGCGGATCGGTTTCCCAGGGGTCGTGTTCGCCGTTGCGGTTCCTGTCCTCCAGGCCGTCGTTGAGCCCGTCCGAGTCGCTGTCGGCGTTGGTGGGATCGGTTTCCCCGGCGTCCACCTGACCGTTGAGATTGGAGTCCTCGAACCCGTCGGCCAGGCCGTCCTCGTCGCTGTCTCTCTCTACCGGGCTGGTCTCGCCGGGGTCGATGGCTCCGTTGCCGTTCTGGTCCTCCAGGCCGTCGTTGAGCCCGTCCGAGTCGCTGTCGGGGTTGAGCGGATCCGACTCGCCCGCGTCCACCTGCCCGTTGTGGTTCTGGTCCTCGATGCCGTCGTTGAGCCCGTCCGAGTCGGTGTCGGGGTTGTGGGGATCGGTCTCGCCCGCATCGACTATGCCGTTGCCGTTTATGTCCTCCACCGTGTTGGGCAGCCCGTCGCCGTCCCAGTCGGTGGGGTTGGACGCGTCGCCGTCGCCGCCGTCCGTGCCGCCGTCGGGTATCGGCCGGGCCACGCAGTAGCCGTCCGTGCACATCTCGTAGTTGCCGCAATCGCGGTCGTCCCCGCAGGCCTTCCGGCAGAACCCCGAGAGGCAGTGCCATCCCTTCGGGCAGTCCTCGGTGGTATATGACCGCGCATAATTAAAGGGACATGTAGGTCACGAAAAAGGACGAAGATATCCACGGATCGAATCAGGCTGTAGTTGCATACTTCGGAATACATACGATAATGTCCGGC
>JAUXGL010000019.1 GCA_030622135.1 Deltaproteobacteria bacterium
CCAAGCTCAAAGTCATCAGTCCGAAAACGAAGCAGGCATTATATAGTGCCAATTTACTTCTCATCTCGATACTCCCCAGATATAAGATTCCGGATTGGGTCCGGGAGCCGGTCCAGTTACCATCTTCTAGAAAACGAGAAGATCACACCCAACCCGTCGGGTGTAGGAGCGAGGTTCGCCATATTACCGCCGCTCCGATCGTAGGCCGGCGGATCTTGCAGCCACAGCGCTACACCGGTTGCCATTAGCGCCAAACCCGTTCCGAAGCCGGCGTACATCATTCCGGCCCAGAAGCGGCTTCGATCTCTAGCGTCCCGATCGCCGGGTTCGTACTCGTCGGCGGCCATCATGGAGAGTGCCATGGACAACCCGCCGAAGGCCGTAAAACCCACACCGCTCCAGAAGCTCACATGTCCCCACGTCGTGTAGGGATCGACGGACATGGCGCTTTCCGTCACCGGACCGGCTTCACTTCCCTCACCATACCAAGCTCCACGCTCACCGGGATATACCACCGCTGTAGTCGTTTTTGCCTTGGCTCTCGCGCGAAGATGGAAGGAATGTTTATGTCCCCCTGTACGGGCAAGCACGGCGCCGGTTTTGTTGATGGCTTCAAAGTAGTAGTAGATTTCCTTTGCCGTCACTTCGGACGGAAGATCGATCGAGACCTCTGACGGACCGGATACCGAAGTGGCGATCCGACGCTCTGCCCCACCCTCCGAAATCCGGTAGCGAAGTCGGATCGCCTTCACCATGTCGAGAGGATCGGACTTCAGCGTGACTCTCAGGCTAAGTCCTCTCAGGGACTCGACTGCTTTCGTGAATTCATGAAAAAGGCCGATCGCCTCCATGTTCTGGCTCAGCGCCACTGCCTGGTAAAAAGGCGCGGCTATCTTGGGCGAGAAGTTTTGGGGCAACTTGAAAGAGGGATCGATGGCCAGCAGGTGCCGGAAGGCCTGTACGGATTCCTCTGTTTTCTCCATGGCCGAGAGGCACAAGCCCTTGACGCGAAATGCCGATACCAGATCATGGGGACCAAGGTCAGACCTCTTCAGTATCCTCTCTACCATTTTCAGTGACTTGCAGTACTCCATTTGCTTGTACGAGTGCTCAGCCTTCCGAAGTCGGTTTTTTGACCAAGCCGGGGCAGAAACAAGAAACAGGACAATAAGAATCCACCTCCCCATTAAATCGAATCTCCTTTTGAGAATTTTGATACAAGCAAGAGACGGGCTAGAACCCTATAATATTTATTGAAATATGTCAACTCAGGGGTTACCCTCAAGCCGCGAATGCCTGGACAAGATCGAGCGATGTTAGGCAGATACGAACTGCTGGGTTCCCTGAGCACAGGCGGAATGGCGGAGATCTTCTTGGCCCGCCAGACGGGCATCGAAGATTTCGAAAAGCTTGTGGTTGTGAAGAAAATCCTCCCTCAACTCGCCAATGAAGAGGCGTTCGTGGAGATGTTCCTCGACGAAGCTCGCATCGCCGCCAAGCTGAACCATCCCAACATAGTCCAGATCTACGACCTGGGTCAGGAAGGAAACGAGTATTTCATCGCCATGGAATACCTCGAGGGGGAGAGCCTGGGATACTTGGTGAACAAGGCTCGGAAGGAAGGCTACAAGATACCTCCCGCGATTGCAGCCGGCATCATCGCCCAGGTTTGCGACGGTTTGGACTACGCCCACAAGTATAAGGACGTCACGGGCAAACCCCAAGACATCGTCCACCGTGACGTCAGCCCTCAAAACATCATTGTCTTGTTCACCGGTTTGATAAAGCTGGTGGATTTCGGCATTGCCAAGGCAGCCTCCCAGATGCACAAGACCTGTATCGGCACCCTGAAGGGCAAGTTGGCCTACATGTCCCCGGAGCAGTGCACGGGCAAACAGCTGGACTTTCGATCCGACATTTTTTCAGTTGGAGTGGTATTCTGGGAGATTCTAACCCGGCAACGATTGTTCAAACGAGACTCAGAGGCAGAGGTTGTCAACGCCATCAAATCCAAACCCATTCCCAATATTCGCGAAATCCGACCGGAGATCTCCTCCGAGCTCGAGGCTGTCGTCCACAAGGCCCTGGAGAAGAACCCCCAGGACCGATTCCAGAGCGCAGCAGAAATGGGCTCCG
Source organism: Deltaproteobacteria bacterium (assembly GCA_030622135.1). Lineage (GTDB taxonomy): Bacteria > Myxococcota > B64-G9 > B64-G9 > B64-G9 > JAUXGL01. The sequence continues at coordinate 2,137 of JAUXGL010000019.1, forward strand.
CCATCAGAAGGTACCTTCAGGAGATGGGGGTGTCGGCCGGCATCCCGGAGATTCATGCATTTGTGGATGGTATATTCATATTCGGTGCCCGGGCGCGCACAATCCATCAAGCGCTGGAGAATATATTAGCCAAGAGTGCCAGCGAAATCTCTTTTGGAGCAATCAAGCCGGGAAGCGATGCTTCCCTTCCATCGCGATCTGTTTATGTCGGGGTCGAGACAAGAGCAAAGCCTGTCCAGGTGGAGCCAGCCAGCCAGGATTTTGGCGAACCGATCCCGGCAACTACGGCCGGCAACGAGATACTTTATGCTCCAATGCGTATTCAAGATTCCGAGGCGCCTACGACCAGCAACGGGATACTTTATGCTTCAGCGCGTATTCAAGGTTCCGAACCCAAAACCACCACGCAATCATCTCTCGCACAGCAATCCGCGGAGGCATCCGGACGAAAGATAACGACCATCGCTCGGATTTTACTCCCTGTCATTATAATGGCGGCCGTGGTGGGACTCTGGTCGTGGGTAAACAGCAAACCCACAAAGAGCGTACCGCCTGCGGTCAATACGGACACTCCTGGACCTTCCACCGCCTCGTTGAATTCGCAGAGCACGCCCGAAGGTGGAACGGGTGCCGATGGTGAAGCCGGTGGAATTCCTCACCAGCAGAAAATGCAACCCACCTTGCTCTCGATCAAATCGCGTCCCGCCGGATGTAAGGTAAAAGTAGACGGTACCAGGATCTCCGGTCTCACTCCCATCGACCATTTGGAGGTAGAACCCGACCAGGAGCATGTGGTTTTCGTAGTTTGCAAGGGACACCGAAAAGAATCCAAGCGGGTGACCGGTGCGCCTGCCCAGAAGATATCCATGAATTTCACCCCGCGCCGCAGGGCAGTGCTCACGAGAAAAGCGTTCGGCTTCTTGCGCTTCGACACGGACCCCTGGAGCGAGGTTTACCTAGGCAGTCGAAAACTGGGCACAACCCCCCTGAAAAATGTGAAGTTGCCCGTGGGAACCCATACTCTCAAGGCGCTCAATAGGAACATGGGGATCGACAAAGCGATTAAGGTCGTCATCAAGCCGGGAAAGACCACTAAATTGATAATGAAACTCGGCGAGTAACCGGCGCCCGTCTAAAAACCCCATTTTTCTAGGACTGCGCGGGCGGCTGCTTGACCGGTTCTCCGTTTGGGCCGATGTAGCGGCGGCCGAAGCCGGTTACGGCGGCGATGGCCATGACCGCGGCCAGCAACCAGCCGTGGAAGACGTAGGGCCATACGCTCATGGGGGAGGGCGGGGTGATGAAAGCGAACTTGTCGGTAAGCGTTCGCAGAGTGGCCACGCCGATCAGCACGCCGCCGGACCAGGGGAAGATGTAGCCGAAGGCCGAGCTGACCGAATCCAGAAAGTTGGCGCGCCGGTAAGGGTGCAGCTTGAAAGTCTTGCCCATATCGCTGACGAAGGGGGCCGCGGCGATCTCGGCGGCGGTGTTGATGGTGATGAACATGTTCAGGGAGGCCACCACCGAGAACATGGCCAGCTCCACCCGCCAGACGGATTCCTTGACCAGCCGCATGATGCCCTTCTTGATGCTCGGGAGCGCCCCACCCACCGCCATTATGTGCCCGGCGGTGACGATGAACAGGATGAGAATGCCCATCTTGACGAAGCTGTTGATGCCGTCGGACAGCGCGCCGGTCAGGGCTCGTTTCTCCGGGTCCAGGGCCATGATGTCGGACGGCGCGGCCAGCGGGCCGCCGAGCCAGTCGGCCAAAAAACCGATGTTCGAAACCAGGATCATTCCGATCGCGACCAGGATGCCCCAGGTGACGGAGATGATGATGTGCCGGCCCGAGAGCGCCAGGTAGATGACCAGGCCGAAGGGGATCAGCATGAACAGGCCCTGGGGGTCGGAGAGCCGGCCGATCAGGGCGGACGCCCGTTCAACGTTCAGGTCGCCGCCGCCCCCGAAGATTAGAAACAGGATGGCGGCGGGAATGGCGGCGGCGATGGCGTACTTGAAGCGTGAGCGGACCACGCCGGGGATGTCGGTCTCCTGGGTGACCGCCGAGACGATGGTGGTGTCTGAAACCGGCGCCAGATTGTCGCCGAAGGCGGCGCCGGAGAGGATGGCGGCGAAAAGGACCACCGGGTCCGCGCCCAAGATAATGCCGGCGGGGAACATCAGCTCACAAAACGCGATGGTGGTGCCGTAGCCGGTGCCTACCGCCGTGGCGAAGACGGCCGCCAGGATGAACGTGGTGGTGACGAAGAGGGAGCCTGAAAAACCCGTGGCCCCGCCCAGCCAGACCAGGCCCTTGACCAGTCCCCCGGCCGCGAGCACCTTGGCGAAGATGCCCGCCCAGATCCAGCAGATCACCGCGATGACTCCCACGGGGATGCTCATTCCGTCGAAGATGGCCTGGCAGTAGTCGCCCCAGGGGCTCTTGCAGAAGAATATGCCTGTCACCAGGCCGGCCACCACACCGAGGATCAGGGCGGACTCGTCCGGCGCTCCGTACTCCGCCAAAAGCACGCAGACCACGACGGCCCAGACGATGAAGACCAGCATGGGGATGGCCGAACCCAGGGGGCCCAGACGGAACTCCAGGTGGGTCACCTTCCGGCCGTAGGCTACGGCCTCGGCTTTCTCTTTGAGCCCTTTTTCGCAGGTCATGTCAGGCAATAGATCACGTCACTGCCTTCGGGTCAAGGTTGACATCGCTTTCCAACGATGGGATGCTTGGCCTCCCAAAAACACCGAAACCCTGGAGGAGAACATGACCGAGAGCATCTACAAGATCGTCGAGTTGGTAGGAACCAGCCCCGAATCCTGGGAAGAGGCTGCCAAGAACGCCGTGAACACGGCCGGCAAGACTCTCAAGGATCTGCGCATTGCCGAGATCGTGCAGATGGACATGAAGGTCGAGGAGAACCGGGTGGTGGCCTACCGCGCCAGGGTCAAGCTCTCTTTTAAATTCCAGGAGGGGTAGGCGCTTATTGCTGGAGACACGGCAACATGTTGTCTGGTAGTTGGTGACGGCAGTGAGTACCCATGTCGGTTAAGCCAACACTTTTTCCAAACGAAGTCTTGGGAAAAGCGTAGGTTTTTTGTGTGATGAGTTGTGTTGGGACTGACGTCGTCGCCCGGTTTGTTGCGGACTGGAGAACAATATGAAGAAAATTCTTGTTACTGGGGCCGTGGGTCAGATCGGCTCGGAGCTGACCCTTGCGCTAAGGGAACGCTACGGTTCCGACAACGTGGTTGCCGGGGGGCGCAAGACCGAGCCCTCGCCCCAGCTGCGTGACTCGGGGCCCTTCGAGTGGGTGGATTGCACCAACCTGGGGGCACTGAACGAGGCTGTCAAGAAGTACAAAATCGACACGATGTACCACCTGCCCGCGCTTTTGTCGGCCGTCGCGGAGGCCAAGCCGCAGATGGCCTGGCACGTCAACATCAACGGTTTGTACAACGCTCTGGAGGTCTGCCGGGAGCAGGGCTGTGCCATCTTCGTGCCCAGCTCCATCGGTGCCTTCGGCCTCAGCACTCCCCTGGACAACACTCCCCAGGACACCGTCCAGCGCCCCAACACCATGTACGGGGTGACCAAGGTGGCCGGCGAGCTCCTGTGCGACTATTACCACAAGCGCTTCGGAGTAGACGTCCGGGGAGTGCGCTACCCGGGGATCGTCTCCAACGTGACCCTGCCGGGCGGCGGCACCACCGATTACGCCGTGGCCATCTACTACGAGGCCGTCAAGGGCAACAAGTTCACTTGCTACCTGAAAGAGGGCACCTACTTGGACATGATGTACATGCCCGACGCCATCAAGGCCGGCATCGACCTCATGGAGGCGGACCCGTCCAGGCTGAAGCACCGCAACGCCTTCAACGTCACCGCCATGAGCTTTGCCCCCGAGATCATCTTCCAAGAGATCAAGAAGCACGTCCCCGACTTCGAAATGGACTACCAGGTCGACCCGGTTCGCCAGGCCATCGCCGAATCCTGGCCCAACAAGATGGACGACATCTGCGCCCGCGAGGAATGGGGCTGGGCGCCCGAGTACGACCTGCCCAAGATGACCGCGGACATGCTCAAGGTCCTCCGCGAGCGCCACGCCCGGGGCGATTTCTAGCGCTAGCTTCCCCTCGGATGCCAACCCCCACTTGATCTCCTGGACCGGTTTGGTTTGGACTAGATTACCCCAAAGTTACCCCGGCTAATGAGTGGAGTAAAGGAGGAAGAGGAGGACGGAGGTTCGCTAAGTACCTGTTTTCCAAAGAGTTGATGTGCCTCCGTCCCCCAGATTCTCCCCCAGATTCGCTGAACGATGCTGCTCACGGTGATGTGGCCATCCTGCTCGTTGATTCAGAGGAACCGGTCACTGGCAACTTTCCTTGGGAGCACGTAAAGGCACGACCGGGCGACGGCTGGGATAAGCCGGAAGCCGCCACCGATGATCACCTGCACCTTATGGTTGAGTGCATGGAGAGTTGGTTCCTGGCTGACAAAGAGGCACTTGAGAAGTTCTATGGCCAGGGCTTCAAGAACAACTCGCTCCCCGCCAAACCCAAGATCGAGGAAGTTTCAAAGTCCGATGTCTACAGGGGGTTGAAGGATGCCACCAAGGACACGAAGAAGGGGGAGTACGGCAAAGGCACGCACTCTTTCAAGATTCTAGCCATCGTTGATCCGGCCAAGGTCCGAGACGCTGCGCCGTCCGCTGATCGGCTGCTGAAACACCTGGACATGGTTTTGCGATGATGGTCTCAGTCCTTTATTCCTAGTCCTCTTGCTGATTCTGGTGTACTTCAAGGCCAGATGTCGGAAAGTCTCAGGATCCGGGTGATGCCCTTGTTGTTGCCGATGGCTATGATCTGGCCGTCGGGGGAAAAGGTCACGGCCGTCAGGGCGCGTTCCGCGCGCCGCGAGAATGCGATCTCGCCGGTGCCGGCGTCGAAGGCCGTGAAGTAGCCGTTGAATGTTACGCTCACCAAGAGGTTGGCGGGATTGGGCGAGAACGCAAGGCTCTTGATGATGTCTCCGGCCCCGCTGTCGATCGTGCGGATCTCAAGGCCGTTGCCGAGGTTCCAGATACGGATCATCCCGCGCCCGTAAGCGGCGGCGATTTGGGCCCCGTCGGGGGAAAAGGCGATTGCCGTAACCTCGCGGTCTGGGTCCTCGAAGACGAACAATTCGGTCCAGTCTACTACGTTCCATACCCGGACGCTGCCCGGGTGGGTCAGGAGCCCGAGTCCCGCCGCTAACATCGTGCCGTCCGGTGAAAACTCCACGTCGTTCACCCGGTCGCCCGGCTCGATCAACCGTACGAGAGAGCCGCCTTCGAGGTTCCGTACACGGATGGTGTGGTCCCAGCTTCCGCTGGCCAGCAAACGGTCGTCCGGAGAGAGCGACACCGCTTGTACGAAGTCCGTGTGATCATTGTTGGTGGTGAGCAGTGTGCCGGACTGCGTGTCCCAGATCCGTACCGTGTTGTCTTGACCGCCGCTTACTATTTGCGTTGTGTCGTTCGTCACCGCAACCGTAAGCACGGAGCCCGTGTGGCCCACGAGCCGGATCAACGACCTTCCGTCCAGCAGATCCCAGACCGCGATGGTTCGATCGAAGCCGCCGCTTGCGATGATGTTGCTTGGTCCCTGGCGCGGAAAGGCCAGGGCGCCGACCATGTTGGGGTGGGTGGCGATGGTGCGTATGTCGGCATCGGGAGAATCTATCGATTCGACCAGGTTGAATCGCATGTAAACGCGGTTGCCGGGGTTGCCCTCCGTGTCGAGCAGCGTGAGGATTGCCAATGTCTTTACAGCGCCCATATCCGGAACTTTATTGAGAATGCCGGATAAGGTTGCGGCGCCGCTCTCCGGATCGACCTGTAGCGGCACTTGCAGATGGCGATCGGCGTACTCCAGTTCCAGGGCGAGCGAGCCAACCCGGCCGGTGTTACCCCGGCCGACGACGAGGCGGATGTTAAAAGCCCGCTCTGGAAGTATCTTGAGTGGGCTGTAGAAACTTTCGAGTCGCGGGGCGGCCGTCATCCAGTCCGGTGCCTTGGGCGGTGTGCCCTCCACCACGATTCCACCTTCGAATGTCATGGCCTCGATGATTGCGTTGGCTTCCCGGCGCAGTTCATTGGACGTTGTATAAACATCGTTCTCCGGTTTGCACGCCCCGGCGAGCAACACAGCACTGACCGCCAAGAGCCACCCAATGAGTCTCATCGAACACATTCCGACCAGAATCTAATGGAAATATCTAAAATTATCAAAACCAGGATCTCCCAGTGAATTTCCAGTCGATCCCAATCTCCCGCGTAAAAAGGGACACATGCGAGAGGACCACGAGTAAATTATCTCACTAGTATAGTGGCACCGCGTATATTGAGTCCCCCTGAGAAGTCAATATTTTATGTCGAAACGTAGGGGCACCAATGGGAGATTGGGGCAAAATTATCTATATTGACACCACCTTGGTTCTAGACGATTCTGCGATGTTAGAGAGCATGCGAGAGTGGTGGCGCATATATTTCAAAGAAAAATACTCGGTCTGTTGGTCTTGGCGCTGGTATGGCTGTCGGCCTTGCCTGTGCGTTCGGCGAGGCTGCAAGCTTTAGGCGATGACGGTATGTTGACCGGCCTCTTCGCCGTCGTGGAGAGTCACGCCTCTCTGCTGGGCGATGTAACCGACTGGTCGTCCCTGGCCGGGACCTTTGGCTATGCTTTCAAGGGCGGCTACCGCTGGTCGAATTGGGGCGTCTTTCTCCAGTTGGAGCACAATCTCTGGCTAAGCACCGAGATGGACAAAGAGGTGGTCGACGGTGCGCTCAACATCGGGATTGGTGGCGAGTTCGTGTATGCAGACGGCTTCGTTCGTTCCAGCCTGGCGTTGGGCCCATCGATCCTGGCGTTCGACACCATCCTGGACAAGGCCGGCACCACGGGGATCTTCCTGGACATCCGGCCCGTCGGTCTCAGGTGGGTGGTGCACGAGTATCTGGTGATCGGTTTCGATCCCATCGGCTTTGCCGTGGTCGCGCCCGTCCTGGGCGGCATTCCCCTGGTCAATATACAGTATCGTACGACTGTTTTCCTGGAGGGAGCGTTTTGAGCCGGTTTGGGTCGCGCGAGTTGTTCCCGCTGGTACTGATCGTCGCCTTGGCCGGCGGGCCTGCCGGGGCCTATACCGTCGACAGCGGCTTCTCCGATCCCTGCCATGAGAAGATGATCGGCGCTGCTTATCGGGATTTCATCCTCGATCTTCCTATGAGTGGGATGCAAGCGCCTCCCGGGGAGACCTGGCGGGAGCTGAGCGACTACCTTCTGGAGCACATGCCTCTGAACCCGGATGAGGTCGACGAGGTGAAGCGCTTCATCCTGGTAAGTCTGATCATCGGCGTGCGCGCGCCGGACACCGACGGCCACTCGATCATGAACCTGCAGAACCTGCGCCGGCTTCACAGCGATCCCAGCGCCGAGGGGCAGTACGCACACTCGTTGCGCGCGCCGGGTGACGACTACGCCGAGGGCGATGCCGCCGCCGTGGCCGGCACGCGCGAGCTGATACTGGCGCTGATGGCGGAGGCTCAGAGGTATAAAGCTCTTCCCTCCAGGGAGCAGACGATCAAGGTGAAGGTCTACTTCGATTTCTACGGTCGTATCGACGTGGATGTCTGGGCGCCGCTCTACTTCGCAGGCAAGGCGGCCCATGTGCTGCAAGACACCTTCTCGCACACGATCCGCTCGGACGAGGACGATTTGCGCAAGATCGTGCATGTGCTGAACTACATTGACGCGATCACCGAAGACTTCGACGAGGACAGAGACGGCCTGGCTCACTCGGACAGCATGGATCGCTGCCTGAGCGAAGACGCGGCTGACTTGTTCGACTCCGCGGTGGAGGCGACCACCGACTTGTTTTTCGCGATGCGGGAGCAATTCTCGGGGAGGGATCCCCAAGCGGTTTTGCATGTCCTCGACACTTGGGTCACCTACAAGGCCGGTTGTACGAAGGACAACGAGTTTTGCGGCAACACACGCTGGCTGGCGCTGGTGCGCAAGGAGCAGACCAAGCCTTACGTCAAGGCGATTTTCGGCTGTGGCGGCGCCGGGCCTGGCCGCGGGCGGATATTCCCCGCCCTTCTGCTGATCCTGGTGTACTTCAGTGTCCGATATCGGAAAGCCGTGAAGGTGCGGGGCGAAGTGGCACCTTTGCGAACAGGCTGATAGCATGCTGTCGGGAGAGAACTGGTATCATGCTCGATATTTATGTGGATGCGGATGCCTGTCCGGTAAAGTCGGAAGTGTACAAGGTTGCCGATCGATGCAGCCTGTGCGTCTTCGTCGTCAGCAACGTTCCAATACACGTTCCCACCGGCCAGGCTCGGATCCGCAATGTAGTGGTGGGTCTTGGTGACAATGTCGCCGACGACTGGATCGCCGAGGATATTAGTGCCGGGGACATCTGCATCACCGCCGATATTCCCCTGGCCTCGCGCTGTCTTAAACAGGGAGCCTTTGCTCTCGGTCCGCGCGGCAAGCCGTTCTCCGAGGATTCCATTGGAGATGCTCTGGCCGCCCGTGAACTGATGTCAACTTTGCGGGAATCTGGCCGGATCTCCGGCGGCCCGCCGCCCATGGCCAGGAAGGATCGCTCCCGGTTTCTGGACGCTCTGGATCAGATCATCCAGAAAATCCGCAGGGAAATGCCCGAAGAAGTGGCATAAATAGAATTCAAGGTGCCACCCACTCTACGACCTGACCCTGGCGGTTGCTAAGCTTCTTCTTTTCGTCAGTGGTTCTGGTAATTAAACAGGTGCCTGACCAGAATCGCGGCCAGCAGGAAAGAAAGGCCGATTGAGAACAGGCAATCGGATAAGTAGTGTGCTCCTGCCAGCATCCGGCCCCAGGCTACCGGGAGCCCGTACAGCAACACGGGGATCAACGCGATCAGCGCCCAACGAAATCCCCGTAAGCGCGCCAGGAAGAACACGATGGGTGACACCACGCAGGCCATGGCCACGTGCCCGGAGGGGAAGGAGAGCCCCGCCCCGGGGCCGGCGGGTATGTAGAAGGGGGTGTAGCCGATGAAGTCCACGCCCAGGTCTCTAAAGCGGATCCGTCCCCAGAGGAACTTGAAACCCTGGGTGATGGCCAGCGGGTGGATGATGGCCAGGATGATTATGCCCAGAGCCGGGATCCACAGGGGGCGCAGGGGGGATGCCTGCTTGCGTCCGGCGATGAGGACGATGACGCAGCCCAGCACCACGGCCCAGGCGGGCCATTCTCCTCCGGTGGCCACCAGGCGCCCGAAGGCGGCGTCGGGATTTGCCACTGCGATGGCGATATCGAGATCCCATGAGGAAGCGATGACCAGGGCCGCCGCCCAGAGGGCGAAGCCAATACCCCATATGGCCCAGAAGGTTCTCGCGGAGATCATCGGTTACCTTGGGCTGAAGAGTCGGGTGCCGATGCGGACCATGGTGGCGCCTTCCTCGATGGCCACCAGGTAGCTGTTGCTCATGCCCATGGAAAGGTGCCGCATCACCGCGTTGGGGTGCCTGGTTTCCGCCAGTTCGTCGAACAGCTCTTTCGTTCGGCGCAGGTACGGGCGGATTTTCTCGGGATCCTCCGTCCAGGGGCCCATGGTCATCAAGCCCTCCACCCTGACGTGATCGAGAGCGGACAGGTCCTTGACCAGCGCCGCGACGTCGGCGGGTAGGGCCCCGGCCTTGTTGTCCTCCTCGGCGCTGTTGATCTCGATGAGTACGGGCATGATCTTGCCCAGAGCGGCGCAGGCCTGGTCCAGGGCCGAGCCGATCTTTAGGCTGTCGACCGTTTCGATCATGTCGAACAATTGAGCGGCCTGCTTGGCCTTGTTGCGTTGCAAATGGCCGATGCAGTGCCACTTGACTTTCCGGCCCAGCGCTTCGATGCAGCGTTTTGCCTCTTGAACGTAGTTGTGCCCGATGATGCCCACGCCTCCTTCGACGGCCGCCGCGAGTTGCTTTGGGGTCCGGGTCTTGCCTGCGGCCACCAGGGTAACGCCCGCGGGCAGCGTGGCCAGAAGCTTTATCGTGTTTTCCCGGATGGCATCCAGATCCATGACCCGCCCATGGTAGCGCTTACAAAGACCGGGTGCAATGATTGGGGTGGTGGATAGCTTTTATCTCAAGTGCCTAGCAGGTCTTGGGGATTGCCTGAACGATTTCCGGTTCGACCATACTCATGAACTCTTCTTCGGTGATGATGGCAATGGGTGCGCCGGCGTCGATGAGCGCTTCGACTTTGAGTTGCTTGGGCTTCTTGTCGCCCCGCCCGTAGAGGGGCGAGTTTTCGTCACCCAGGACCAGGTAGTCCAGATTTTCACTTACACCTGACGGACAGGTTCCGCCGAGTGATTTGACCAGCAAGCGTGCCTGCTCGCGGGTCATTTTGGCGAGTTTCCCGACAAAGAGGAAGCTTGTACCCCTGGGTAAAAACGTCATTCGGCACCTCCATCGTGATTTTAATATTTTACAACAATCGGAGATTTTTGTGGACAAAATCAGTCTATTCCGAACTGCGGGATCTGGCCGTCAAGAGCAAGCTGGAACGATTTGCTTTGGGGAGGTTGCGGCAGAGGGGTATACTACCTAGTATGTGGGTGTGAGCTGTCTTGGAGTTGCCGTGGGTGCCCCCGCCCTTTGTTTGCAAGAGTCGGATCTTGCTGGAGTTTTGATATGGCAGATCGCAAAAGAGCCCGGATGTTTCTGGGCCTGGTCGTTTTAGCCGCGACAGTCTGCTCGCTGGGCTCCCTGGTGGGCGGGGCCCGTGCGCAGGAAAGCGTGTCTCTGGGAAGTTTTGTCCAGGCCACCGACAAGTTCTCCGAGAAGGCGGCTTCCGTGCTCAACCACCTGGCCCGGGAGAATTTCGAGCGGGCGCCCGAGTTCAAGCTTAAAGATATCCGAGCATTCCTGGAGGAGAAATCGGGAGATCCCCGGCTGTCGGCCCTGCGCAGGGCGCGAGAACTTCTCAAGAGCGGAAGAGAGCAGTACGACAACTTGGAGCTCGATGCCTCCATCGACGAGTTGAACAAGGCCCTCGATGAGTTCAAGAAAGCCGCGGGGCGGTTGGGTGGTGGAGAGGACTACCTCGAAGCCCTGCTCTTTCTTGGGGCCGCCCACATTCTTTCCGGAGACAACCAGCGAGGCACCGAGAGTTTTCGTACGGCGGCTATGTTCGACAAGCGCAAGACCATCGACCCGAAAGAGTTTCCTCAGTCCATGATCGCGGTTTTCGACAAGACCAAGGGGGACGTTACCGCTTTGGCGGTGGGAACGGTTCTGGTAAGGAGCAACCCGACGGCGGCCGAGGTGTACCTGAATGGTGTGTTCAAGGGCATCACCCCGCTCACCCTGGTCAAGGTTCCCAAGGGAGCCCATTTTATCCGGGTCGAGATGGATGGTTACATTCCTTGGGGTAAACAGGTGAAGTTTTTTGCCACCCACGAAAAGACCACAAAAGCCAATCTGAAGGAAGCCGCGCTGCTGTCGAAATTCGCGAAAAAAAGCCAGAAGATCCTTGCGAATCTGGACGCGGATCCACCCGGGATGGCGATCATTCAGTTGGGTAAATGGCTGCGGGTCGAGCGGTTGATGCTGGCATCCGTGAAGCAGCGGAGTGACGAGATTGTTGCCGAAGCAGTAATGGTTCAAATACAGCCGCCTAGAAAACTGGTTTTCAAGAAGATCGAATTAAATCTTACCAGCGCGAACTTCCTGGCCCAGGCCGACGCTTTCTTCTCCTCGCTGTACCGGGATGCTGGAATTCCGGTTGTCGCGGGAGGAGGACGGAAGATCACCCCGTTTTACCTGGCCGCGGCCAGGTGCCGTTCAGGCTCGGACTGCAGCACGGGTGAGGTCTGCGACAACGCTTCGGGAAGTTGCATTCCCTATGCGCCGGGGAACGAAAAGTTTTACGAAAGATGGTGGTTCTGGACCATTGTTGGCGGAGGCCTGGCCGTTGTCGGCGGCACGACCTTGTTGGTTTGGTATCTTTTTCAGCCCGACGTAGGTGCAATCGAATTCACTTTTTGACGGGGAGAGGTTGCTGTGCGGGTTTCGCGGGTTGCAGAGGTCCTGGCTCTGGTTGTGGGAGTCTGGCTGACTGCGGTTGCCGGGTGGGCCTGGGGCCGGCAGCCTTCTGTTACCCTCCTGGTTGTCGCCGCCGACTCGAAGGCGGAGCCGGGCGCGGCGCGTGTCTTTGGGGTGGCCCGTCAGAACATGCAGCAAACCCGATCTTTTGCTTTTGTGGCTGCGGACGGTGTTCTTGCCCGGGGGCGTAAAGCTGTACCGCGAGCTTCGGGGACGAAGGTTCTATACCGGCGGGGGCGAGAGGCGTATGACAACCTCGAGTTGAACCAGGCGGTGAAACTGCTCAAACGGGCGGCGAGCGACCTGGACGCTTGTCTGGGCGAAGTGGTGGATCTCGCTCTTTTCACCGATATCTACGCTTACTGGGGCTCCGCCCTGGTGCTGAAGGGCAAGAAGCAGCAGGGTGAGAAGGTTTACCGCACGTTGCTCATATTCCAACCCAAGGCGGAGCTCGATCCCCTGGTGTTTCCACCGTCACTGTCGGCGATCTTCAACCGGGTTTCCAGAGAAGTGCAACGCTCCGGCACTGGATCGTTGCGGATAGATTCTGCTATTTCAGGCACGGAAGTCTGGGTGGACGGGATCTTCCGGGGGATCAATCCCGTTCGTCTGGAACGTCTGGTGAAGGGCGAACACATCGTCAGGTTGGTCCGCCGCGGGTACCAGAGCTGGGGCCGGAAGTACTCGGTGATTGAAGGCAGCCAAGGAGCGATCCGACAGGGATTGGAGCCCTTGCCGGGGCTCGGGCGGATGGAAGGGCTCGGCGCGCAGCTTGCATCTGCGGTCCGGACGGTGCACTACCCCGAGGTGGCGGACGAGCTGATGGATTGGATGGGAGTGGACCGGATGTTTTTCATTCTGGTGGGAACCGGTGCCGACGGCCTGATGATCCGGGCTTTCTATTACGATCGGCATTCCCGGAGTTGTCTCAAAGCCCGGAAAAAGGTGTTCAATCCCTCCGATCCGTCGTTTGGTGAGATGGTCAATCTCTTTTGCACCGCCTTGTACATGGATGTGAGTGGGCAGGTCATCGCCGGGACGGGATTGCCCACCGGAGGAGGGACCGAGATCCCGATTCGCCGGGATGCAGGTGTCGGCCAGGATTCGTCCGGTTCTTCCTGGTGGCTGTGGACCGCTATCGGAGTAGTGGCGGCCGGGGGCGTGGGATTGGCTCTGTACTTTATCCTCGGTGGACAAGCCGGACCCGCGGATGGAGAAGTTATTTTTAGTTTCTAGAGTCGTAAAATACGTGTGCGGGCTCGTTTTTATTTCGGAATATTTCCTTTGATTATCTTGGTGGTGGTTTTGTCGGGGAAGATGGTGACCTTTTCGGTCTTGGTTTCACCGGTTGAAAACTTGATGGTAACGGTGTGCTCGCCGGCTTTGATCTGGTGATTGATCAAAGGGGTGTTCTTGCCGGTGTTCTTTCCGTCGATGTAGATCTTCCCCCAGGGCTTGGAGTTGAGACGGAGGAGTCCAAAGCCTTTGGCCCTGGCGGTGGCTTTTTCTTTGGGCTTTTCTTTCGCCGGAGGGGTTTTTCCGTAGGGTCTTGGCGGTGAAGTCGGTTTGACCTCGTCTGGAGGCGGCGGAGCGGCTCCTTCTGTGGCGGGTGGTTTTTTCTCCAACCGCAGCTTGACTTTCTTTTCCGGCGATCCGTCGTAGATGATGGTGCCCGTCCAGGGGGAGAAACCCGGGCTCTCGAGCTCCAGCCGGTACTGTTTCGTGGCTTTCAGGGCTTTGATGCGCTTGGGGGTGCGTCCGCGCGGCGATCCGTCCAGCTTGATCCAGGCTCCCGGAGGAATGGAATTCACGTCAAGGTCGAATTGTTTCTCTACGAGAACCACTTTTTCCGAGCGCTTTTCCTGAGTCTTGAGCTCGAAAGTCTTGGTCTGCGGGATGTACATGGCGTGTTCGAAGGTGAATGTGTGGGGAGTCCCGGGCGGGACATTATCCAATCGCAGCGGGCTTTCAGCGCCGACCTTTTCCCCGTTCATTTTCACGATGGCGTTTTTGGGCGCGTAGGTAAGCTCCAGAATGGCTGGTAATAATTTCATGCTGATAGCGATGTTCCGTTCGGTTCCCGCCTCGACGTTGATTTCCTTTCTGTAGGGCCGGTGGTTCTTGGCGATCGCTTCCAGGACATGCATCCCGGGTTTGACTTTCTCGACCGGGCTGACGATCACCTGGCCGTCCAGCCGGATCTTCGCCTGGGGTGGCGTGCATTGAATGTTCAGGGTGGTGCTACCTCCCAACATGCCCTGTTGCCGCAGGTACTTGAACACGGCGAACCCGAACACTCCCACCGCCACTATGGCCAACAGCGCGATGAACAGATTGACCATGGAGCGTTTTCCCGCCGATGGGTGCCGGCCGGCCAGGGTGGTTTCTCCCGTGGTTAGTTCCTCGATGGGGGCGGCGCTGTCGTTGGATTGGGGCTGCATCGGTGTTCTGGGGGTGAGGCTGATGTCTTCCTTCTTGGTGGATGTTTGGCTGTCCCCGGAGTCCCACGGTGGTGGTGTCGGGTTCGGACCGGCGACTGGAGGTGGGATCGGGGGCCGGCTGCGCAGCTCGGCTAGGATGTTGTCCAGTCCGCTCGCCCGCGCGTCGACCACCACGGTTTCGATATCGTCATCCTCGTCGTCGACGAATGTCTCGACCACCGCAGGAGGGCTTATTGACTTCGCCTGCTCGGGCAGGACGGGGGGAGCTCGCCCGGGGACGGTCGGCTTCGAAGGAACCCTTTCTCCAGTGTCTTCGCGCAGGCCGTTCTCGATGTTTTTCGTCATTTCGTCGTATTGCTTGTGACGTTCCAACTCCCTCGCGATGTCGGTCTTGAAGGCCCTTTTCATGTAGGCGGCCAGATCCTTCCGGCCGAAGTTCGATTTGTTCATGATCAAGAAACGCTGGAGATCTTCCTGCATGTCGTAGGAGGTCTTGTAGCGGTCGTCGGGGTCTTTCGATAAGGCCTTGAGGACGATTTTCTCCAGGGTGTCCGGTATCTTTTGGTTGTACGCGGTCGGCGGAAGGATCTCCACGTTGCGGACCTTTTCCAGGGTGTAGAACTCACTCTTACCGGTGAATAAGCACTTGCCGGTGAGCAACTCGTAGAGAATGATGCCGGCCGAGAATATATCACTGCGACCATCCAGGGGGAGGCCCCGCACCTGCTCCGGGCTCATGTAGCCGAATTTCCCCTTGAGCATGCCGGCCTGGGTTCGCGAGGCTTTGTTGGCGGCCTTGGCGATGCCGAAGTCGATGATTTTCACCTCTCCCTCGTAGGAAACCAGGATGTTCTGGGGGCTCACGTCACGGTGAACTATGTCGAGATCGAGCCCGGCGGCGTTTTTCTTTCGGTGGGCGTAGTCCAGTCCCTCGCATATCCGGATCATGATGTACGCGGACATGGGGATGGGTAGGAGCAGGTTGCGCCGGTTGTGACGATCCCAGATGTTGCGCAGGTCTTTGCCGTGGACGTACTCGAGAGCGATGAAATAACTGTCTTCGATATTTCCCAGATCGAAAATCTGAGCAATGTTTGCGTGGTTGAGCTGAACCGCGATTTTGGCCTCGTCAATGAACATAGTAATGAAATCTTCATCCTCGGCCACGTCGGGCAGAATGCGCTTGATGGCGATGAGCTTTTCGAAACCCTCCACGCCGAAACTCTTGGCCTTGAACACCTCGGCCATGCCGCCTACACTTATGCGTTCTAGAAAGTAATACTTGCCGAATTTCTTCGGTTGCTTCAAAGCTCACCCTGAAAAGATTCCTCTTAGATCTCGGAAAGTTACCAACCGAAGCGCCCGAAGTCAAATTGTTTTTGATTGTTTTTTATCGCCTTGACATCAACCGCCGTGGCCGATATCGTGCGGTGTTCTGCATACGAATTGCACGGGAGGTTGTGTTCAATGCCCTTTTGTCCAAAATGCCAGTACGAATACAACGCATCGGCGAAGATCTGTCCCGAGTGCAAAGAGGATCTGGTCGATCGACTCGAAGCGGTGCCCAGCGGGGAGGACTTCGCCGAGGTATACATGGTGTCAAACCGGATGGAGGCCGAGGTGGTTCGCTCGATCCTGGAAGAAAACGGGATCGACTACCTGATCCGGGACCTGAGAATGTTTCCCGTCCTGCCGGACTTCGGCCGCCGGGCCCGGCTGCGAATTGCCGTTCCCAAGAGCCAGGAGGCGCAGGCCCGCAAGATGCTGGAAGAAGCCCGTTCCGATGGGGCCTTGACCAGTCAGGGCCGGTTCCTGTAGTTGTCTTACCTTCCGGTCAACGCCGCGGACGGATCCATGGCCGCGGCGCGGCGCGCGGGGAAAAACGCTCCCAGGATACAGAAAGCCACCGCAAACAAGACGGAGCCATAGAACAGCCAGGCGGGGTAGGCGAAGAAACTGTCCGGTTTGAAGGGGAAATCGGGTAGCACCTTTACGACGAAGAGATCCAAGAGCAGGCAGGCGGCGACTCCCAGGCCCATCCCCAGGGTTCCGCCGACCACGCCGACAAAGGTGGCTTCTCCGAGGATGATGGCGCGGATGTCCGTTCGGGAGGCACCCAGGGCGCGCATCAAGCCGATCTCGCGTTTGCGTTCGTAGATGATCATGAAAAAGGTATGGGCGATATTCACCGCGGCGATGCCGACGATGATGAGACTGATCAAGCTGAATCCCAAGGTGACCAGAGTGACGATCAGGCCCACGCTCTCGGCCATGCGCCTCTCGCTCAGATCGATGTCGAAGCCCAGCTTGCCGATGCTTTCCTGTACCGGGCCGAGCCAGTCGGAAGACTCCACTTCGAGGATGGCCGCGTCGTACTCGCGCGCCGCGCGTTTACCTGCAAACATGCGGTTGTATTTTTTCACCGTCTCAAGAGGAATGCTGATGCCTCCCATGATGGCATGGTGACTCAGGCCTACCACCCGCATGCGGGTTTGCAGGGCCTGACCCTTCACGTGGTGCGAGATGAACGAGTGGTTGAGAGTGAGCGGAAGCGGAGGAATGAAGGGCAGTAGCATTTCGTTGATCTTGGGAAGATTCCGAGCTTGGGCGAAGGAGGTGTTGTAGATCTCGATCATCCGGCGCGAGAGCATGACCGGAATGGGTTGGCCGGGTCCCGGATCCGCAAACCGGCCGGCCACCACGTCGTCCTGCACCAAGCGTGGATCGATCCCGTTGCCCATGATCTCCAACCACATGCGGACGTCTTTCACCGCGCCGAGCATACGCGGATTTATCCCCGGGATCTTCGCGATCATCGACAGGGCCGCCGCCGGAATCAATCGGCCGTCCATCCGGGAAGAGGCCAGGCAGGCGAGTTGCATGCGCGGGTAGACCGCCTTGACGCCGGAGGTCTCTTCAAACTGCCGCAGGGCCTCATCGTCGATGATGCGACCTCCGGCCAGCGCGTCGAATTGTGCGGTTCGTGGAACCACCTGGATCCGGTTGGCGTCCACCGGAAATATTTCCTTAGCCACGGTGTGTTTGATCCCGTTACCCAGGGCTATGAAGAAAAAGAAGCTGGAGATGCCCACCACGATTCCCACCGAGGAGAAGATCAGGTTTTTCCGGTTACGTCGCAGGTTTTGGGAGATTATCCGGCTTAGCTTTCCGGGCTTCATGGATTTTGTCCGTTCACCAGGCGCCCGTCTTCCAGGTGCAGGGCCAGGGTGGCGTTCTTGAAAAGGAACTCTTCGTGGGTGACGGCCACGACGGTGAGACCGTCATCGGCATTGAGGGATTCGAACAGGGAGATGATCTGGCTTCCGGTGTTGGTGTCCAGGTTTCCGGTGGGTTCGTCGGCCAGAATCAAGCGCGGCCGGGAAAAGAGCGCCCGGGCGATGGCCACCCGCTGCTTTTGTCCTCCGGAGAGTTGCCCGGGGAGCTTGCGTAGCTTGTCCCTCAGTCCCACCCGGGCCAGCACCTCCTCGGCGCGCTCGGGTGCTTGGGTGTCCTCCCTTGAGAAGAACGTGCTGAGGGCAACGTTCTGGAGTGCGTCTAGGTGTTCGAGCAGGTTGAAGTGCTGGAATACGAAACCTACTACTTGATTGCGAAAGCGGCTGAGCTCGCGGTCGTTCATCTGCTTGAGGTTCTTCCCGGCGATCACGGCAGTGCCGGAGTAATCTCCGTCCAGACCTCCGAGGATGTTCAGCAAGGTGGTTTTTCCAGAGCCCGAGGTTCCCACCACGGTGACGAACGCGCCGGCCGGTACGTCGAGGGTGAGGTCCGACAATGCCGAGGTAGCCGCTTCGCCGGTTCCGTATTTACGGGAGATGTGATCGAGATGAATCACTGGATGTTCAAGTGACTCGCGAAGGTTAAACCATCTGGGAGGAAGCGGACTACGGCGGTGAGCTCCCTCAGGTTCTTGACCACGGAAACGGCCATGTCCAGGATCATTTTGACCAGCATGCCGCCTTCACTCATGCTGGATGCGTCCAACGCGGAAACGGCGTCTAGCACCTGGCCGAAATTCAGATAGCCTACCAGCAAGGAGTCTGCCGCAAAGAGCTTGCCGGCCTTGGCCGATAGCCTAGACGGCAGGCCGGGGTTTTTCTTGCCGATCATCCCGGCGGCCACCTCGGTACATTGATCGCCGACGCACAGACCGACGAGATCCTGGTGGTAAAATACGTGGAATTTCATTTCGTGCATGCTCGGGAACGTGAGGACCCGCAAAGGGCCCGCCTTCGATCTGGTCGCGGGCAGCCGATCGCCGGCTGTACTGACGGCCTGATCCACGATCTTTGCCCACGCCGCACCATCTTTGAGTTGGATCCAGGTCAGCAAGCGGAAAGCGCTGCCGATGTCTCCCTCCCCCTGGCCGGCGATCATGCGCTTGATCTGCTCCGGTTTGCCCAGGGAGATTCCCACCACCGCGTTGCCGCTCAGATTTCGGATCGTGCTGCCCTGTACGTCCGATCCCACGGCTGCTTTCGCTTGGGCAAACACCCGGTTGAGCTGCGCTTTGGCCTTGGGATCCTTCTCGAAGATAAGATCCAGCAGTTTGTTGGTGTTGACCCGTATCTTCAAGGCCGCGAAGGTATCGTCGGGCAGCAGTTTCTCCAGATGGGCGTCGGTGACGCCGGTGGTGAACCCGCTTAATTTCTTGGTTGACTCGGCGTCCAGGCCCAGAAAGCTGTCTAAGGAAAGCCCATCCGGTGCCGCGGAGAATGCCAGGGTTATTCCTTCCTTCAGGCTGCCGGCCAACTCGGGATTGGTGTTTTGCAGAATCGCTTCGGCTTTGGACCCGCAAATCAGCAGCAAGACATCCGCATCTTTCGATACTTTCTTAGAAAGTTTCACGAACCACCCGGCCCGGGCAAGACTCCGATCCGCTTTTTGGGTAGCATAGGCTTGGAGCAAGTCCGGATCGGCACCGGCCGTGGTCATGATCGCGTATCCATCCACAAAGGTGTACAAGAGCCTCGGGACCATGCGGTCGCCGATCTGGGTTCCCAGAGAAGTAATGCTGACACCATCTTTTTTACTCGTGGAGACCTGATCCGCCGCCAGCAGCTCCTGCATGCGTTTCTGCGTTTCGGCCTCGAAGGCTTTTTGGTCGGAGACGCCCACCACCACAACCGTCCGGGCTGGATCCAGGACTACGGCCAGGCCTTTTCTTGGGTCCACTCCGATCTTTTTCCAGTCTTTTACGACGAACGGATCGAAACCCAGAAGCCGGGCCAGCTCTATCTTTCCCTGGCTGGCAAACGATGCCACCGGACCAACGGAGAGTTTTTTCGCCAGGGCGTCGACGTCGGCGATGGTCTTTGTGAGATCCGGAAACAACAGCACGCCGGTTACATCTCCGGGGATCAATCCGGCCAGGGTAGCGGCGCCGCGCTTTTCGCTCTTGGTGCAGGAGAGGGAGAAAGCCAGAAGCAGGCCGAGAACAACGAAAAAGGGTTTTCGTTCCATTGCTTACACTCCTTCCGAACTATGCCCTCCCATACCATTCTGGACTCGCTCAGTCAATCCGTGGCATTCTTTCATTCTCTCGGTTGTGGTACCGATCGGGGGGACTGTTCTGGCTGGCCGTTGACGTCGGCTACAGGTTGTGAGCCGAGGTTGACAGCATGCACGCCATTTGAGTTATGCTTATGAACACTGAAAAATAATGACGGGTTCGGACCAGATAACGAAGCTAAAGGATCGCAACGAGCAGTTGCAGAAGCAGCTAGATGGCTCAAGGAAGAGGGTTTCCGATCTTGAGGCCCAGCTCAAGCGCACTCGTTCGCCTCCGCCCCTGCCCAAGGACGGCACCGGACCGGACGAGGATCCCGGCGAACTGGAGAAAAAGCTTCAGGAGTTGACCGAGAAGCTTGCCAAGCAAAATCAGGAATTTGAACGCTCTCGGGGCGAGCTTCAGAAGGAGCTAGCGGTGGCTCGCGCGGAGCGGGATGAGTTTGCCGAGCAATTGCGTACGCTTCGCGAAAAACCGGCCCGGACGGCAAGCTCGCCGTCCGGGGGCAAGGGGAGGGAGGAGCCCAAATACGATCCGGAGACCCAGAAGTACAAGTTCTCCTGGGTGGGCGACTCGCGAAAGGACGGCGGGGATAAAGGCCCGCCCGCGGCAAAGCAGCAGGGATCCGCCGAGTTGGACCGGCGCGCCACCGAAGAGAAGATGGCGGCCATGGCCATCAAAAAGCAGGTTTCGGAGCAGGGGAAACCCGCCCAAAAGGTGGAGAAAAAGGCGGAACCGAAAGGAGAGCAGAAAGAAGACGAAGAAGAGCTTGAGGAGACCGCGTCCTACTCAGTCGAGGAGTTGCTGGAGAAGGTCGATTCGGAAGATTTGGACGTCGCCGTGGTGACCAGCGAAAGCGGTGGTCGGCCCGTGCTGCGGATGCATGCAGTGCCGGACGACGAGTTGGCGGAACCAACCTTCCAGGAGTCGGAGGAATCACTGGTCGCCGGGTCCCGGGAGGAGGAGGTCACCGACAAGAGAACCGACGATGACTCCGATGTCATTACGGTGGAGAAGATGCTGGAGGAGGTTTCTCCGGCGGTTTTCAAGCCGTTGTTTGCCAGGCTCACAAAAGCGTTATTCGATCACCGGGCTCTGATCTTGAAATCCCTGTTCTTTTTGGTGGGAGCGGGGCTGGGGGTCGGCCTGGCCCTTCTGATTTTCATCGGTTCCGACACTAAGGAGCCCGGCCTAGAGGAAGGCGCCGGGGTTGCAGAGGAAGTTGTCAAAGCGCCCGCCGAAGCGCCCGAAAAGGAAAAGACCGGGAAGACGGATGCGGTCAAGCCGGACAAGGAAGACGTTACCGCGGACACCGCCAGGCCGAAGGCGGATAGAGCCCCGGTCGAGTTGGTGGAGCCGATCTACCAGGCCGCCGCCATCATGGACAAGCAGGCGGCGGTGAAGATCGGCGCCACCCTGGGGGCTTTTGTCGGCAAGTATCCGAAGGATCCCCTGCTGCGATACCACTACGCTCGTGCCCTCTATCTCAAGGGAGACGTGTACGCGGCCGTCGTGCAGTTGGAAGAAAGCCGGAAGCTGAACCCGGACCTGCCCGAGGTGCACTACATGCTCGGAAGCATCTACTTGCAGACGGGCGACGAGAAGAAAGCCCACGAAGCAATGAACAACTTCGCCCGCCTGACCGGAAAAACCAATAAATAGGGTTGATCGGAGGGTTTGATGGTCATCTCAAAATCTGCCATCCTGTCAGTTTGTTGACACTTTTCGGCCCATTCGCTACTTTTGTATGATGGCAGGGTCAGCGGATGACTGATACTACGGAAGTCGAAAAACTGAAAGCTCGCGTCGAGGAGCTCGAGCAGCAACTGGTCGAGGAGCGGGACGAGTTCGGATGGGATCTCAAGGCGGCCAAGGAATCCTCCGATCAGACCATCCGCAAGCTGGAGGGGGAACTCAAGCGACTCCAGAGCGTGGGCACTTCCACCTCGGTGAAACAGCCGGCCGAAGTGGGCAAGCCGGAAGACGTAAAGATGCTTACCCGGCGCGCCCTGTTGGCCGAGCGACGGGTGGCGGAACTCCAGGAAGAATTGAAACGCGCCAGCCAGATGACTCCTCCTCCGGCGCCCAAGGGAGACCCCTTGCTTCGCCAGCGAGCGGAAGCCGCGGAAAGGGAGCGGGACGATCTGCGGAAAGAAAAACGAGCGTTGGAACGATCTGTAGAGGAGAAGAAGTCTTCCATAGAGCGGTTGAAGAAGGACCAGGAGGGGGCCCGGGGGTTCAAGCGGCAGCTGGAGAGTGTAAGAAAAGATCTTGCCGATCGGGAGAAGGAGCTGCGCAACGCCCGCGACGCGGTCTCGGGTCAGGGTGATTTGGCCTCCGCGCTGGAAGAAAAGGAGACAAAGATCCACGAGCTGGCCCAGGAGTTGAACAACCTGGCCGTGGTCGAAGTGGAACGAGACAGCCTATTTACGGAGATGGAGCAGCTTCGGGCCGACCTGCAGAAGCAGCAGTCTAGCCAGGCCGAGAAGGAATCCGCGCAGGTTGCCAAGCTGGAAGCCGATGTGGAACGGCTCAAGCAGGAGCTGGCCCAGGTTCAACTCGCCTCCGGCCAGATGGTGGAGCAGCGCGAGCGGGAAACCGCGCGCCTGAAGGCGGATCTGCAAGAAGTCAGCGAGAAAGAAGCTACCTTTGCCGGCCAGACGGATCAGATAAAAAGGGAAGTGACCCGGCTCCGGCACGAGCTGGTGGTAACCACGCGGGAGCGGGATGAGCTCGTGATCCAGCTCCGAGCGCTGCGCGAGGATCAGGAGACCGGTGTCTACGTTATGTCCGAAGAGGTCCAAGGGAAGTCGCCAACGGAGACCATTCGGGACGGCACGCCTCTGGGGGCCGACGAGCCGGCCCTGCCGGTGGGCGAAGCCGAGGAACTGTTTCCGGAGGACGGTTTCTTCCTGGAAGAGGTCACCCAGAAGGCCAAGCCGACCTTTGCCAAGGGAGAGACCCGGCGCGCGGAGGTTCCACCTTCGCCCATGAATGATTCGGTTTCGGAGGGAGAGCCGGCTGTCCCGGCCGTTTCCGCATCGGGTTCGGTCCCGGGCGATGAAACGCCCGGGACTAAAGCGGACCTCGCCCCGGGCGCCGAGTCGGCTTCTTCGGAGAAGATGGATGAGGAAGGATTCGCCGGGGTGCCGGAGGTGGATTTGGAGGAGCCGGCGCCGAACCTCATGTCATTCGCCGACGAGGAGTTGCCGGAACCGACCCAGGACGTTAGGCCCGAGCGGACGGTACCGAACCCATCTTCCAAATTACCACGGGTGTCCCGCCCGAAACGCAAGGGCGGAGTTATTCCGAAGGTAGTGGTTTTCGGAATCCTGGCCGGTTTGATTGTCGGCGGTGCCTATCATTTCTTTCCCAAGTGGTTTGGGTTGGGTACCGGGGATGGGGAGGTCATCGAAGCCACCGACTCCGGAGCACGGACGGACGCGGCCGCCGTCGTGGCGGCGGCCCCGGCCGACGCCGGGGAGGCGGCCGCCGACGCTACCGTCCCCGATGCCGGCGCGGGGGAGGCGGCCGCGGACGAGGACGTGGAAGAGCCCAGAGAACCCGAGGAGCCGGTAGAATCCCAAGAGCCCGATCCCAAGATTGACAAGGCGCAGGCGTTCGCCGCGAAACTGTTGAGAAATAAGCGATTAAACAAAGCGATGAAGTTCCTGGAAGCCTGGGTGGGAAAAGAGCCCGCCGATCCTACCCTCCGCTACCTCTATGGACGGGCCAAGTCCGCCAAGCGCTGGTACAAGAGCGCCGCGGAGGAACTGGAAAAGGCCATCGAGCTGAATCCCGGCCTGGCCGACGCCTACTACGAACTGGGGGGCGTCTACATTCGGATGAAGGACAACGGCCAGGCTTGCCGGGTCCTGAAGAAATACGTCGAACTCGCCCCCTCCGACCGGCGCACGCCGGCGGTGAGGAAGCACATCCGCAAGCTAAACTGCCCCTGAAAAGCAGGGACTGCTTCGCTGTTCCGAATAGAACTACTTTTAGTTGGCGAAGGGTTTTTCCAGGCCCAGGTTGTGCCGCCGGTTGGATTTTTTCAGTTGCAAGGCGCACCAGATGGAGATCACTCCCAGCACCAGGAAGGGAGAGACGGCCCAGGTGTAATCGGAATCGGTTACGTCGAGAATCTGACCCGGCAACCAGTAGAAGAGGGCCAGTCCCCAGTTCTGGATGGTGAACATGCCGGCGTAGGCCGTTCCCAGTCGGTTTTCCGGCACGATTTTAGCCACCGAAGGCCACATGGCCGCGGGCACCAACGAGAAGGCGATGCCCAGACAGAACAGCGCCACATAGGCCAGGGCGTCGATTCTGATAAATGTCAGGGTCAGGTGGGCGAAGATCAGCAGCACGGAGCCGAGCAGCATCATCGATGAGGCCTTGCCACGTCGGTCAATGAGCCATCCGAAAAAGGGCGTGAACATGATGGAACCCAACGGGATCAACCCGGTGATCTTCGGTCCGTTGGTTAGATAGAGGCCGACCTTCTCCGCCAGGGGCAAGCTGCCGAAGTTATCCGGCAGAGCCATCGAAAAGCCGAAGTTATGGTGCAGGACGCTGGGACCGTAGGCGCCGATGAAGGGAAAGACCGCCGAGTAGTAGACCACGCACAGCGAGGCGATCCACAAGAAGGTGGGGTTCTTAACCAGTTTGACGAAATCACCCAGGCGAAACTTCTCGTCATCCGTCTCCGTTGTCTCCTGAGCTTGTTTCTGTACCTGCCGGTCGAGTCTTTTGTCAAAGACCAGGTAGACCAGCAGCAGGATAAAGGCGGCACCGATTAGCGAAGCGGCCAAACCCAATGCCGGCACGACCTGGTTGTTGGCGATGTCCAGGCCAAAGGAGACGGCAAAAAAGGAACCCAGGCGCCCGAAGCCCACATTGATTGCCATGGCCAGCGCCAGTTCGTGGCCCTTGAACCATTTCACCACCACCCGCGACACGATCACACAGGTGATTTCCAGCCCGATTCCAAAAACGATGCGGCCGGCGGCCATGAGCAAGATCTTGGTGGACGTATCCTCGGTCAGAAGATCGCTGGCGCCCAGGCTGGTCAAGATGCCGCCGGCAGTGACCAGGAGGCCGAACAGTATGGCGGACAAGCGGATGCCCCACCGGTCCAGGATGAAACCGCCTACCAGGATCATGCCCAGGCAGTTGGCCCAGGTAGTGGCACTGACCACGATCCCGAAATCGCCCGAGTCGATCCCCAGATCCCTCTCCATCAATTCTTTGAGCGGAGAAAAGACGTCCTGGAACCAGTAAGTGGCAAAAAACAACACGCTGATCAGCACCAGCATGGACCAGCGCATCAGCTTTGAATCTCTAGAAGTTTGTTGACCGATGGTTTCCATATTTGACTCCAGGATGTTATGGCCCCCCATCGTAAGAATTACGGGAATTCTTTGTATCAGATTTGGAACCAGATAGAAAGGCAATATTCCACCGGGTCCACGATGACGTATTGATGACGTATTGGGGTGGCATATCCTGGTTGCGTTGACCATTGGGGAAGTGTAAAGTTTTCGTGCGTTAGGGAGTGGTCGGACATGGGCAGGGGAGAGACGCAGCACAAGAAACAGTCGGGTGGTTCCGGACGTGGATTGCTTATCGCGTTGGTGCTGGTTTCCCTGGTGGGCCTGGGCACCTCGGTTTACCTGAGCGTTTTGCACTGGCAGGTTTACAACCAACCAGGTCACGAGAGCTTCTGCGCGGTAAGCGAAGCGGTCAATTGCGACACGGTGGCCCTGAGCCGCTTCTCGCTGATCTTAGGCGTGCCCTTGTCCACCTGGGGGATCCTCTTCTACCTGGGGCTTGTAATTCTCGGTATCTGGGGCTTCTGCCGCCGCGAAGCACTCTGGCCGTGGGGCTTGCTGGGTCTGCTCAACGCTATGGCCGTGGGAATTTCCACGTTTCAGTTTTTGATCAGTGAGCTTGTCATCCACTCCTTTTGCATCATGTGCATCACGATCTGCGCGGTGAACGCTGCCACCGCGGTACTTTGCGTGTTAGGGCAGCGAAAGGTTGGCCTTCCGACCATCGGGGCCTCCGCAGCACCTGTGGGCGCATTGCTGATAGGGAATGCCGTTTTTTTGGCGTGGTTCCACCGATTGGCGTTCAGATCGGTGTTTTTTGCCTGGTTCAACAGCTTGCTGCTTGTCGCTGTAATCGTTTTGAGTATTGTTGGGAGGGGAGGCGCCAGGAAGGTATTGTTCCGATGGTTTGCAGACCTGGTGGTGTTGTTCAAGCGTCCGCTGGTCGGGGGCGGTTTGTCTGCGGCGGTTGTGTGTGTTGGCGTGACGTTGTTGATCGTCACGCCGCACATGTATCCGCAGCAGAACGATGTGATTGCATTCGGTATTCAGGACATCGGTACGGGGCGGACTCAGGCGGGGCACAACTGGATCGGGGCAGAGGCGCCCGAGCTGGTGATTGTGGAGTACTCCGATTACGAGTGTCCGTTTTGTCGCAAGGCCCATGAGGTTATCCGGCAGGTCGTGCGGGAACGGAAGGGTTGGCTTCGATTGGTGCACGTGCACGTGCCTCTGGATCATAGCTGCAATCCGATGTTGAGAAAACCGTTTCACCGGCATGCATGCGACTGCGCCCGGGCGGCCATTTGCGCGGATCGCCAGAACCGTTTCTGGGTGATGAATGACGCCCTGTTCGTCCGCCGCTGCGGGCTGGATGCGGGCGGCCTGGCCATGCTGGCGGAGAAGCTGGGGCTGGACGTCCAGGTTTTTAGGACCTGCATGAAGGCACCGGAAACCGAGAACCTGCTCCAGGAAGACCTGGCCGAGTGCCGGGCGGTGGCCGAGGAGTGCCGGCATGCGGGGAGGAGATTCGGGACGCCCACTTTCACCGTTTTAGACAAGGTGGTGGTGGGGCTGAAGAAAAAGGAGTACTGGATCCGGTTGGTGGAGGAACTACGCGGATCTAGCTAGCATCACTTGGGTGTACAAACTCATCGATCTTGAGTCATCCCTACAAGTCAGGGACTACTTCGTTGAATTTACAGAAGGCTTCCACACACCGGTCGTCGGCTTGTGCCGAGCCGTTTTTTGGTGAGGCGCTAGGCTCTTTTGAACGTTTACCTTTCGAAAATAACGACTACGCGGTCTTTCTTCCGAACGATGCGGTGCCTGGGGACCTTGGACCCATTGAAATCGAGGACGAACCGGGTGAACTTCGGTTGCTCGCCCACCCGGACCCGGGCCACGGACGGCGCGAGATGTTCATTCGTGCGAGTCTTGCCGGAGTACGTGGCCCCCTTGAAATCCACCGCCAGACGCGGAGGGTTCTTCAGGGTGAAGTGCTTGATCTCCACCGGGCCGCTGGCCGCGACAACCATGCGCCACTCGCCGCTTTTTTCCGAGAACACCGCCGGGCCTACCTGCAGATCCTCGCTGGTGCCTGCCGGAGAAGGTTCGGGTTTCTTCTCGGCGATTGGTTCCGGTTTCTTTTTTGCTACCGGCTCATCGGAAGGTGGGACGGCAGACTTCGCCGCGAGTTTGTTGGGCTCCTCGGACGGAACCGGGTTTTCCGCCGTGGCGGGTTTGGCCGCTTCCGGTTCGCCCAAGTTCCCCGGTGGCTTGAGTAAGATCAAGGTTAGGAAGGTGACCAGCGCGACTAAGAGGACGAATCCACCGAATAGCATCATTTTGGTGCGGCGACGCGGTGGAGTGGTTAGCATGATTGTCACTCCTTCTTTGATTGGTGGTTTTTCCTCCGCCGGTTTGACCGGCCCCTTCGGCTGTTCGGCTTGTTCTCGCCGTGGTTCGGATGCCGCTACGTCCAGATTCATTCGCAGGGGTTTCGCCGCCGGGGCGAGGTCCGGTTTAGTCCCGGCCGATGCCGCGGCCGGGACTTTCGCCGGCTGGGGCTGGGTTTGCAGGGCGTCGTCGATGAACGCCTCGATCTTCAGCTTGGAATCCTCGGGCATGGACTTGAACTCGATGCCCATTCCCGCGGGAGCGCCGTCGATGCTGATGGGTTCGAAGGCCTTGTTCCAGACTACTTCCCCTTCTTCTACCTTCACCTTCCCCGCATTGGTCTCGAACTCCAGGGTAATTTTCTTGCCCTTGGGGAGGGGCCGGTTGCTGCGCAAGAACATGCCGGTCTTGCTGACGTTTCCGGCAAACACGTCCACGGCGGTGTTCTCGCCGGGAACCACCACCTTGACCGGACTGAAGAAATCCACCCGAGGAGACGCCCGTTTGGGAGTGCCTGCCTCTGGCTTCTCCGTCTCTGGTCTCTTCTCGTCGTCACCCGGCATCGGCTACATGGTATTCGCCCGATCACAGTCAGTCAACGGATCCTTTTTCTTTTGACACGGGAAGGTAGGCCTGGTACGGGATCGGAAAATGGTTCGGAATCCGAGTTTTTTTAGAGGAGGTTGTCATGTGGGGACTGGGGTTATGGGTAAATCTGATCATGTTGTTTATCCTGGGTGTCCTGGGTGCCTCCAGTGTGATTATAAAGAAGAAGCCCGAGGCCAAAGACCTCATTGATAAGTTGGCCAAGATATCCGGTTATGTGGGTATCGTAGCGGTCCTCTGGGGGATCTGGAACCTGATCGGGCTTTTGCGGTCCATTGGCTTGCTGGGTCACTTCCCCTTGATTTGGATCACCACGCTCGCGGTGACCGTCGTCTTTCTGGGGCTGGGTTTCATCTTCGGTTACGGCCTGGTCGCCGCCTACATGAGCGAGGACGCCAAGGCCAAGGTCGCGGGAATCCGGAAGAAACTGCTGAAATTCCAGATACCTCTTGGATGGCTCTCCCTGGCCTTGGTGGTGTGGCTGTGCCTGTTGAGATGGGTTATTACCGGAAGTTCTTATTATAATATACCAATAAGTCATTTATAATCAGATTCGACTTAGTTTGAGGTTTCGAGATGAACCGAGGGCTTAACCTTCTTTTGACGGTAGCCTTGCTGCTGGTCATTTGTCCTTTCTCGTCTCGCGCGGGGAGGATGAAGACCATCGCCTTCGTGCCCGATTCGAGCTGTCGGGCGAGCAAGCTGGTCGGCGGCGTGGAGGCGGCGCTGGAGACCAACCTGAAGGTCAAGCGCGTGCGGGTGGTTTGGAAGGACAAGGGTGCCGCTCACATCCTGCTGCAATACTTCCTGCTGGTCCGGCGCGACGGCGACCGGATCATGGTCCAGCTCGACGGCCGGGCCTTCGAGAACCGGAGCGGCAAGCTGCTGGCCGAGGGCTCGGTGACCAGCGAGGCCTTTGACGACAACGAGAAGGGTCGCATGAACGCGGCCACCCAGGCCGGACAGCTCTTGGGCGAGAGCCTGTCGGCATCGCTGCACGAAGCCCTGTGGGCCAAGGGCAAGGGGCGGCGGATCATGCTTCAGATCACCCTGGATGAGAGCGCCGGATCTTACCGCGAGAGAGTCGTCGAGCGCCTGAAGGCCGGGCTTGAGAAAATGTCCCCCCGCTTGAAGGGGAGCACGCCCAGAAACCTGGTGGCGGTGATCGTCTCGGACGAAAAAGAGAAAGACTTGGTCGAGATCGTGGAGAAGGCCCTGATCGGCAAGGATCCCCTGAAAGCCATCTGGGAGGTTCAGTCGCCCAACACGCTGATCCTGCGCCTGTGTGGGGAAAAATCAAAGAAGAACCCCCGGGCGCCTTAATCCCCCACCCTTATGTCTTTGTCGTTCCGCTGGATAGCGTGGAGGGGCCACGCGCATGCGCGTGGGGCTCCCCAAGTTCTGGGAATACTGGCTTTCCGGCAAATGTTTCATTGCCGCTGGTGTTTTGGTGGTTTTCTTTACGCCGGGCTGGGCCTGCTGACGCATGGCGCCGTCTGCGCCTTGAGATTATGTCGGCAAGGAGGTGAACCGTGTTTCGGGTAGCGTTTCTGCTGGTTGTGCTAACCATGCTCATCGCAGGTTGCCGGGGAATACCGGTGGCGGGGGAATGCCCCGAGTCGCAGAACATCCGTTGCATGAGCCGGAAGGTCTGCGCGGAGGACAAAAAACGGGGTTGCATGGTGTGCACGTGCGAGCAGATCTGGGAGTCGGATCCGACTAAGGCGGGCGAGCGGATTCGGGGGCGATCGCCGGACTAGCGGTCGTTCTTGTACGAGGCGCAATGCCGCGATTGCCGGCTTTCTCCAGGTCTGAGAGAAGTATTCTGGCGTCGCGGTGGCCTGGTTTGACTGGCTTCATCTAACTTCTGATTATACCAGAAAACCGAACTGCCAGGCGCGGTTGACAGTTCCCGAATGCCGGTGGTATCCATGGTGTCGGACCACCGGCCGAGGAGGACGGGTTCGATGGCTGTGGGCATAGAAATCAAGGGCCGAGAAGGGGAAGGCAACACCTTTCTAACCACGGCCCAGGTAATCCAGGGTCTTACCGAGATGCTGTCCGACGGAAAGGTGGCCGACGCGGCCGATATCTACTCGCGTTGTCAGGAGGACATCGGTTACCTGCTGATCAACAAGGTGCAGTCCGAACACCGGCTCCAGAAGCTGGTGGCCAACATGTTCTTCCGCGCCCGGGACTTCGACAAGGCGGCCCTGTGCTGCGAAAACCTGGGAGAATTCGATAAGTCCGCCCAGCTATACGAGCAGAGCGACGACTACCGGAGCGCCGCCGAGATGTACGCGCGGGTGGAGAACTACGAGAAGGCCGCCGAGATGTTCGAGTGCAACCAGAACTACCGTCAGGCGGCCGAGCTTTACTTGAAGGTGAAGAATTTCTCCCGGTCGGCCGCCAACTACGAAAAGGCGGTCAACTACTTTCTGGCCGGCAAGCTCTACCACGATCTGGGCAAGTACCGGAAGTCAATGGAATTGCTGCAGAAGGTGCAGGCCCAGGACGACACCTTCGAAGAAGCCACCGTTCTAATCGGCGACATTCTGGGCCGGAACGGATATCCCGATCTGGCCATCAAGAAGTTGCTTGGCGTGATCAAGAGCCGCCCGGTGGGAAAAGACACCGCGGAGCTCTACTATCATCTGGCGGGCATTCACCAGGCCAAGGGCAACAATGCGGTGGCCCGCAATATTTTCCAGCAGCTGCTCAATTTCGACATCGGCTACAAGGACGTGGAGGAGAAGATCAAGGAGCTGGGTGGTCAGACCGCCGTGCCCGATAAGGCCGCGCCGCTGCCCGACGGGGGCGAGGACGACGAGGACATCGATCTGGAGGTGGAGATGCCCGCGGGGGCCGAGCCCGCCGCGGCCATCGTGGGCGTGATGGACGGTTTCGACTTCCTGCAGAAGATCCCCCTCTTTGCGGACATGCCCCTCCAGGAAATGAAGGCTTTTTACAACATAAGCGAGGAGCGCAAGTTCCAGGACGGGGAGCGGCTCATCGAGCAGGGGCGTCCGGGCATGGCTCTGTACGTGATTCGTGCGGGCAAGGTTTCGGTTCAGCGCGTTGAGGGCGACTTGGTCACCGAGGTGGCCGTCCTTCACGCGGGCGACCATGCGGGGGAGATGTCCCTGGTGGACGAGAGTCCTACCTCGGCCCGCGTGGCGGCCTTGGGGGAAGTGGTGGCTTTCGAGGTATCCCGGGATCACTTCCTGCGCTTCTTGCAGGCCAACGACAAGTTCGCTGTCCGGGTGCTGCGGGTTTTCGTCCGGACGTTGTGCGATCGCCTGCGGGAAACCACCTCCAAGCTGGCCACCCAATAGAGAGGGAGTAAAAATGCGAAAGGCCGTTGCGATTCTTTTCGTTCTGGGCATCTGCTGTTTGGCGGGAGCCTGCGCGAAGAAAGAACCGGAAGAGAAGCAGCCGGCGGACGCCGGCGCGACGAAGAAGAAAGAACCCCCCAAGAATCCCTGGGCACACATTTCCCCGAGCACGGTCGGCCGGCACGAGGGTTCGGCCCTGCACGTGGCGTGGTCCCCTGACGGAAGCCTGCTGCTCAGCACCGGAAACGACAAGCAAATTCGCCTGTGGAACCCCTCCACCGGCGAGCAGGTGCGTACGTTTGCGGGCCATAAGGATAAGGTGTTCATGGCGGATTTCTCCCCGGACGGCAAGCTGCTGGTCAGCGCTTCCGCCGACAAGACTGCCCGGATCTGGGACCGGGCCTCGGGGAAATGCCTGAAGGTCTTAGAGGACCAGCCGCCCAAGAAGATGACCGAGGAGGAGGAGCTTGCCTACGCCAAGTTGCCGCCCGCGCAGATGAACTGGGCGGCTTTTTCTC
This sequence comes from Deltaproteobacteria bacterium, assembly GCA_030622135.1. GTDB lineage: Bacteria > Myxococcota > B64-G9 > B64-G9 > B64-G9 > JAUXGL01. The sequence continues at coordinate 34,431 of JAUXGL010000019.1, forward strand.
CCGACGGTAAAAAGGTCATCACGGCCAGCGACGACTTCGCCTTGAAGCTGTGGGACGTGAAAACCGGTAAGAAGGATCTGGTTTTTCAGGACGCCGGTTGTCGCCAGCGGCGGGTGTACCGGCGTGCGGACGCCTCCGGTTGGCTGAGCTCGGCCGGCTGCATGGACGACGGCGTGGCCTATCTCAAGTTCTGGGACGACAACGGGAACCTCAAGGGGGTCCGGGGCGACGAGCAACATGACGCTCACTACCTGGCGTTCGATCGTGGAGGCAAGTTCATCGTGGCCGCGGACGGCAGCTTGTCCTTCACCGTCTTCAGTGCCCAGGGATCCCAGCTCAAGCGGATCACGGTGGGGGGCTACCACTTTTGCCTGGCCTTCGGTCCTGACGACAAAACCTTGTTGGTGGGAACCGATCGCGGGGAGATTTTCGTCTACCGGCCGGCTTCCTGGAAACGGGAAGGCAAGATCGACGTAGGGGAGAAGGTAGCCGTGGAGTGCATGGCCCTGAACCCCTCGGATCAGAGCCTGGCGGTGGCGCTGAGAAGCGGTAAGGTCCTCCGTCTCACCACGCCCATCAAGTAAGAGATCGTGATAGCGGACATCAGCATCGCGCCGGTGGGGGAAGGTGCCTCGGTGTCGAAATACGTCGCCCGGGCGGTCGCCATCATCCGGGAGTCTGGGTTGAAGCACGAGTTCCATTCCATGGGCACCAACGTGGAGGGGAGCTACGACGAGATCGTCAAGCTGGTGAAGCGGTGCTCCGATGCCGTCTTCAAGCTGGGGGCGGAGCGGGTTCTCATTCGCATGTACATGGATGACCGTCACGACAAGGTTTCCACTATCGAGGGCAAGAAGCAGAGTGTGGAGAACAAGCTATAATGTCATCGGGTTAAGACCGTTCTGGTGTAAACATTCGGTAAACCCGTAGCCGATTTTCGAGTGGAGGAAGGAACAATGCTCGCCAAGGCTGAAAGACTCTTGGACGGTGATGTATCAGAGCGGGCAGATTTTGCTGGACACA
>JAUXGL010000100.1 GCA_030622135.1 Deltaproteobacteria bacterium
GGCAACACCGCCACCGACACCGCGGTCATCACCGTGGTGACCAAGTCCGGCGAGACGGCCGCCGGCTCAGACGATCCCGCCCAGGGATGCAGCACCACCGGGCCGGGCACCTCGCTCCTGCTGATATGGCTGGCCCTGGTCCTGGGCCTGTACCGTAAAGCCGCGCGGACCCTGCGCTCCGGCAGAGTCCTCTACCGATAAGGTATTGCCAACTGGTCAGTCGTCTGTCCGGTTGTAAGAAAAAGCTCGCTTAGCACGCAACTGCTTGTTTTATAAAGAATAAGCCCCAGCCAAACCCGTATCAATCCTCGATCCGTGACATCCTGTCTCGCCAAGCTTTCGCCAATCCGCCTCCCGGCATCCTGTAAGTGTCAATTTTAACCAATAGATAGAGCGCAGACGGCTCCTAGCCGGGCGTGGTACGGGACTTGCTTGTGCATAGTTGGATGGGAGGAGTCATGAATAGAGCCCAAATCATGAAGAGAGCCCGTTGGTTTGCGACAATCATTCTGGTGGCCGCGGCTGGTGTCATGGGATGCACCGACGTGGACATCTACCGGTTTAACGAGCCGGACCCGCTGCCCGAGAACAAGGTCACCCTGGAGGGAACCTACTGCGCCGCGGATCCGGAGAGCCTGGTCTTTCCGGTGAAGCTCCTGTTCATCATGGATGACTCCGGCTCGATGACCGAGTCGGATCCCAGCTTCAGGCGACTGATCGCCGCGCGGGGACTGGTCGACATGCTCATCGACGAGCCGGAGATCTACTTCGGCGTGGAGCGGTTCCAGGACAGCGAGCCCTTCCTGCTAACTACCGATCCGATCTTCACCCGCGACCGGCAAAAGCTGGACTGGGCGCTGGCCGACGCGCAGCACCAGGCCAGAGGAGCGACCCCATACATCGGCGCGTTGTCCACGGCCATCACCGCCATCAAGTCGGACATGAACGAAGACCCCATCATGGCCGGGCGCACCCGTTACATCGTGCTGTTCCTCTCCGACGGCGAGCCCACCGATGAGCCCAGCCCGCCCTACACCCAGATCAAGGACCGGGTCACCCAGCTCAAGCAACTCGAAAATGGACAACCCGCGGCGGGAGAGGTCACCCTGCACACCGCCTATCTGGAATCCAACGGCGACGACTCGGGCGGCTCCCACGTGCTGCTACTAGAAGAGATGGCCGAGATGACCGGAGGCGAATTCCGCAACTTCGAAGCCGGCGAGGCCATCGACTTCAGCGACTACGACGTGACCTCCATCTCCCGCGACTACCGGGCCTACTTCCCCATCCTGGTCTCGAACCTGAGCGCGCGCATGACCCCCAACGGCTACCAGGTCGACAGCGACGCCGACGGCCTGCCTGACGTGGAAGAGATCGCGTTGGGCACCGATCCCACCCGGGTGGATACCGACGGAGACGGATGCGGCGATCTGCTCGAGGTCAAGTATGCGGAATGGGACCCCCTGACGCCCGGCTGGGACACCAGCCCGATACACTGCGACTGCAAGGACGAAGAGAGAATCTCCGATTCCGACGGAGACGGCCTGACCGACTGCGAGGAGAAGTGGTTCTCCCTGGACCGCGACACGCCGGACTCCGACATCGACTTCGAGGGCAACCCCGACCCCGACCACATGCTGGACCTCTTGGAGGTAATGTGGCACCTGGGGCGCACCAAGTGGGACGCCAACGAGGACTACGACGTCGACGGCGTCAGCAACATGGTGGAGCTGGCCACCCACATGGACCCCAATGTCAACGACAACGCGCTCCGCGAAGAGTTGGCCTACCGGTACGACTACGTCAACCAACAGGCCGGCAACCCGCACTGCTACGACTTTAGGGTCAGCAACGTTCGGGTGGTCAAGACCCTGGCGGCCGAGGGGCGCGAGGCTGGGGATAACCTCATCCTGCTCTATTTCGTCGAGGCCCCCCAGGACAACCCCTACCTGGAAAGCATCGTGCGCGTGCTGAACGTCAGCGTGCGCTTCGACGGTAAGGGGCCCAATCCGCTGCTCAACAGCGTCAAGCCCGATGACTTCACCATTCTTGGCGGCGCCGCGGCTTCGGACCCCGGAGGCGAATGCAACGGTAAACCGCCGGTCACCGACGCCGGCGGGGACCGGACCGTCAAGGACGACGACAATGACGGGCAAGAGTTTGTCACCCTGGACGGCTCCGGATCCACCTCCGGGTGCGGCATCATCGGGTACATCTGGAAGGATAACGGCGAGACCATCGCCACGCACAAGATCGAGGACGTCACCCTGAGCCTGGGCGAGCACGCAATCGAGCTGACCGCCGTGGACGAGGACGGCAACACCGCCACCGACACCGCGGTCATCACCGTGGTGACCAAGTCCGGCGAGACGCCCCCCGGATCGGGCGATCCGGGGCAAACCGCCCAGGGATGCAACACCACCGGGCCGGGCACCTCGCTACTGCTGGTATGGCTGGTCCTGGTCCTGGGCCTGTACCGTAAACCGGCATCGGGCTGACGGGGGCTCCTGTCGTGCAAAAGGCATGCGCTAAATATGCTTGAAGAAATTCATCAGTTACCTGTGTCCAAGTACCAGCTGCGTCGAGGGCGACGCTCGACCTTCCTCGGGTTGCTGCTGATTTTCTTCCTGTCGTCGGGCTGCGGTGAACCGATCGACCTGGAGCTGAAGTATCAGAGCCGCTCCATCATCAACGGCCGGCCCGACACCAACCCGAAGCACGACGCCGTGGTGGCCCTCACCTTCGGTGGCGGCTTGTGCAGCGGAACCCTGATCTCCCCCGACGTGATTATCACCGCGGCCCACTGTGCCCGGGGCTACAGCCCATCAGCCTTCACTATCCACTTCGGCGCCGATGTAAACTCGGCCACCACCCGACGCATCAGTGAGGTGTGGGTGCACCCGGGCTACATTGCCCACAGCGACGGCACCACCACCAACGACATCGCCATGCTGCGCCTGGACTCCGCGCCCCCCTCCGGCGTCACGCCCATTCCCTGCCTGCCCCATTCCATCGGAGTCAACCAGTCGGACGTGGGCAACCCCATGGAGTACGTGGGCTTCGGCCAAACCGAGAACCAAAGCGTCGGGGTCAAGCTGACGGTGATGAACAACCTCGACTGGATTTGCACCCAGCCGGGCGGCTGTACAGTGGGCCCCGGATACCCCGCCTCCCAAAACACCATCTGCGAAGACATGGACCCGGGCGGCCCCTGCTCCGGGGACAGCGGCGGGCCGGCCTTTCTGGTGCGCAACGGCCGGGAGTACGTGGCCGGACTCACCTCCTATGGAGACGAGGACTGCCTGTACTTAGGCTGCAGCACCAAGGTGGACGAGTTCGAGGCCGAAATCGCCGACTTCGTGGGCGGCATCCTGGGATCGTCGTGCGTCGACAGCGCCATCTGCCTGTCCGGCTTCTGCGTCGACGGGGTCTGCTGCGACTCCCCCTGCCCGGCCGTCTGCAGTGTATGCAATGCCCCCGGCTCCATGGGCACCTGCGGTCCCGCGCCCGACGGAACTCCCTGTCTCGACTCGGATAAGTGCAACGGCGCGGAGATCTGTCTGCTGCAGGAGTGCGTGGCCGGAGAGCTTCTCGATTGCAATGACGACAACCTGTGCACGGCCGACACCTGCGATCCGCAAACCGGTTGCGTGCACGAACCGGTCGACGACGACACCCCCTGCCCCGACGACGACCCGTGCAACGGCCAGGAGATCTGCCAGGCGGGGGCTTGCGTGAAAGGAGACCGGCCGCCCTGCGACGACAGCAATCCCTGCACCGAAGACTCCTGCGATTCCACCTTGGGCTGCCTGTACGAGAACCTGCCCGACGGCACCGCCTGTGGAGGAGACGGCTGCGGACCGGCCACCTGTTCTGCGGGTCAATGCCAAGCGGACGACCCGCTGGAGTGCGACGACGAAGATCCCTGCACCGGGGACTGGTGCAACCCCGGCGAGGGCTGCGTCCGCGCCCCGGCCGAGGACGGCCAGGCCTGCGGCGCCTGCATGATCTGCGAAAACACCCGGTGCGTCTACAACCAAGACTGCGTGTTGGAGGGCGGCTGTGGTTGCGGCTCTAAGACCGGATCGGCAAACGCGGGGCTTTTCGGCCTGATCCTGGCCATGTTGGCTCTGCTATCGCGAGGTTCACTTACCGTTAAACCGTAAGATCGCGCTCCCATCGTCTGCGATCCACATTCCGTTGAGAGTACCCAAGCGCCCCGAGGCTGGACAACTCCCCGCATCGGATCTTATTCTCAGCACATGAGCCGCGGAACAGACGAAAAGCTCTACGAGCAGCCGAAGTTCGACGAGCGGACGATCGTCATCTCCAACGAGCAGAACGTAAAGGTCCTGGTGGCCAGCCGGCTGCTGGTCGTAAAGGGCGAAGATCGGGGCAAGGAATTCACCGTCCGCAAGGAACACATCACCATCGGCCGCTCCTCCAATTGCGATTTCTCCCTCTCCGACCGGGCGATATCCGGCCTCCACGCCGAGTTGGTCACCAACGAAAAAGGCCGCCGGGTGCGGGATCTGGACAGTAAGAACGGTATCTTGTTCATGGGCCACCGGGTCAACGAGCTCTTTCTCCAGCCCGGCACCCACTTCCAAATCGGCAACGACCTGCTGCGTTTCGATCCCCTGGAGGAACACTTCGAGATCCCCATCAGCCCTTACAACCGCTTCGGGGCGGCCCGAGGCCGTTCGGTGAAGATGCGCGAGGTCTTCGCCGTTTTAGAGAAAGTGTCCCTCTCCACGCTTCCGGTCCTGCTGCTGGGCGAGACCGGAACCGGCAAGGAGCTTCTGGCTTCTGCCGTGCATGCCAAGTCTAAGCGCAAGCGGCGACCCTTCGTGGTGCTGGACTGCGGAGCATTGCCACCCAAGCTCATCGAAAGCACTCTCTTCGGTCACGAGAAGGGCGCCTTCACCGGCGCCAACCGCACCCACCGGGGTCTGTTCGAAGAGGCCAACAGGGGCACACTGCTCATCGACGAGGTGGGCGAGCTTCTCCCCTCGTTGCAGCCCAAGCTGCTGCGTGCCCTGGAACAGAAAAAGATCCAGCGGGTGGGCGGGGTGCGGACCATTCCCGTGGACGTGCGCATCGTGGCCGCCACCAACCGCGATCTGCGAGCCATGGTGGAAGGCGGACGTTTCCGCGAGGACCTGCTCTACCGGCTCTCGGTGGTCGAGGTGCGCGTTCCCCCGCTGCGCGCGCGCCCGGAGGACATCTCTTACCTGGCCGAGCACTTCATCGAGAAGGGCAACCAGATACGCAGACAACACAACCTGCCGCCGGTAAAGCTCAACGCCGACGCTCGAGCAGTGCTGGATTCCTATCCCTGGCCGGGCAACGTGCGCGAGCTAAGCAACGTCATCGAGCGATCGCTATATCTCTCCGAGGGCAAAACCATCGGGCGCGGAGAGTTGCAGCTGGATCTCTTTGGCGGGGGTCAACCGCCGTTCTTGCCGACCAACTTCAAATACCCCTACAAGCAAGCCAAGGCCCAGTTACTGGAACGATTCGAGCGGGAGTATCTGTTGAACCTGCTGCGTTCCCACGGCGGCAACCTGACCCGGGCAGCCAAGCAAGCCGGCCTGGTCCGCCATCACCTCCGGGAGCTCTGCCGCCGCCATAACATACCCGCGGGGGCCGGCACATCCCAAGACGATCGCGGATGATCCGCCCAGCTATCTCCGGGGCAAAGACTGCAAAGTCCTGGCCACCTTTGGCCGCCTGGGAAAGCTCGCGCTGAACCGAAACGGTCACTTCACTGACCACTAAACGCAACTTCTATCCAGCCGGTAACTGCTTGAACTAAAAAGACATCTTGTAAAATCCGGGCAAACCTGCCCGATCCATCCTACCCCCGTCCCTCCCTATTCTCCCTACTCTTGACCTGACCACACAAAAGACACACAAAAACAGGCAATTACATGTCGGCAAAACCAGCCTTTGTTGAAGCCTTTGTTGGCGCAAAACTTGCAGATTAAAGAGGTTCATGGGTATTATGCGTATAAAATTGACCCGGTTTTTATTGGTGTTCTTGGCTTCGATCTGGCTGGGTTGCGGAGGCAGCGACCTGGATATCGACTTCATGTCAAAGGACATCCTCCATGGGACGCCCGATAACACCCAGGCCCACATGGCGGTCGTAAGTCTTTCGTACGCCGACGGAAGATGCTCGGGCACTTTGATATCGAGGGCCGTGGTCCTGACCGCGGCTCACTGCGCCTACGGGCAGAGCCCCGGGAGCTACACGGTTGGCTTCGGCGACAACTGGTACTCGCCCGACCATGTTCGGGGAGTGTCGGAGATTTGGGTGCACCCGAGATACGACCCCGACAACCTCGTCCATGACATCGCCATGCTGCGGCTATCCAGCGAAGCCCCGGCGGGCATCACGCCCATCCCCTATTTACCCGAAAGCCTGAGCATCACCGACAGCGACGTCGGCATCAACCTGGAGTTCGTGGGATTCGGCACAACCGAGACGGGCAGCGCGGGCAAAAAGCTAACCGCCAACAACCAGATCAACTGGGTATGCACCAACTCGGGCGGCTGCAACTTTCCCGCGGGATGGGGAAGCTATAACACCATCTGCCACGATCAGAATCCCGGCGGAATCTGCTTCGGCGACAGCGGCGGGCCCGCCTTCGTGATCAGAAACGACCGGGAGTACGTGGGCGGCATCGCCTCCTACGTGCTCAACGAATACTGCACGGGTTTCGCCTGCCACGGCAAGGTAGACGAGTACCAGGCCGAGATCCGCGATTTCGTCGGCGGGATCCTGGGAGCCCCCTGCACCGCCGAATGGGAGTGTGACTCGGGCTTCTGCGCAAGCGGTGTGTGCTGCGAGTCCGTCTGTACCGACACCTGCATGGCCTGCGACCTGCCGAGCGATCCCGGCCGCTGCCAGGTGGCCCCCAACGGCACCCCCTGCCCCGACCTGGACGCCTGCAACGGAACCGAGGTGTGCCTGCTGGAAGAATGCGTGGCCGGCGAGCCGCCCGACTGCGACGACGACAACCCTTGCACCAACGAGACGTGCAACCCCCAAGACGGCTGCGTATACGAATTTGTACCCGACGGCACATCCTGCTCCAACTTGGATTTGTGCGACGGGGAAGAAACCTGCCAAGACGGTATCTGCGCGGCCGGCAATACCCTCAACTGCGACGACAACAATCTCTGCACCACCGACGGCTGCGATCCCCAGACCGGCTGCCGATATCAGAACAAGCCCGACGGAATGGACTGCGGCGGCGGCCTGTGCGGGCCGGCCGCCTGCTCCGGCGGCGAGTGTGAATACGAAGATTCCCTCGACTGCGACGACGGAGACCCCTGCACCGCCGACGGTTGCGATCCCGCGGTGGGGTGCCTGAGCCAACCCGCCCCGGACGGCACCCCCTGCACCGATAACGATCTCTGCAACGGCGACGACACCTGTAAAGACGGCGTCTGCGTGGCCGGTCAGGCTCCGGACTGCGACGATCGCAGCGCGTGCACCCAAGACGACTGTGATCCCCACACCGGATGCGTGCACACCAATCTGCCCGACGGCATGGCCTGCGGAGGAGGAACCTGTGGGGAGGCAAGCTGCTCCGCCGGCCAATGCATGCAAGACGGCCGGATGGTCTGCGAAGATGACAATCCCTGTACCTGGGACTTCTGCGACTCCGAGCTCGGATGCACAAACGAGTCCATGCCCGACGGCAGCGCCTGTGGCGTCTGTGGCAATTGCACCGACTCCCACTGCATCCAGGAGCCCGATTGCATGCTGGTGGAGGGAAGCTGTGGATGCGGCGGGAACGGCACGTCCGGTCAAGACCTGGCCATGTTTCTGATCGCCTTTGGGCTATTGGCGGCCCTCATGAGAAAGAGGTGATCCGAGAAGCTGGACGGGGCAGGCACCTAATAGTCCGGATCAGTTCTCCGATTTGCATATCACGTCTTTTATGAAGCCGATGTTGTTCTGCTCGCGGCACTCGTTGTTCTGGCCGGAGGGCTGGTTGTTCACGCTATTCCAGCCCTGGTCGTCGGCCACCACGTAGATGTCGAAGAGTTTGTCGATGGGCGGGTTGGCCCAGAGGAAGGAGACCACCTCGTGCTCGCTGGGCTTGAGCCGGATGGTGGTGTGCTCGGTGCCCAGGAGCACGGAGCCCACGCGGGGATCGCCCCGGTAGAAGGAAACCGGAACGCCCGGGGCAACCTCCTGCCGGCCGCGGTTGAAGATCGCCGCGCGGATCCGGATCCCTTCGGTCCTGCACTTGCCCGGATCGAAGCCCAGGCCCAGGGCGGTCAGGTCGGGGGCATCGAAGAGGCCCTCGCCCTGGATGTTCTGGCGGAAATTGTTCAGCCCGACAACCTTCCAGTTCTGCGCCGCGTTCTGCGGGATGGTCCCGTTCTCGTTGACGTTGGTCACGTGGTAGGCATGCTGGTTCCAGATGGCGCGGGTGTCCACCCAGTTGTCCTTGGCGTCGCCGAAGACGCGGATGCCCTTGAACTTCTGTGGGGCGCTGTCGATCAGCGTGTTCTGGGCGATTACGATCTCGGCGTTGTGATCCGAGTCGACGTCGGCGATTACCGGGTACTCGCAGGCGGTCAGCGAGGAGTGGGGCTGCTGGTACAACACGGTGCCGTCGGAACCCCGAAAGACCTTCAAGGACACCTCGTCGGCGTACACCACCTCGGCCCGGCCGTCGCCCTCGAAGTCGAAGACGGCGGAGCCGGTCACGTTGGAGGAGGAGTCCTGGGCAGGCACGTGCCATAGTATGTCGCCCGCGCCGCTGAATACTATGTACACGTCCACGCCGGCCACGCCGATCTCCGGCCGGCCGTCCCCGTTGAAATCGGCCACCGTGGGCGGGCCCAACCGGCCGCAGTCGGGATCGCACTCGGGAATATTGTCGATCAAATACTGCGAGGTACGAACCCACAGGGGCTCGCCGTTGGTCGAGCTCTGCACGCGCACGTTGCCGTGGTTGACCACCACGATCTCGGGAAGCTGGTCCGCGTGGCCACTTATGTCGGCCACGGCCACGAAGCCGTCGCCGTAGGAAGTGCTCCATATCTCGCTCCCGTCGTGAGCGTAGAGCTTGCTGCCGGTAACGATCTCCATGAATCCGTCGTTATCCACGTCCGCGGGGACCGAGAAGGGGGCCGGGCCGGCGGTGTAGTTGTCGCCCCGCGGCCCGCTGTGCCGCCAGCGCACGCTACCGTCTGAGTTGATCACCGCGGCGCCCATGACGATCTCCGGGTCGCCCTGTCCGTCGATGTTGGCGATGGCCGGACAACCCCAACCAACCGAAAGGCTGTTCGTGTCCGTGGCCCACTTGAAGGTACCGTCGTCCTCGAAGCAGATCAGGTCCCGCCCGCCGTTCTTGCCGGTGACCAGTTCGACGCGGCCGTCCCCGTCGATGTCTCCGGCGGCGATCCCCGACACCGGGTGGGTGTAGTACCGCGGGTCGGTCACCGAGAAGATGGGATTGCCGGTGTGACCCTCCACCGCCCGGAGGACGCCGTCCTGCTCGTACTCCAGGTCCTTTCGGAAGGTGTTAAACACCACCGCGGGGATCACGAAGGGATCCCCGCCCATCTGGCCGGTCAGGTCGACCACCACCGGGGTCATCATCACCTCGTCCCACTCCGGCGCCTCGACGGGGTTCTCCCAGACCCACTCCTCGATGGGGGTGAACTGACCCGGCGGAGGAATGTACTCGCACTCCGGTGGGGGAAACGGATGAACCTCCCAGGGGATGCACCCGTCCAGCGACGGCTCGCAGTAGGCGTCGTTCTCGCAGTCGTCCCCATCCCCCTCCAGGCAGTCGGGATTGGGGATCACCTCCACGCACCTGCCGTTGAAACACACCTCGTCGCCGATGCAGTCGTCTTGGCTGTCGCAAAGCGGCAAGCCGCCCCCGTCCAAGTCATAGTCCGGCCGCGTCCCCCCGTCGCCGTCCTCCCCGCCGTCCTGGTCGGAGATGGGCGCGCAAAAGCCGTCCTGGCAATACATGTCGTCGGGACAATCCGTATCGACTGCGCAGGTAATCCGGCTGGCGTCGTCGCAGTCGCAGTGCGCAAACCAGCCCGGTAATAAGAAGATCGGCAAAAACCTAATAAAACGTCCCATGTTCTAGCACCTCGCGAAAAGGCAGCTCGGCACAAGCCGACAACCGACGGCGATCCTTCGGATCAACTGATATTTCCCGAACTTCCGCAACATTACCAACAATCATACTTCATCGGCGACTCCAAGGACAACATGAGAAATCCCAGGTTCAAAATCTTGCGGGTACCGTCCAGAAGATCTAAACTGACAGCATGAACCAAATTTGGATACGAAACGGCCTGGTCTGGACCGGCGGCGACGAGCCCCGGGTGCTCTCCGGCGGCGTCCTGTGCCAGAACGGAATCATCGAGGCCGTCGGGCCGGATTCCGAGCTCTCCAAAACCACCCAGGGCGCCGAGGTGATCGACGCCGGGGGGCGGTTGATCACCCCTGGTTTCATCAACGCGCATATGCATCTGTACTCCACCTTCGCCCGGGGTCTGCCGCCCAAGGGCCTGCCGCCCGAGAACTTCGTCGAGATCCTCGAGCAGCTCTGGTGGCCCCTCGACCGGGTTTTGACCCTTGAGAACCTGGAGCCTTCCGCCGAAGTGGCGCTCCTCGACGCTCTGCGCGCGGGGGTAACTACCATCATCGACCACCACGCCTCCAACGGCGCCATCGAAGGCTCCCTGGACGTGCTGGCCCGAGCCGCTGCCAAGTTTGGCCTGCGCCTGTCCACCTGCTACGAGGTCTCCGACCGAGACGGCCAGGAAAAAATGACCGCGGGCATCCGGGAGAACCTGCGCTTTGCCCGCGCGGCCAAGGACGATCCCATGCTGGCCGCCATGTTCGGCCTGCACGCCTCGTTCACGCTGTCCGACGACACCCTGGGGGCCTGCGCCACGGCGGGCCGGGAGAATGATTTGCCCTTCCACGTCCACGTGGCCGAAGCCGCCCCCGACGCCGAGGACGCCCGCCGACGCGGTTACGAAGGCGCGCTCACACGCCTGCACACCCGCGGGGTGATAACCGGCAAATCGCTGGCTATTCACTGCGTGCGCACCAGTCCGGAGGAATGGAAGCTCTTAAAAAAGGCCGGTGCCTACGCCATCCACAATCCCCAGTCCAACATGAACAACGCCGTGGGCACAGCCCCGGTCAAGGAGATGATCGCCGCGGGCCTGCGAGTGGGGATCGGCACCGACGGGATGGAGGCCGACGTGCGCGAGGAACTCCGCGCCGCCTTCCTGCTGGGCCATCACCTCACCGGCGACCCCCGCACCATGTGGGCGGAGGTCGACTCGCTGCTCCGCACCAACCGCCACATCGCCTCCGGCCTATTCGGCACCAGGCTGGGCGAGCTTAAAAAAGGCGCCGCCGCCGACGTGGTGGTCTACAACTACCGCCCCCCGACCGCCTTCGAGCCCGGCAATTTCCTGGGCCACCTGCTCTTCGGCTTCTGCCGCTCGCCGGCCCGGGACGTGGTGGTGGCCGGCCGCACGCGCCTGCTTTCCGGCCAGCCGGTGGACATCGACACCGCCGAGGTGGCCGCCCGGGCCCAGGAAGAAGCACGAAAGCTCTGGAATCGTTTCTGATTCATATCCATAAGCAAAGCCTGGGGAAGATCGGCTCCACCGACCACCCCTTCGCAAGCGTCTCCATCGAAGCCGGGCAAACCGCCTAATACCTCAACCAAATCAACGTGTTGACTGGGTGACCTCCCTCCCCTTGACCACATTTACGCCCCGGGTGTAAGCTACGCCCGCTCTATTGCCCATCTCAACCCCAAGGAGGTCCAGCCAAGATGAAACCCGGCGAGAAGAAGTATCCCCACATCTTCAGTCCCGGCAAGATCGGAAAGATGGAAACCAAGAACCGCATAAAGTACGCCTCCACCGAGACCAACTTCAACTTCGGCGACGGCTACGTCTCCGACAAGGAAGTGGCCTACATGGAGGCCCAGGCCCGCGGCGGCGCGGGGATGGTCACCACCCAGGGCGCCTACACCGACAAGTTCGGCGAGGGCCAGGGCTACGTCGGCATGATGAGCATCGCCGACGACAAGTTCATCCCCGGCCTCAGGCGCATCTCCGACGCCATCCACAAGCACGATTCCAAGGCGGTGCTGCAGCTGATGCACTGCGGCCGGGTTGGCGGCATCAACATCGACTACACCGTGGGCCCCTCCGTGGTGAAGCAGCGCATCCCTCGATTTCGCGAGCCGGTGGAAATGACCAAGGAGGCGATCCAGATCTGCATCGACGAGCACGTACAGGGAGCCCGGCGCACCGTCGAGGCAGGCTACGACGCGGTGGAGATCTCCGGGATCGTCGGATACCTGCTCTCCAACTTCATCTCGTCCTACACCAACCTGCGCACCGACGAGTATGGCGGGAACGTCTTGGGAAGAGCGAAGTTCATGACCGACATCGTCTCGGGCATTCGCCGTGAGATCGGTCCAGACTACCCCATCATCATCCGGCTGTGCGCCGACGAGCTATTGCACGACCGCGGCGGCAACAAGCCCGAGGAGTCGATCGAGGTCATCAAGCTGGCCGAGTCCGCCGGGGCGGACTGCCTGTCGGTGACCGCCGGCTGGCAAGAGTCGGCCGTATCGGTGATCTCCCGCGACTGCAAGATGGGCTCGTGGCTATACCTGGCCAAAAGCATCAAGGCGGCGCTCAAGCCCGAGACGACGGTCGCCATGGCCTACCGCCTGTTCGTGCCCGCCTACCCGGAAGAAGCCATAAAAAGGGGCGAATTGGACTTCTGGGAGTCCTGCCGCGCCATGATCGCCGACCCGTTCTTGCCCAACAAGATCATCGAGGGCCGCGAGGACGAGATCCGGCCGTGCATGGCCTGCAACATCTGCCTGGCCCGCCTGTTTCGAGACGCCGAGCTCGACTGCATGGTGCGCCCGTCCCTGGGCCACGAATCCGAGCCGGAGTACGGCTTCTACGGATTTCCCGAGTCCCCGCACAATAAAAAGATCTGGATCGTCGGCGCGGGCATCGCCGGCATGCAGGCCGGCGCCATCGCCGCCGAGAAGGGCCACCAGGTAACCATCACCGAGAAGGCCGACCGGGTGGGCGGCCAGTTCGCCACCGCGGCCAACGGCCCCTGGGGCGACGAGGAGTTCATGCGCCTGGTCGACTACCTGAAGAAAATGTGCGACAGCGGCGGCGTGAAGTTCGAGCTCAACCGGGCGGTCTCGGCCGACGACGTCAAGAGCTCCGACGCCGACGAGATCATAATCGCCACCGGCGCGGTCCCCCGAACCGACCTGGAAGGCCGGGACTCGAAGAACGTGGTCTCCTGCCTGGACGTCATCGACTCGAAGGTCAAACCGGGCAAGAACGTGGTCATCCTGGGCTCCGGCGGCGTGGCCATCGCCACGGCGTTGTACCTTTTGAAGAACGGCGAGTACAACATCACCATGATCCACAAGGGCAAGAAGCCCGGCGCCGACGTGAACCCCAGCTACATCTGGCGCTACATGTCCAAGCTCAAGGAGGGCCAGGTGGTTCGGGTGGCCTTCGCCGAGCCCAAGAAGATCACCGACAAAGGCGTGGAGGCCAAGACCGCCGACGGCGACAAGTTCATCGAAGCCGATACGGTCATCCTGGCCCAGATGCAATCCGTCAATGAGCTGTTCAAGTCCAAGAAGGGCGTCTTCATGATCGGCGACGCCCTGATCCCGCGCCGGGGCAACTCGGCCATCCTCGACGGCTACCGGATGGGCATGCGCCTATAAGAAGGAGAGAGCCATGATACCGAAAATAGACGTTTTCAAGTGCGACGGCTGCGGGGTATGCGTCAAGCGCTGCCCGCCGCAGGTCATGGGACTGGTCAAGAACCGGGCGGTGATTCTGACGGATCTCTGCGAAGAATGCGGAATCTGCCACGAGGTGTGTCCCATAGACGCCATCCACTTCCGCCTGCCCAACTACGGCGTGCAGGAGATGGACGCAGGCTACCTGGTGCCCCGCGAGGCAGTGCCCACCATAGGCAACTGGAAAACGGGCGTGCCCCTGGGCCGCGACGGAAAAGGCCACTATAAATAAACAAGGAGCCAAGCCATGAAAGTGAACAAGATCGACCACATCTGCATCGCGGTGAAGAACTTGGAGGAGGCCAAGAAGAAGTGGGAACCCATCATGGGCAAGGACAAGCCCGACGACGAGTACATAGACGAGCCCGAGAAGATCAAGGTGGCCCGCTACTGGCTCGGCGAGGTGGGCTTCGAGTTGATGGAATCCACCACCCCCGACGGCGACGTGGCCAAGTTCATCGAGAAGCGCGGCGAGGGCATCATGCTGATGAGCTTCAACGTGGACAACACCAGAAAATCCATGGACGAGCTGAAGGGCAAGAACTACCCCTTCATCGGCGGCGCCCGCCCCTTCCGCGACTGCGAATTCACCTTCATCCACCCCAAGGCGGTCAACGGAGTGCTCTTGGAGCTCATCGACTACAAGTGGGACGAGTTAAAGAAATAGACATCTCCCCCAAACCCACTCTCCGACACGAGAGTTTAGGAACCTGCAATCGTGACCGATCGATCCGAAGATCCCTTGCTGGTGGATGTCGAGGGGCACACCGAGTGCCTGCTGGGCAACGAGGCGATTGTGCGCGGGGCGTTGGAGTCAGGGGTAGCGTTTGCGGCGGGGTATCCGGGGACGCCCAGTTCCGAGGTAACCGACTCGTTTGCGCGGGTGGCGGAAGCACGGGGTATCAAGTTCGAGTATTCGGTCAACGAGAAAATTGCCATCGAGATGTGCTTCGGGGCGTCTCTGGCGGGTGCGCGATCCATTTGTGCTATGAAGCACCTGGGGCTGATGTACGGGGGGGATCCGCTTTCTACCATTCCGTACGTGGGGACCGTGGGGGGTATGGTCATCGTCAGCGCCGGGGATCCCTCCTGCCGGACCAGCCCCAACGAGCAAGACCAGCGGATGTTGGCCCCCATGCTGCACATCCCCATGCTGGATCCCTCCACCCCAAAAGAGGCCTGCGAGATGACCCGGTTCGCCTTCGAGCTGTCGGAGAAGAGCCGGTTGCCGGTGGTTATTCGACCCACCACGCGGGTGTGCCACTCGCGACAGGTGATCACCTTCCGGCGGCTGCAAGAGCCCAAAGTCACCGGGTTTGTGCGGGATCCCCAACGCTTCGTGCCCGTTCCGCAAAATGCCCGGAGGTTGAGAATCGAGCTGAAGGACCGCCTCAAGACGGCCGAGCGGATGCTCTCCGAGTCGGAGTTTTTGCGGGTAGAGGGCCGAGGAGATATCGCCGTCTTGGCCTCGGGGGCGCCGGCGGGAACCTGCGCGGACTTGCTTCTCGAAAGCGGGCTGCTTTCCAAACTGAAGCTCATCACCCTGGGGAGCGTGTACCCCCTGCCGGAGAGCCGGCTGGTGGCCATGCTCTCGGGAGTGAAGCGGCTTTTAGTGGTGGAAGAGTTATCGCCTTACCTGGAGGATTCGCTCACTGTGCTATGCAGCCGGAACAACTTGCCGGTGGAGATTCTAGGCAAGCGCACCGGGCATTTCCCCGTCGAGTTCGAATACGACCCGGAGATGATCCGGGAGGTGATCCACGACGAGCTGAAGTTGGGCCCGGCCGCGCGGGCTCCCCGAGAGGTGGAGCCGGTAACCCCGCGGCCGCCGACCTTGTGCCCCGGCTGCCCGCACCGGGCGGCCCAGTTCGCCGCGCGGACGGTCTTCGGCGATTCGGCCCTGTACTTCAACGATATCGGCTGCTACACGCTGGGCTACGGGCCGCCTCTAAACACCGCCGACGCGCTCTTGTGCATGGGCGCCGGGTTCACCCTGGCCGCGGGGGTATCGCGGGTGACCGGGGAACGCACCGTGGGCATCATGGGCGACTCGACCTTCTTTCACTCGGGGATGACGCCGCTCCTAAACGCCGTCAAGGAAAACGTCAACATGGTGGCGGTGATTCTGGACAACCTGGTCACCGCCATGACCGGTTTCCAGAAAAGCCCCCTGGTCGAGCTTTCAGACGACAACTTGAGGCGCACCACCTCCATCGAGTCGGTGGTCCGCGCGCTGGGCGCCCGCCACGTGGAGGTCGTCGATCCCCACGACCTGCCCGCCACCATCACGGCCTTCGAGCGAGCCCGCGACGCCACCGGAGTGAGCGTGGTCATCACTCAGCGGGCCTGCCCGGTGTACCTGGCCCGCGAGACGCACCAGGCCTACAAGATCGCAACCTACCGGGTTGATTCCAGCCGCTGCCAGACGTGCGGGCGCGAGGAGTTGGGCCTGCGCTGCTCGGAGGGCTTTTCCGAGGGGTTCCAGCAGCACATGGCCCGGAGCCGGGCCATGGAGAGCGGAGAGGAAACCGAGCCGCGGCCCGCCTCCGCCCCCTGCAGCGATCGCTGCCCATTGGGCCTATGCATCCAGGGATTCGTCGGACAGATCGCCGGGGGACAGTACCAAAACGCCTACAACATCATCGTAAGCCAAATCTGCCTGCCCGAAACCGTCTGCCGGGTCTGCCACCAGCCCTGCCAAGAGGTATGCATCCACTCGAGCCGCATGGACGAACCGGTGGCGATCAACGAGTTGAAGCGCTTCGCGGTGGAGTGGGCGGTCCGGGAGGGCGTTCCCTACGAACCCGAGCGGGATCCACCGTCATCGAAAAAAGTGGCCGTGGTCGGAACCGGCCCCTCGGGATTGTCCGCCGCCCACGATCTCCTGCTACGGGGCCACGCAGTGACCCTGTACGACTCCGCCGAGAAACCCGGCGGCCTGCTGCGCACCGGGATCCCCCCCTACCGCCTGCCCCGCGAGGCGCTGGAGAGAGACATCCAGCGCATCCTTTCTCTGGGCGCCGAGTTCGTTCCAAACACGGCGCTGGGGAAAAACCTCACCTTGCAGGATCTGCTCTTAAAGTTCGACGCCGTCTACCTGGGCATCGGGGCGCGGAAGTGGATGAAGCTGAAGCTGGAAGGAAAAACCGACGGGCCGCCGATCGTCGACGCGATGGAGTATCTGGAAAGCATCAACCAGGGCCAGCCGATTCCCACCGCCCGGCGAGTGGTGGTGGTAGGCGGCGGCAACGCGGCCGTCGACGCGGCACGCACGGCGCTGCGCCAGGGAGCCAAGCAGGTGCTGATCGCCTACCGCCGCCGGCGCGAGGATATGCCGGCCATCAACCTGGAGACCACCGCGGCCCGGCGCGAGGACATCGAGCTGCGCACCCAGCTGATGCCGATCCGGGTCCGGCGGGGCGAGCTGATCTGCCTGCGCACCGAGCCCGGCGATCCCGACGAGTCGGGGCGCGGCCGGCCGGTGCCGGTGATGGGTTCGGAAGAGTCCCTCGAATGCGACCAGATCATCGCGGCCATCGGGCAGGCGCCGGATCCCGAACTACCCGCACAGGAAGACATTCCCCTCGATCGCGAGCCGGACGGCTCCATCCGGGTGAATCCGGAAACCCAACAAACGTCCCAAGAAAAGGTCTTCGCCGGAGGAGACGTGGTTTTGGGATCCAAGACGGTCACCGACGCCATGGCCACCGGCCGGCGGGCCGCCTGGGGAATCGACCGGCTACTGCGCGGTGAGGCGGCCGCCGATCGGCGCCCACCCCCGCCGCGGGTAGATTTCAACCGGAAACCCGCCACCCGACCCGGGGTCGACCGCGCCGACCGCATGCCCCGCCAACAGCCGGTAGAGATCCCCCCAAGTGAGCGCACCCGCGATTTCACCGAGGTCGTCCTACCGTTCAAGGAGCACCAGGCCAAAGCCGAGGCCGCCCGCTGCATGGTCTGCGGGCTGTGCGGCAACTGCCGCACCTGCATCGATCTTTTCGGCTGCCCGGCCTTCTACGTCGAAGACAACCGCATACACATCGACACCGAGCTGTGCATGGGTTGCGGAGTCTGTGCGGAGATCTGCCCCAACTCGGCCATCGTGAGAGTGGAAGAATCCCAAGAGGACCGGACCGTCGAGCCGGCCTTCGGTCCCGTCGAATCCCCGGAAGACCAGGAGGAGTGCAAGTGAAAGAACGCTTCAAGATCCTGGTCGTGGGCGTCGGCGGACAGGGGGCACTGTCGGCGGCCAGATTCCTGGGCGAAGCGGCGCTGGAGACGAAACTACAAGTCAACGTAGGACAACTTCACGGAATGTCCCAGCGAGGGGGCAGCGTGGAGACCTCGGTCATCATCGGCCCGGGCCACAGCTCGCACATCGGCAACTTCGAGGCCGACATCGTCCTGGGCCTCGAGCCGCTGGAGGTGCTGCGAGCGCTTCCCATGATCAAAGAGGATACGCGGGTAGTGACCAACACCGGCCAGATCGTCCCTTTCTCACTCGCCATCCAGGGGGTTCCCTACCCTTCCGTCGAAGAGACCTTGAAAAAGGTCCGCGCGGTTTTGCAACATCTGGTCGAAGTCGACGGCCCGGCGCTGACCCAAAAGGTCGGCGTGCCCCGCACCCTCAACGTCGTCATGCTGGGAGCCCTGGCGGGCCTGAAGCTGCTGCCCTTCGAGAACGAAACCCTGTGGAAAGCGATTACCAAGAAGTGCCCACCCCGCTACCTCGACGCCAACCGGCAAGCGTTCGAACTGGGAATCCAACCGGTGTAGGGGCGCGATTTACGCCGCGCCTACAATCCACCGCACCAGGACCTAGTGGAACTGGAACTCCCCCCC
>JAUXGL010000113.1 GCA_030622135.1 Deltaproteobacteria bacterium
AAAACCCTTGAACTGGGTGGGGCCGCGTTGTTCCAGGTAGAAGTTGTAGAGGCCCTGGACAACCTTGAGGGGGGCCACCAGGCGGAGCCTGCCGCCGTGGGCGGAGACTTCCGCGCTGCCGCCCAGTACGTCGAACAGTTTCTTGATGCCGACCGCGCCCAGGGATTCTTCAGGCGAGGAAGCGGGCTGGGCTTCGACCTCGCCTTGGGTCTCCACGGTTTCGAAAAGCTCGAGGACTTCCGAGGTTCCCGAGGCGAAGGTCTGGGTGTCTGGGGAGAGAGGCGGCGCCGTGGGGAGTTCTTCCTCCTTGGGTGGCTCCTGTGCGGGCGCGGGCTCAATGGGTGCGGGCTGGGGCTGCCGGTCGAGGCCCAGTTTGCGCTCGACGCTTTCCAGGGCCGTGTGCCGGACTCTCTCGTTGAGCGAGTGCACCAGCCCGGCCAGGGTTTCTTTTTGGGCCGCGGCGTCGCCCGAAATCACCAGGGTGCGTTCTTCGCGCGGAATCTTCCCGGACAGGTGGTGATCGCCGACGAGCATGAGCACCAGCTTGTCGGGGCGCCGGGTGATCAGCTCCACCGACACCTCGTCGATCTCCGTCTTTCCGCGCAGCCGGAGCACATCGCGCTCCAGATCCAGATCGAGGCCCATGGCCTTGGTCTGGTTGCGGAGTTGGCCCAACTCGGAAAGGAACTCGCTGAGGGTCTTGGCCACGCCGGCACATAGCTGGGACGGATGGGTCAGTTCGGCCACGGGCATGCTGGGGAGCGAGCGCAGGAACTTGGGCTCGGCGATTTTAACCCGGTCGGCCCCCGCCCCGTATACCTTGATCTGCTCGATGGGTTCCCGGGTCAGCGGATGCAGGAACTTGCCGCCGATCACCGGCACTACGCCCACCAGGCCCTTTTCAGGATCGTCCAGCTCGAACGCCTGTACGAGGTTGGCCAGCAAACCCCGCAGTTGCTCCAGGGCCTCCCTTTTCGAGCCGGAGCTCATCGGCTGGCGGCCTCCTTGCGCCGGCGCCTCTCTTGCGCCTCGATCCGGCTGATGGAACAGCCGCAGTAGTCCTGCCTCCAGAGGCCCAGCTCCCGCGAGCGGCAGACGGACAGGTTGTACCCGTCCTTTTTCTTGAAGTCCTCGGCCAGGTAGGCGATCCCTTCGGCCCGCCCCACCTGAAGGCCGATGCGCTCGATCACTTTCGAGTTCTTGTGGCGGCTGACCGTCAGCGTCACCGAGAAGAGATCGAATCCCTGCTCCCGGGCCAGGCGGGTCGTTGCCACCATACGCAGCCGGTAGCAGGACTCGCAGCGCAGGCTGCCCTCGGGAAGATCCCTAAAGCGCCGGACGGCGCGGCCCCACTCGGCGGGATGGTAGGGCCCCTCGATCAACTCGATCCCCAGGCGTGCGCATACGCTGCGCTGGCTCTCCAGCCTCAGCAAGTACTCTTTGTGGGGATGAATGTTGGGCCCGAAAAAGAATACCGAGGTTTCGTACCGGTCCCGCAGCCTCTCCAGGGGAACCGTCGAGCAGGGGCCGCAGCAGGAATGCAGCAGCAAACGAGGTTTTTTTGAACCCTCAGGCATGGTTCTCAGTCGGCGCCTGTCTCAAAAGCCCAATTTTCGAGGACGGGCGGCGTTTTTTGCCGTTCTGTTTTTAGGGCCGTACTCGTTGTTTGAGTGCACCTCGAAATCATTGGTTGGGCGCCTTTTTGGAAAGGCGGGCGCGCCCGAACTTCTCCCAGACCTTCAGGTAATACAAAGCGGTGCGTAGCTGGTAGTCTCCGATGGTTTCCAGCAGGCTCTCTGGGGTCGGCGGGTCCTTTTCCTTTTTCAGGTGACCGGTCAGATCCTTCTCCCGGGTGATGTGGATCTCCGCGTCCAACTCCGGTGGCCGGGCCGGAACGGTCACGTCCGGGACTATGCCCTGCTCCTGGATGGAGCGGTGCTTGGGGGTGTAGTAGCGGGCGATGGTCAGCTTCAGGCCGGAGCCGTCCTTGAGACCCACGATCGTCTGGACCGATCCCTTGCCGAAGGACCGGGTGCCCATGATCACCGCGCGGGCGTGATCCTGCAGGGCCCCGGCGACGATCTCCGAGGCCGATGCGCTCCCGCCGTTGATCAGGACGATCATCGGGTAGAAGGGCTCGGTACCCTGCTTGTGGGCGAAGTCCTTCTCTACCTTGTCCCCGCGTCCCCGGGTTTCCACGATGACCCCGTCCGAGATGAAGCGATCGGCCACGCGGATGGATTGATCCAGCAGCCCGCCGGGGTTGTTGCGCAGATCCAGCACCAGGCCCTTGAACTCGCTCCCGGCCTGGGCCTTGAGCTTCCTCAAGCCGTCCATCAGGTAGCGTTCGGTCCTCTCGGTGAATGCGCGGATCTTCAGCAGGCCGTAGCCGGGAATGGGTACGGACTTCTCGATGGGATTGAGGCGGATGCGCTGGCGGATCAGGATGAAGTCTTTGGGTTGCTCGAAGTCCGCCCGGTCGATGGTCAGCACCACCTTGGTGCCGGGAACACCCTTGATGCGCCGCGAGGCCTCCAGGACGTCCATTTTCTTGGTGGAATCGCCGTCGATCTTGACGATGCGATCGCCCGACAGGATTCCCGAACGTGCCGCGGGAGTGTCGTCGATGGGCGCCACCACAACCATCTGCCTCTCGCGCACCGCCAGCTCGATCCCCACCCCGCCGAAGTGCCCGGAGGTGTCCTCCTGCATGGACTTGAACTCCTCGGGAGTCATGAAGACGGTGTGGGGATCCAGGGACTTTAGCATGCCGCGGATGGCGCTGTAGAGCAGCCGCCGCGAGTCGGTGTTCTCCACGTAGCTTTCCTGCACGTAGTGCAGCACCTGGGCGAAAACGTCCAGTTTCTCGTAGGTCTTGTCGGCGTCGGCCCGGATCAACGGGGCCTGCAGCACCAGGGCAAACAGGACGGCCATGCATATCGGGCGCCTCATGGGTTTCTCCTCAATCCCCCGAGCAGAAGGAAACCGTACCACACAACCCCATAGACGTCGACTTGCGGAACTTTCTGCTCCCGCGCATGGGCCGCCAGCCCGATTCGGCAGATTCTCCAAAAAAAAGTATCAGATCGCCTTTCTATTGTATCCACTTAAAATAAGATAGCGAACCAAACCAAGGAGGACTGCCGTGCATCACCTTACAAAGGTCATTGGAGCCCTGCTTCCCTTTTTTGTTCTTGCCTGTGGACCCAATCGACTGACCTTCGATGTCACTCCACCGGGGGCCGACATAACCTACCCGGCAGATGGAGCGACGTTGAACGAGCCCAATCCGACCGTGACCGGCACGGCCGTCGATATCTCCACCATCGTGTCCGTGCGCGTCAACGGGGTGGACGCCGCCAGCACTGCCGGCAATTACTCCGAGTGGAAAGCAAGCATCCTTCTCGATGAAGGACTGAACACGATCACGGTCTCGACCGAGGATGAGCATGGCAATATAGACCTGGCAGCCGTCAAGATCCAGGTCTCCATGAAACGTGCAATCTGTGGTGACGGAACCTGTGATGAGAACGAGAATTGCAGCAACTGCGTTTTCGACTGCAGGTGCCCGAACGGCTATTCTTGTCAATCGGGCGAGTGCGTGGAGGACTCTGGTTGCGGGGATCATGCCTGCGATGATGACGAAAATTGCGAGACCTGCCCGGCCGACTGCGGGGATTGCTGCGGCAACGAAGAATGCGAGGCCGCGAGAGGGGAGGATTGCCGGACCTGTGAAACGGATTGCGGCTGCTGCACACGCGAGTGTATGGATTACTCCACATGCCGGATGTACGAGACATGTGATAAATGTCCAAAAAAGCCCGGAGAGATCTGCAACGGTCGAGACGACGACTGCGACCCCCAGACGGGAGAAGAAGGCAACCAGCTAGACTGCCCCCCTGGCCAGCTTTGCCAGGGAGGCGCCTGCTGTACGGATGAGTGCCTGGAGCCGGGCAAGCAGGAGTGCGTGGATACCACCCACTCCAAGACCTGCGGCAACTACGACGAGGACGGCTGCCTGGAATGGAGCATATCGGAATGTGCAGAGGGCACCACTTGCGAAGGAGGCGAGTGCCCCTGCACCCCAAGATCCTGTGACGATCTGGGCCATGAATGCGGCAACTGGGATGACAAGTGCGGCGGCACGATCGACTGCGGCACCTGCACGCAGTATCCCAACTCGTACTGCAACGCCGGCACCTGCGACTGCCAGGCGGAGACTTGCGATTCGCTGGGGTACAACTGCGGGACCATTCCAGATGGCTGTGGCAGCACGATCGACTGCGGCACTTGCACCTTTCCCGAGACCTGTGGCGGCGGAGGAACGCCGAATATCTGCGGCGAGGGTCCATGCATTCCTACCACCTGTGCCGAACAAGGCATTGAGTGCGGAACTATATCCGATGGCTGTGGCAAAACTCTTGAATGCGGCACCTGTACACAGTATCCCAACTCGTACTGCAATGCCGGCACATGTGACTGCAACCCTGATTCTTGCGACTCCCTCGGTTACAACTGTGACAGTTGGAGCGACGGCTGTGGCAGCACTCTTGAATGCGGCACCTGCACACAATATCCCAACTCGTATTGCAATGCCGGCACATGTGACTGCCAGCCCGAGACCTGCGGTTCGCTGGGGCATGAGTGCGATAGCTGGGGCAACAAGTGCGGGGGGATTCTCGAATGCGGCAAATGCGATGAACCGCCCAACAAGTGCTACCAGAGTCCAGGAACGTGCAGTGACGGGGTTTGCTTCTATCAGGAGATCACCCAATGTCATAACAACGATGGGTGCTGTCCGGCAGGCTGCAACGATAGCAACGACAATGATTGTCCTTCCTGTGGAGTAGGCTACCATTTATGTGGGGAAACCTGCATGCCAAATAACTCTGTGGAAAGTTGTGGGCCAAGATGTGAACCATGTCCCACCATTCCGAACAGCATTGCAACCTGCGATGGCACGGACTGTGGTATTGAGTGCAACAATGATTTTCATCATTGTATCCAAGGATGCGTGGATAATTGCTCTGTAGAGAACTGTGGTGACCGCTGTATACCTTGTCCGGATGTTCCCAATGGTACTCCCACCTGCAACGGAGTAGAATGCGGTTTTGAATGTGTAGAGGGTTACCATGAGTGTTTTGGTGAATGCGTGAATGACGAAGATGTAGACCATTGTGGTACTAGATGTGAGCCGTGCCCTGATGTGCCCAATGGTAATCCAACTTGTGATGGAACAGACTGCGGTTTTTCTTGCCTGATAGGATTTCATGAATGTAATGGCTCTTGTGTGGATAATACATCCGTGGAACACTGCGGTACAAATTGCACTCCCTGTCCCGAGGACCCCTATGGAAACGCCACCTGTGATGGCGAGTCATGCCATATCAACTGCGACTATGGATATCGGTTTTGCTCGAATTCTTGTGTGCCTTGCCCTGGGGGACCTGGTATTCAAAATTGGACTTGCGATGGTGCGGAATGTGTGATATTGAATTGCGTAGATGGTTATGGCCTTTGCGACATCGGTTGTTGCCTGAAGTCTTGTCCAAGTGGTTACCGTCCCTGTGGTAATGATGGCGATAGCTGTTGCAAGTGGAAATCGGAGTCCTTATTTGAAGTTGACATTACACGCCCTAGCAGCCCTTTTTCTGTAGTTATGGATTCTATTGATTCACCTCATTTCGCCTATATATCTTCGGAAGACGGAATCCTCAATCTTTATTACGCTTATAAATACAATTCTGAGTGGGTATCAGACAAAGTTGATACATATGTTATTGGTGTTCCTTCAATAGCTCTTGATAGTAATGGCAATCCTTATATAGCGTACTATCATTATGGTAATGATGAGCTTAGACTTGCTAGGTTTGTTGCCGAAACAAGCGAATGGGATCTACAGACTATAGACAATGACAACGTTTATAGTTGGTACTTGTCACTTGTACTTGATCAATCTGATCATGTTCATATTGCTTACATGAATGATGATTATGAACTCATGTATGCTCATTGGGATTACCTGAGCCTGAAGATCCAGATTGTTGATTCATCTGCATATAGATACAATCCACCATCGATCGTTATAGATAGCGATAACAATCCCTATATCAGCTATAGCGATAGCGATCATCTTTATCTCGCATGGACTGATGGAATAGCATGGGAGACAAACACGATATCATACAACAGGGGTCAATTTTCGGAAATGGAGATCGATGGTACAAACACTCTTCACATCAGCTATGCCGATCATTTACTAGAAAGTTTAAAATATGGGCGTGGCGGACCAGGAGGTTGGACGCAAGAAGGAGCAGTTTGTTGTTTGAAACATACTATCTATAATTCCATTGCAGTGAATTCAACAGGCACTACAGTTCATATAAGTTACTATGATGGCCGCAACATTGATATTAGATATGCTCGTATGAAATATGGCATATTTACCAGTCAAGAAGTGAACCCCTTTATTGCTTATGCTTATGAAAAGAGCCCAGAAATCGTAATCGATCATTCTGAAAATCCTCATCTGTTTTTTGTATCTGATGACAACGAAATGTGGCATTTTTATTGACAATCGGATTTTAGAATGGGATAAGCGTCATTATCTTGCGATGATGCCTATGCAAGATCCATCCAGCAGACCTCCGATGGTGGATATATCGTAGTTGGATATACTGGCTCATTTGGCGCAGGTGGTAGCGACAACCTTTGTTTTAGCGGGAATACCTAGTGGTGTTGTCAACGAGGCGGTCGTTGCTATAATGGATACCGACGTTATCCCTGAGGTACAATGCAGAAAATGAGGAAATAAATGATGAAAACCGCTAAAAGATCAAGATCCGATCCGGCTGGCGGTCATGTGTCTTGCCTGAAGGCATATAAGAAGCTTCTGGATGAAGGTATAGACCATAGAGACAGGACCCGGATCGAGGCCCACCTGGAGAAATGCTCAAGCTGCCGCCTGGCATTTCAAAAAGCGCTTCGGGTCACGCGGGTGCTGGTCAACCCGGGTGGGGATCCCGCGGTGCCATCGGAGATCGAGCTTGTGGCATTGCGAAATGCGATCATTGGAAATGTGGCGGAAAAGGAGGCATCCAGGCCGGCGTGGCGAGTTTTTATAAAACCCGTGGCTGCGGTGGCATCGCTGGCCATCATCGTTCTGGCGAGTTGGATCTGGCTGCGTCCGGCCGATCCCGAGTTTGGGGTCAAGGGAGCCCGCGCGAGCACGGGTGAGGCCAATTTGTACGCCTTTTGCCTGAATCCTGCGAACAGATCCGTCTCGGAGATCGTGGAGGAAGGAAGTTGTGGCAGAGACCGACTGCTTCAGTTTTCTTACTCGTCAAATGGAGAGAATTCATATTTGTTTCTGTTCGGCATACACGACGGAAAGCTTTTCTGGTACCATCCGGCTCCACCGGATCGAAAGAGCATACCCATCAAACCCGGAGCCAGGGACGAGATCCTGGATGGAGCGGTGCGGCTCGGGGTGAACCACGAGCCGGGCAGGCTGTGCATATACGGCCTGTTCACCTCCCGGCCGATCGATAGAGAGGAGATCGAACGTTGCGTCATGGGTCCGGTCGAGGGCCCGGTCGAGGAAAACATTCGGGAGGTGGCCGATCATGGTCAAATATCCAGGCTGTGCTTTTCCGTAACGCCATGAAAAGATGTATCTTAATTTCCATGGCCTGGGCTCTTGGATCTCTTTCCTCCACCCCGGCCGATGCGGCCACCCCGGCCACCCGCCGCTTTGCGCTGGTGATCGGCAACAACCAGAGCCTGGATGCCGACATGCCGGCCCTGCGTTTTGCCGACGATGACGCTATTCGCTATCGAGAGTTTTTCGATCTGCTCGGCGCGAGGGTCGTCACTCTGACGGTGCTTGATCGAGATACCCAGCGCCGCTTTCCCGAGCTGGCCGGCAACATGGATCCGCCGACCAGAACAAATGTCATAAGGCACTTCAAGGCTATTAATCGAGAGATGAAAGCCGTTGTTCGCCGGGGCGACCGGACAGAGCTATACTTCGTGTTTTCGGGCCACGGGGGTGTGACCGAAAACCAGACCGGCTACATTCATCTACTTGACGGCTCCTTTCATCGATCTGACTTTTATAAACACATCATCGAGCCCGCCGATTCCACCTACACCCATGTGATAATCGATGCATGTAACGCCTACTACTTTGTTCACAGGCGCGGCGGGGATCGAGAAGATGACCGAAAAGATGACCGGGTGAAGATGGATACAATCCCCTGGATCGAGAACTTCATCGAGAGAAATCAGATGGACAGGTATCCCGGTATCGGGGCGATCTTGTCCACCAGCGGTCCCGGGGAAAGCCACGAGTGGTCTCGGTACGGCGCGGGTGTGTTCAGCCATGAGATCCGCTCCGCCTTGCTCGGGGCCGCCGACGTGAACAACGACGGAAGAGTCGAGTACGGCGAGGTGGCCGCCTTCGTGACGGCCGCGAACCTGAACGTCACCCATCCCGAGGCTCGCCTGGCGGTATCCATCACCCCCCCGGCTCGAAACAACAACCATCCCGTGGTTGACTTGAGCCGCGGGCGCCTTCGCTACGTTGTGATCGGGAAACCCGAGTCGATGAAAGGCTTCGTGGTTTCGGCCATGGGCGTTCGCTGGGCCGATTTTCACAAGACCGCGGAGCAGCCCCTCTATCTGGCGCTGCACCCGGAACAAGACTACTACATGGTTCGCGGGGACGGCAAAGAGGTACGGTTGCCCCAAAACTCCGGTTGGCAGATCGACACGTCCCGGCTCAAATACCGGGATCCGTCCAGTGATAGACGAGGTCATGTGGCCGATGCCTTTCATCGATATCTGTTCACCACGCCATTTGGAATCAACTTTGCGAAAGGATACCTGGCCTCCATGGGGTATCCGGAGCTCAACTTTGATACACCTCACTTGTTCGCCCGAGTGGAACCGGACACTTTGAATGTTGCCCTGGCGCTGGGTATTCGTCTTTCCCCGGCCCTGCTTTCCTTTTCAGGCCTTTCGCTGGGGGTAAATCTGGAGGGACAGCTCTGGCTGGGTGACAGGTGGTACCTGGCGGCGAGATTGGGATGGTCTCAATCCAGCCACGATCTCGATCGCGACCATGCGGATGTTCACACGGCCTTTGCCCAGGCCGGAATCGGCCTGGGCTTGCTGCGCGTGTGGAGATTGTCTTTGCGGCCAGAAATACTGGCGGGTTACCTCCTGGTATACGAGGATTTCGAGACAAGCCACGACCGGCAAGACAACATGGGTGCATTGATTTCCGCCCGTCTGGTTGCCGAGATCGCTCTCGGGAGCAATCTGTTTGCCACCGTCACTCCTGGATTGGACAGCCACCTGCTTCACGTGGACGGACGAATCCAATTCGAGCCGACACCTTGTGTGGATGTGCAATTCGGCATGGCATGGTGATTGCTCCTTGATCTGATATCCAAAAGCCAACCGCCGACAGCCGCTGATGCGATGTGTTGGGTGGCTCTGCGAACAGCTAATTCTTCCCAGAGATCTGGAATCCTGGTAATATATTCCATCGATGGCGTTTCTTCAGAAGAACAGAGAGCTTCTTGAGCGTTTTCGGCAAGGAGAGGCGCAGGCGCTTGCCGAGGTGTATGATCATTACGTCCCAAAGCTCATCGCCAAGCTGAGACCGGGTGTACGTTTCTGGCGCCAGGGGGAGATTTGTTTTGTTCATGACGCACGGATACAGCTTGAGATGGAAGACATCATCCAGCAAACCTTTCTCCAGGTCTTTGAAAAAGGAGCCCGATCCCGCTACTCGGGGTTGAATCCATACTTTCACTACTTGTTGTCCACCGCCCGCAACGTGGTCCTTCAATCCTTGAGATGCCGGGAGATTCCCGTGGATGCAGCCGACCTGGCCGATGAGACGTCATCGCCTGGGTCTATTGCCCTTTTCGATGATCCATCCTGGAGCATCGAGCTCCGGGAGATTTCCGATCTGATCGATAAGTTTCAGTCGAGATTGAAAGGATTGCACCAGCGGATCTTCGACCTGCGCTTCGTTCAAAAGCGCTCCAGGATCGAATGCATGCGGCACTTGAATATCTCGGAGATGCAACTGCGTTACAGGGAAAAGCGCCTGCTGACCCGATTCTTGAGGTATTTGAAAAAGCACGGCTACCTGGAGTAAAGGTGGGAAACAAGGGACGATCGGGCAGTTACTCACCCCCTTGGTATACCGCGCTTTCCTCGTTACTCAGCGGCCCCTGTACTACTGACCCCGAAAATCTCCGCGGCCCGCGAAGATTTTCTGAGTACTGCGCGGGTTATTGGGCGTGGGTTTTACTGCACCCGAAGGGTGTTGCAGCGAAGCGCACCCAAGGGCATACCAATGGGCACTGCTCCGCTTCGCTCCGCTGCCACACCCTCTGCGAGGACCATAAAAACCAAGGCAAATCGCGGAAGCGGAGCAGTACCAGTGAGCGCAGCGAACGGTTTTGGTGCGGCGTTGTTGTTTGCCGTGCCCTTGGGTGCGGAGCCGCGCTGTGGGGTTGCGGTGCTAAAAGAGGTTTTCCCGTACAAGCCGATCGCGCTTTTGGATGAAAGGCCGCAGGCCCGGTACCCGTATGGGATTGTCCCCCGCGGGCAGGTCTTTTTCAAACGCCGCGTCGAAATCCTGGTTGGAGTACTCCTTGAGAACGTCTTCGTGGGCCTTTTCCCGGATGTGATTGTGCATGGCCTCCATCTCGGCGACGACCGCATCGGGGTGCAGGACATGGTCGACCATGTTCCGCAGGTGCTCCCGGTATGTCTCTCGGAAGGCTTCTACCTCCAGCACCCGGTCGACCAGCGGGCGTTCGCCGCCGCAGGTGGGAGCGAAGGGGTCCAGCCCGACCAGCTCGTCGGTGGTCAAGTCGCAGGACGATCCGTGGTAGTTGCCGAAGGCTTCGTTCAGGTCCCAGGGGATCGGGCGGAAGCGCCCGGCGTCGTCGTGGTACAGGAACAGGTTGTCGGCCGTGCCCGGGTAGGAGTCCATGCCGGCCAGCCAGCTATTGACCGCCAGCACCCGCAGCCAGGCCCCCACGTTGAGGGCCTCGGGCACATCTCGCTCCGGGTTTCCCTCCGAAAGCACGCGCATCAGGCGGATCAGATCGCTTTTGTCCGCGGTCGGCTCGTTGGTCTTGAGCTCGTAGCGCCGGTCGAAATTATCGTACAGAGCCGGGTCCTCGCCCGCGTAGACCAGGTTGCCGCCCCGCTCGATCTTGTAGAGGTTGCCGAAGTCCTCGCCGAAGTAGCTCTCCAAGAACTTCCGGTCCACCTGCTGAACCAGGGTGTACACGCCCCCGGGATTGCCGTTGACGCTCACCCAGACGAAGCTGTAGCGGGGCGCCGGGATCCCGGCCCGGCGCATCAGCTCGAGCGCCAGCGCCTCGCGGATTTGGGAGGGATCGCCTCTGTTGTTGCGGAAGTTGATTCGCTTCACGCCGAAGAAACGCTGATCGGCGATGAACTTGTTGAAACGGATGCGCAGGTTCCGCTTGTTCCTGCGCTGGGTGCCCATCAACCGCAGGCCCACCTGCCCGTAAACCACGCCGTCCACCTCCACCTCCGCCTCCACATAGTGGGTGACGCAGGTCCCCTCTGCGCACCGGCAGGTGACCGGGCAGTGCTCGTCGCTTTTACAATCCGGGCCCAGGTTCCCCTCCCGGCACGGCCAGCTCTTTGGATCCACGATCAGTCTCAGCCAGTCCTCGCTGGTCGTGTGGATCTTCCACTCGGCAACGTGGTCCTTTACGAAGATGGCCGAGTAGTCGGGCACGTCCCAGGGGGCCTGGCAAGCCAGGCATGCCAGGCATGCCAACGACAGGATCGGCGGCAGCGGTTTCACGAAAACTCCTTCAGAAAGCCATGTTCACTTGCACGAATATCCGGGTGGGCACCTGCCGGACCCGGGCGGCGACCGCGGTCCGGTCGTACGCCCGCAGGTCTCCGACGGTGCCCTCGGCGAAGAGGATCACCCGGCAGATTTCGAAGATGTCCAGGTTCAGCGCGCCGGCGATGCGGATGGCCCGGCCGTCGTCGATCCGGTCGTCGGGGTCGAATACCTCCAGCATGACCGCCGGGGTCAAAACCAGCGTGTCGGACAGCGACAGCGCATAGGCGATCGTGCCGTGGAATCCCCAGAGAAGGTGATCGGGCCCCGCGTCCACGTTGTCGCCGTAGGCGCCTTCGAGCATGAGGGTAAGATCCCCAAGCTGGTACCGCAGGTCGGCGCCGAAGAGGTTGACCGTGTGGGTCTTCCCCACCAGATCGTGGTACAGCTTGTGGGTGGCGTTCACCGCCACCCGCAGGCCTTTATGCGGCCGCACTTGCAGCCGCCCCACCACGTCCTTGTGGGACTCCTCCAGGCCGTCCTGGAAACCCAGGCCGCTGAAGGCGCCGATAAAGTACCGCAGTCGGGCCGCTCGGTTGAAGCGCCCCGACAGCATCAGTCCCACGTCCCGCCCCCCGTATCCTCCGTGCCCGGTCCGGGCGACGGCATACCGGTTCAGCATCCCGCGAACCGGCAAGAACAGGCCGAAGGCCGACATCATCTTCAGCCGGGAGAAGGGCTTCTTGAAATATCCCACCTGCACCCGCAGGGCTTCGTGGACATCGATACGTCCGTAGGCGTCCTTGAGCTCCGTGTATGCAGACTCGTCGTAGCGCGTCTCCAGCAGGCCCGCGCCCTCGAATTCCAATACGAGCCGGACCCGGTCGGAGGGCTTCCAGCGCCCGTCGAACCGGGCCCGCCGGATGCAAAACGCGCTGGACTCTTGCTCCAAATCCACCTCGAAACGCGTTTGCAGCCTGCCGCGCAGCCGCAAATCTCCCGACTCCCAGGCTCCGGCGGTCAGGGGAAGCAGGACCGACGCCAGGAGGACACCCAGAGTTTTCTTTTTCATGTCTTTACCACCCCACGATGTAACTGGTTACGGCAGCCGTATCGATCACGTCCAGGTCCGCGTCCAGATACTGCATCTGCGACGCCCCGCTGGTCATGTTGTCCTCATCCACCAGCAACGCGTGGACGGATCCCACCGGCTGGTCGAACACGATCAAAAATTTCTGGAACCAGTTGTGCTGACCGGCCGTGTAGGCTAGGCGGAAGAAGTTGTCCACCTCCCGCTGCTCCTGCCCGCGCACGAAAACCGCACGCTTGAGTTCCGCCGGGCAGATCTTGTACATACCCCCCGGCCGGAACTTCTGGTCTATATGTAGCTGGTCCCCGTTTTCCACGGCCACGTCGTAGGGTACATCCCGGTACAGCTCGTGCCGGCAGGTGGTAAAGCTATGGACGCGCCCGCTGCCGTACTCTCCCGTGAGCATGAAATCCATGCCGGCGTAGTCGTCCGCCGTGGAAATGAAAGCGTGGTCGATCGTCTTTAGGGGTTTCTCGGCCACACCGCCCGAAACCACGAACGCCGTCTTGAATGTCAACGTGTACGATTCCCCGTTGAGATCGAATGCCTGCACATACTCGTACCGGTAAATCCCGTCGTCCGGAGTCCCCGTGATGGTTCGTGAAAATGTCCCGATCCCCTGCGGCGTTGGCTCGTCTCTCTCCGGCCCCAATTCAACCTTCTCGATCCAATCAACCTCGAGGCTGTCCCCATCCCGCGGCAACCGCCACAGCCCAGCCGCAAATGTCACCCGCCCCTTGGTTCGGTACTCCCCGAATATGTCCCAGGTATTCCCTGATATCACCGCCTGACTGCAAGCCTGTGTCTCCGCAGGAATCAACAACCCGAAATCATCCCCCAGATCCAGATCGGGTCCCCCACTCCCATCGTCTCCGTTTCCATTTCCGTCGCCGTCACCGATACCGGCATCATTGGCACCACCGGAACTACATCCCACCGCAACCATCATTAGAATTATCCAAATGATCCTAATAATCCCAGTCATTCCTGCACCCAATCCCTGAAAGTAATCTCCGACGTCCCGATGACGTTGAGATCCGCATCCAGGTAACTCAAATCTTTTCCTTCTCCTCCAAGCGGATCCCGAATGACCGCAATGCCGCGGACCGCATCCACCGGTTGCTCGAACACGACGATATAACTCTGCCCGCCCAGATGATGCACTGCGGTGAAGGCGGTCTGGAAGAAGTCATCGACTTCCCGCACCGTCTGCCCGCGTTCGAACCGGGCGAATACCACCTCCCCTTCCCCGGTCCCGCCCGCGCAAGGCATGCCCGGCGGGCAGCGGCTCATGACCGTCCGCAGCCGCAGGTACACGATGTCCCCGTTGGCCGTGGTGATGTTTACCCCCCACTGCCGCAGCAGATCGAATCCGCATGCGCACGACGCCCCGCTCCGTTCCTGATCCGGAAACACGACGTAGAGCCCGATCTTGTACCCGGTCGTCAGCGTCTCCTCGTCCAGCGTCATCACCGGATCCAGCATGACTCCCCCCTCCACGGTGAACTCGACCCGCGCCGCCAGCTCGAAGTCCTGCCCGTTCAACTCGTACGGTTGTACAAACTCGTAGTAGTACTTCCCGTCATCGGCCGTCCCTTTAATGGACCGCGTAAACATCCCCGGTCCCTTGGGCGCAAGCACAGCCCCGTCCGGCGAAACCTCCACCCTCTCGATCCAGTCCGCCTCGAACGTTTGAATCTCCCGTGGCAGGACCACCTGCCCCGGTTTGCAGGTCGCCCGGACCTGGTGAGCAAAATGCAAAAACACATCCCCCCCACCTCCAATCGAACAAATCTCCGCCCCCGCCGGTATCGCCAAGGTAAAGTGCTCCCCCACATCCACGTCATTTCCCTTATCTCCAGCATCCCCATTTCTGTCGCCGCCGTCCTCGGCCCCGGAATCACCGGGGTCGCCGTCGCCGATACCGGCATCATTCCCCCCTCCGGAACTACACGAGGCAACCAGCAATACCAGCAGTAATAGACCCAGTTTCTTCATCATTTCTCCTCAGCGCGGCTAATCCGGAAAATAGATCGGAAACCCCGGTCCCACCCACGTCCGGGCCTTCTCCTTGGCCATGGCATCAAACGCATCGAACGTATACCGTAGCTCCCCTGCCGTAAAAACTCCCGCCAGCATGTCGTAGATGCCTTTGATTTCCCCGGCTTCCAGCAACTCCTCGCTGCGGCTGGCGGTGTACACGGTGAACGCGTAGAACCGCCCATCCACCGGATGATCGAGCCGGAAGAAGTTTCCTGAAAAGTACCGGCGCTTCTCCCGGGTGAGGATCAGCTCCAGGTACTTCTGCTCGTCCAGGTCGGGAAAGTGCTCCGGAAAGACCGCCCGGAGGAAGTACATGTGTACATCGTACCGGTTGATGTTCTGAAACAGCGGCGGCAGCAACTCGGGGTTGTCGGAGACCGGGGCCATGTATTTATTGTGGCGCTCGGGCGTCGGGAATGTCCCCGCCGCGCCGGAGAGGATCTCGTACTCCTCGTCGGTTTCCACCCGTACCATGCAGACCGGGCCCTTGGGATCCCCGTCGTCGGGGCAAATCCCCTGCCGGCCGTTACCGTTCCCGCAGCCAATCAGGAGCCAGCTGACAACCAGGAGCTTGCTCATTTCATTCCTCGTGGCGTGTTCAACTGCAGGTCCACCACGCTGCCCACGGTCAGCTCTACGTCGTTCCCGAACGGGGTTTTCACCTCCCGGGTGTAGCGCATGATTTCGCAGGGTTGCTGGTTCAACCCGGCATGGGTTCGGAAGGCGTCCACCAGCGTGGCGGGGATGATCACCTCTCCGTCGCCGTCGGGCACGTCGCAGAAGATGGCCGCGGCGGGCAGTCTGGGCCGGTGGATGCCGGTACGCAGGAACACCTGTACACGGGCGTCGGTTCCTTCGGGTGTCCAGGAGATGGTCGTGGGCTTGCCCGCGATCAAATCTACGATGGTGGAGCCGATTTCCAACAGAGCCACGCCCTTCTGGCCCATGGAGAATGGCCCGAGCTCGGAGCCTTCGGCGTTGACCATGATGTCGCTTCCCGGGTCGAACAGGTCCTGGGGCAGGCCGGTCTCCAGGTAGTTGTCGTACTCGTCCGGTTGCATTTGAAGCTGGGTATTCAGCCCATCGATGGTGATGGCGCCCACGTTCCAGTGGGGCGGATAGTCTTGGCATGTCATGCCGTCGCAGTACTGGTCGTCGAGGCAGGGTGGGTTGCACATGTCGAGAAGCCGGTAGTAGCTTCCGTAGAGGACGCAGGAGCCCTCCCGGGCCTTTTCGGTCAGCCGATGGGCATCAAAAAATGCGGGGGTCTTTCGTGAGTGAAGCTCCTTTGCGAAGTAAGCCCACACCTCGCTGCGGTCCCCCCAACTCGACTGGATCTCCAGCACGGTCACGAAACCGGCGGCCCGCCGGCCGTTCCGGCAGCTTCCCTCCGAGCAGCCGTTCTCGCAATGTTTCTCAAAGGACCCATACTCGCACCGTCCGGTGTCCGGGTTGCAGGTGCCTTCCGCGTCGTACTCCACGAGCGTGCCGGTGTCCTTGCATTCGTTCGCCGGCGGCTGGTCGCAGACCACATCCTTGCATCTGTCCGGGCTCTCGGAATCTCCGCAGCAGGCCATTAAAAACCCCGGCAGCAACATCAGGGTCAAAGGAACATCCGTCAATCTCATCTCATCACCTCGTTTCTCATGGCACACACTCTCCGCTCAAGCACCCGTTGGTGCAATCCCTTTCGTCATAGTCGTACCGGCACTCCCCCGTCTGCGCATCGCAGTCGCCCCAGTCGCGGTAGTCGATCAGTGTATTGGCGTCCTTGCAAACGTCCTCGGGTGGCTGGTTGCAGGTTACCCCCCGGCACTTGTCCAGAAACGGCCGCACCTGCTTGATCTTCAGTTGCCCCCGGCCGTCGATCTTGAACTCGAAGTCCAGGAGTGCCTGCTCTCTC
>JAUXGL010000126.1 GCA_030622135.1 Deltaproteobacteria bacterium
CAATCGATAACCTCCTTGCTCTTTTGCAAGAACTATCGATCATTCGCGCCACTCAGACACCCTGAAAGTGGGGAATTCTAATTGTCGTCAGTGGGGCATTCTAATTGTCGCCGGCCAGAGATAACCGTGATTGACATATCCTACGATGGTACCGTGATTGCCGCAGCGAGCTGGGGCCACATGTATGATCAGAGCACAGATTTCTGGGTGTTCAACAAAAACAGCGACATTCCGTTTGCTGAGTACAATTGCACGGGCTCGCCGCAAGCCCTTGACCTTTCGAGTGATGGACTAAGGTGTGTTGTCGGTGGCAAGGCTGTTCATGCCCGCGAGTTTGGGTACGGCGGCCGGTTATATCACTTTGACGTGTCTCAGTAAGTTTCCTCGCCGCGCCAAGGCTCGGCTTGCGCCTCCCTGCCCGAACTCGGTCCGGTTTTCTGCGGGTAAACTGGGTGCGGATGGAATGTTACAGGAGTTCTCCGGTAAAAGCGTCTACGACCACGCTTAGTCCGTTGGTGGCTTTGAGCTGGTAGGCTGGTACCAGCTCTCCGGAATCAGAGGCGGGACCCCGCGTGCCGTATACGGGGTGTGCCGCGATGATTTCGAATACTTCGGGTCCCTTGATGATCCGGGAGATGGCTTCGGCGGACGACTC
Organism: Deltaproteobacteria bacterium; assembly: GCA_030622135.1. Taxonomy (GTDB): domain Bacteria; phylum Myxococcota; class B64-G9; order B64-G9; family B64-G9; genus JAUXGL01. The sequence goes on from JAUXGL010000126.1 coordinate 656, forward strand.
TATGGCCTGGCTCACGCTCAATGCATGCGTCTTACTCCGAAATGCAGTTTCCACCATGCTGAGTTCCGGCCAGAAGCGGGTAGAGGCCGTGACGCCTGCTTCGGTCACCAGCACGGTGATATGATCTTCAACCTGATTGCCCCGTACCATCAAGCCGTCCAACCGGCGAGCGTAGCTGACAATATAGCCAGCTGTCTGGGCGGGTGAATCGTCGGAACTTGGCCGGTAGTCAACGGCGATGACTTCGTCGAGTACGGCGTCAACGGGAAATCTTCCCTGTTCGAGGAGCCAGTTGGTCGAGATTTCGATGGCGGCCGGCCCGGTCATTTTGGTCGGTGCCAAGTGGGCAAATCCCTCCGGCTCGAAACTGGAGACAACCTCCTCGTGAACCATGACCCTTATGAGGGTACCCGACCTCTCGAACCTGCGTTGGTCATCGAGAAGCAAGGCCGATGCACGCACCTGGGAGTCATGGCTCAGGTTAACCCAGTCGACACCGCTCAGGACCGCGGGCTTGTTTCCGCTACGGGCCGAGAACTCGACAATCGTGCCGTTTTCCCAACTGTAGGCCGCCCAGCGGTCTCTGAGTGAACTGATGGCCACGTTGGACAGGTACCAGGCCTGGATATGGGTACGACCCTGATTGAGCTCATCTAAGTAATTATTCACCTGGGTGTTGTCCGTGATGTCAAAGGACGTCTGGGTGTACCCCATGACGTTATCGGTGGTAGGAGTAAAGGCGTTCTTCCATCCAGAGCTGGACAGGGTCAAGCAGGTGGCCCAGATAACGTTGTGCGCCTTGATCTGTGCGCTACTGGTGGTAAAGGCGCCGGTGGCGGTGGCCACAAGCCCGTTGGTACCATGGCCGGTATGGTAGAGAATGGAGATCTCCTGGGTTACGTATTCAATCAGCTTGCTCTTGGATACGTTGCGATTCACGTCTACTTCTTTATAGCCAAGCTGCTTCAAGCCGCTGACCATGATATCCAAGTCTTGCTGGCTCAGGTTGTCCCTGACCGCCGTGCCGACAAATGACAGGGAGGAACAGTTTCCCGCTCCATCGGGGTGGAAGCCGTCATTACAAACGCAGATGGCAGTGCCGCTGGTATCATCGCAGTAGCCCTGGTCCGAGCAGGTGTAACCGATGGTGGCGCAGGTGGGCAGGCAGTTGCCGTCCTCGTCGTTGTCCTGATAACCCTGGGCACACTCATCGCATTTGGGCCCCTGATAACCTTCGTCGCAAGCGCAGACGGCTTCACCGGTATCATCGCTACAGACTCCATGGGCGCAGGCCACCTCGGCGTTTCCACAGTCAGGCAAGCAGGTTGAGTTGCTGTCGTTGTCCTGGTAGCCGTCATGACAGCTACACACCGGCGTGCCGCTCGAGTCGTCACAGTCTCCATGACCGCCACAATCCGAGCCAAAAGTTTGACAGTCAGGCTCGCAGGTACTGTCGTCGTTATTGTCCTGATAGCCGCTGCTGCAGGTATCGCAGTTCTCACCGGTGTAAGCCGGATCACAAACACAGGTTGCCGTGCCACTCGAATCATCGCAGACTTGGTGGCTGTTACATTGAGGACCGGCCTGGTTTTCACAATTTACCGAGCATTCGCCATCCTCATCGTTATCCTGAAAGCCAAAGCTGCAGGTCTCGCATTCGAGACCCTTATAGCCTTCGTCACAGAAACAGGCGTGGTCGGCGGACGACTTGTCGACTTCCCCGTGCCCGTTGCAGTAGACATAAATTTTCCCGACCATGTCGCAACCCACTGGCGACAAGGCCAACATGGCTGTCAGCAATCCCCATAAAATCCTACTGGCGATACCCTCAACCAACAAAGCTTTCATACCTGAGTTTCCTTCCCAACCCCACCTATAGTTACCCGCCCCGGTAAGTATATATAGGAGAAGCAAGATCAGTGCCAGTAAGACAATTAGCAACAATAATTAGGTTTTTCAGTTAGTTACGAAAACAGGAACATTCCAGGAAACCAAAAGTGTCACATTTACATGACAGTGTTCGAGCCCAAAGAACATAATAATGGGCCCAATTTCGCGCAAGTCAGAAGGGAGATGCGGTAAAATACTTTCAAATCATATAGTTACAACCCTTCGCGGATGTCCCCAAAAACGGTACACCACCACGGAAATCGAGGAAATCGAGGAAATCGAGTGACGGAAGTTTCCATTGTTATGACAAATCAGGAGGTTAATATACCGTCCATCAAAAAGGGGGAGATCATGGCTTAAAGTGTTACCCTATTTTGAAACACGACAAGATTTGGACACTTTTTTTGCCATGGCTTCGACATACCTGATGGCACGATCTAGGTCGAATGTCTGGTAGTCATCGGAGCGTAGTACTGGTTTCAGTCTACCATCCAGCTGGGAACGCAATTCCTCGAATCTCTCCGGGTCGAGCTTGACCGGATCATTTCCTGATACCGCAATCTTGGCCTTCACCAGTTCTCTGAAATCCGAAGCATCCACGTCAAGCCCTAGGTGGCGAACAGCATAGTCGATGTCGTAGAAGTCGCGAATGGCTACTTCCCGGCGAGTCAGAGCCGCCCGGAACTTTTCCGCAAACCCTTCGGCAAAGGAAATGCAAGGAAAAGACACATCAGGTACGATGGATTTGCCGGTATTCGGATCCAGCATGATGGTCTGTGCATTTCCTTCCAACGGAGATTGCAAAAGTGGCTCTCGAAGGCTTACCTCGATCGAGATCCTGTCCACATAACCGGTGACAGGTGAGCGGAAGTGAACGTTGCCAATGTATTGAGTGGAGTTGTTTGCACCGACCAGTGGATCGACCTGCTCGAAGACGGGATAGGTGTCGTTTAAATGGGAAAATGAAGCTCTCAGTGGCTCCATACTTCGGCTCCGCTTCTTCCGGCCGGAGTCCAAGGACAACGGAATCACGAAATCCAGATCCTCACTGAGCCGGTAGAAACCGGCCATGACCTTTGCCAGACAAGTGCCACCCTTGAACACAAGGCCGCATGGATTTTCTGAGAGGTAGGACAGCAGGACCGTGCAGAAATAGTCTTTCTCGACGAGCAGGGACGAAAACCCGGTCTGGACTTCGGTAAAGGTCAAGGCTTGTTTGTAAAGTGGGACATCCTCGTGTAGCCATCCAGATACGAGATCAACTCTGCTCATTCAGCACCACCCCCCAGCGTCGGTTCAACTTGCCGCGCTTGGACTTTCCAGGAACGAACGGGATCTGGCTTTTGTTGGACCTTAACATCCTCTCAAGTCTGCGAAGCACAGTGTTGGACGTGCCAAGGTTCTCAAGCAGTGCTCCGATCCTCCGCGCCGTACCCTGGTTGCCGTAACGAATCACTATGGTCGCGAGTTCACTGGCTGTAACCCGTTCGGCAGAGATCTCGCGCCGAATCCATCCGTACCCACGCGGTAGGCTGTCGAAACGGGACCAGTCATATACAGCGTCCATTAGGCTGCGCGCCAGCGAGGAGTAGAACAGAACTTCCCCCTCGGTGTTTTTGACCTTCTCGGTGCCACCCAGCCTGGCTTCGGTAACTTTAATCAGGGTAAGTGATACGGCCCCGATCGTTCTTTCCCCATACAGGCGATTGTTGTATGCGTACAATCTAATCGGCACCTGTCCGTCAAAGCCATATCGATAAAAAGCGTTTGGACCACAGATCTGATAGCGTCCTTGCCGGTCATCCATAAGGGTATTGATTGCGAGCGCTTCATCCGGGGTCCAGACGCCGCCAAGGGGCAAGATGGGGGGGACCAGGTACAGTCCGCGGCGGACCTGTGCGATTTTTTTGCTTCTCGACATCCGATCCAAGAGGCTGCTTTCCTGCTTTGAACTGAGTTGAAGAGGTCCGGTCAGATCGCCAGTACGAACAAAACGCAGCTTTCGCATCTGAACGTATGCGAGAAGAGCCGCTTCCTGTTTGCCAAACTGCTTTGCCATGCCTATAATATTCTAATAATCTTTATTCTCTTGTCAAGGGAATACGCAATACCAGGATCTCCCACCCCATTTCCGGTCGATCCCAACACCACAAGGGTGCAGCACCCTTGAAAAGATAGGGCCGCTGAAAAACGCGGCAAAACGCGTCTCCCGCGTAAAATGAGACACTTATACCGTCCGTTTCACAAGTGTGCGCTTTTGTGCCGTCCGATGAAACGGACGGTATCGGACGGCACAAAAACGCACGCTTGCGGGAGGACCACGAGTAAATTATCTCACTAGTATAGTGGCACCGCGTATATTGAGTTCCCCTGGGCAGCGCTTTTTGCAGCACCCGTCTTTTGGGTGAAGTCAATATGTTATGTTGAAACGTAGGGGCACCAATGGGAGATTGGGGCAATATATGAAGCTGCGAAGATGACACCTTCGACCAAATCGTGCTAGTTTTAAGGAGTCAATGAGGGCACTTCACACGGTATTGTTGGTATTAATAGCGGCGCTTCCCGCGGTCGCCGGTGACCTGCAGGGTACGGTGACCCGGTCGGACAGCGGGGCGGCTGTGCCGGCGGCGCGGGTGGCGATTCGGGGCACGGACTACAAGGTGATCACCGACATGAACGGCCACTACAACTTTAACAACATCCCCAACGGCTCCTACGGTCTTGGCTGCGCCGCGCCGGGCCTGCGGGCCGCGTTCACCCGAGCCGTGTGGATCGGGGCCGGGACCACCCGGGACTTCTCCCTGGATCCTCCCGGGGCGGACACATCGAGCGTGCACGGCATCGCCTCCTGCGCCGGCAGCCCGTGCGCGGGCGTACTCCTGTACGTCAGTGAAGGCAACAACGTGCGCGGCCGGGGGCTGAGCGGGCCGGACGGCAGCTACGACGTGGTCGGCCTGGGCCCGGAAAGCTACGATCTGCGGGGCCTGGCCTACGGGCACCTTCCGGCCACGGCCGTTTTCAACATCCCAAACGACGATGACACCCACGACCTGGAGCTGAACATCGACTTGTCCGCCGGGGGGACCTATACACTGACGGGTGTGGTGGGCCTGTCAGACAACCCACTGGACCTCAGCGGCTCGTCGGTGCGGTGCAACGGGCAGTCGCCGGCCATCTCGACCACCACGGGGACAGGCGGTTCCTACCGCCTCGAGGGCGTCCCCGCCGGGCCCCTGTCCTTCACTGCATCCAAGATCGGGTACCGCTCCTCCACCCGGATCGACGAGTTGATCACCGGCAACCGGACCGTCAACTTCGCTCTTTCGAAGGACGAGGACGAGCCGACCGATCCCCGCTACGCCATCTCCGGCACGGTCAACCTGCAGATCCCGGACGGGGGCAGCCCGATCTCTTTGCTGGGCTCGCGGGTGAGCGTGTGGGAGGTGGCCGGCGACTTCCACGCCACCGACTCCACCGACTCTGACGGAAACTACCGCATCGGCGGGCTCCCCCCGGGAAAGTACCAAACGGGAGCGGCACGGGAAGGCTTCTCCTCCCAGACGATCGATCCCTTCGACCTATCCGGCAACCGCACCGAGAACTTCACTCTCCCGTTCTACCCGGATTACGACTGGGGCCCGGGAACGGACGGGGACGACGCCGGCTGTTCGTCCGCCGCCGGCCCGGCCGGAGGAGCCTTTCTTTTCCTGCTGCAGCCGATCCCGTGGAGACGCAGGCGGCATCCATCCAGTCACCCAACGCACCGCTAGGGTTATTTCTTTCGGCGGTTTTTCTTCAGCCAGTCCCGGGCGGGTTTCATATCGGGATTCAGGCGCAGGGCTTGCTTGAAGGCGGCCCGGGCGGCCTTTTTCTTCCCCTTGGCGTCGTAGACCACTCCGAGGAGAAAGTGGGCGCGGGGCAGGGCCGGTTCCAGCGCGATGGCGCGTTGGGCCGCCTGCTCGGCGGCGTCCAGCTTCTTCTCGCGGACCCGGCAGAGGGCCAGGTGAATGTACCCTTCGGGGTTGTCCGGTTCGAGCTTGATCAAATGCTTGAAGGCTTCGGCGGCCGAGGCCATGTCGCCCGCACCCAGGCGGGTCCGGCCCAGGTTCAAGGTAATGTCGGGCCGGTCGGGGACGCGGTTGTGGGCTTTTTCTAAAACTTCGCGAGCCCGCTTCAACTTGCCCGCCACCAGGCAAGCGTATCCCAGATCCCCCAGCAGATCCGCATTCGCGGGGTTTTTATCCCGCGCGCGCTCCAGCACCTCCACCGCTTCGGGCACGTGGCCCTGCGTCATCAAGGTGTTCCCCTTCTCCTGGAGAAGCTGGGGGTGATCCGGGTGGTGCTTCAGGGTGGCTTCGTATACAGCCAATGCCTTCTGGGGTTTGTCTCCGAGATCGTAGGTCATGCCCAACATGAGGGCAGCCGGCACGTTTTTCGGATCCTTCCGGTAAGCGGTCTGGAAGGAGGCCAGGGCCTCTTTGTTCTTGCCCATCCGAGTCAACGCCAGGCCCAGATGGAAGTGGGCCTCGGCCAGATCGGGGTTCTTCTTCAGGCAATCGCCAAGAACCCCGACGGCCTTCTCGCTTTCGCCCCTCTGATTATAGGCCCGGCCCACACTCAGCAACTCTTCGGCGGTGTAGGAAACCTCGCTCGGCCCGGGAGGCAGATCCGGTTCGCCCGCTTTCTTCTGCGGCGCCGAGCAGCAGAATAACAGCCCGGCTAAGAGGATGGCCAAGTCTCTCATCTGCGCCCTCTCGCGCCCTTCACTTCCAGGCGGATGTTGTCGATCAAACGGGTGTCTCCGACTTTCACCGCCACTAGCAGAACGGCTTCCTTCTCCACCTCGGGAATTCTTTCGAGAGTTTCGGGGTCGCAGACCGCCACGTAATCGATCACCAAGTCATGCTCCTCGCGCAGCAGGTCGACGGCGATGGCGGCCAACTCGGCCGCATCCCGCTCCCCCGAATCCAGAAGCTGCTTGGCCTTGCGCAAGCCACGGTAAATGGTGGTGGCCTGCTGCCGCTGGGCCGGGCTGAGGTAGGCGTTGCGGGAGCTCATGGCCAGGCCATCCTCCTCACGCACCGTGGGCATGCCCACCACCAGAACGTCCAGGGCAAGATCCTGGGCCATGCGCCGGATGACTACTAGCTGCTGGAAATCCTTTTCGCCGAAAATGGCCACATCCGGCTGAATGATGGTGAACAGCTTGGTCACCACGGTGGCCACACCGCGGAAATGACTGGGCCGGGAGGCACCACAGTAGTCCCGGGTCACCTCGGTAACGTCCACGTAGGTCTGGTACCTCTCCGGATACATCTCGGCCGCGTCCGGGCAAAACACCACGTCAACCCCTTCCCGCCGGAGCTTTCTTAAATCCCTGCGGATGTCCCGGGGGTAACGATCCAGATCCTCGTTGGGCCCGAACTGGACGGGGTTGACGAAGAGGCTCACCACCACCACCGATCCCAACCGGCGGGCCTCCCGCACCAGCGACAGGTGGCCTTCGTGGAGGTACCCCATGGTGGGTACCAGAACCACCTTCCGGCGCCTCGAGCGTACCTCCTTCAGGTACTTCTTCATTTCCCGGACCTTGCGGATCTGCTTCACCGGCCGAGAGGGAACCTTGGACGCAGATTTTTTTCTTGTTTTTGCAGGTTTTTTCCCCGGGGAGGCCTTCTTGGCCTGGTTTCCCCTTTTCTTCGCCACCATCACAGACCCCTTTGGGAACGGTTTTAACAGACAAATCGGAATATTGTGTAAATGGTTGTACCAAAAATCAATAAAAGATCAAGCCTTTTGGACACACCCTGATCCGCCACCGGTGCCTTTATGATCCAGGTCAACTCCTTGACTACGCAAAGGAACCATTGATGCCCGGCGCCACCGATACGGTGCTCGAAGCGAGCTTGTGGGCCTCTGGTAAGGTACCCATTTTACTCGGCGGCTCAGGATTGCCACGCAAGATGGGTGGGAGATTCTAGACACAATAACAAGAGAATCGGAGGGTTACGGACAGCGCGGCCTGCGCGTCTCCACCCAAGTCTACAACCGCCCAGAACAGTTAGACAAACTGGCCACCACCCTAAAAGAACTCCTTTCACAACACCAAATAACTTCCTGATATTACACGATAAGTGAAAAAATAGTAGAAAAGAATTTGACAACGTATGTATGGCATCGTATGGTATGCGCATAAACTGTGTGGTAGAGGTGGTAAATGAACTACTTGGACGGCAAACGGGAGAAGATGTACCAGGCAGGCCTGTTGAAAATCGCCATGAAGATGCGCCGTGATGAAAACCTCCGGGGCTTCGATGAAATATTCCGCGGGATTTTAAATGAAATGGATCTCGATCCCGAGGAGTTCCGCCACTACGTCAACAACCACATGCAATCGCTGATGGCCACGGTGAAAAAACGCGGTTACTGATCCCCTGACAGCTCTGACCAGAGCACATCCGCCAGTCTTGAAAAATCCTCGATGGAGAGTTGTTCCGCGCGCAGGTTGCCGTCGATGTCGGCAGCCGAAAACGCCCGCTCCAGTCCCCCACTCTTGAACCTGGATCCGAAGGCGGAAAACAAGGCATTGCGCACCTTCTTACGCCGCTGGCCGAAGGCCCCCTTCACCACTTGTTCGAACAGGCCCCAATCGCGCACCGGCACGCGGAGGGCGGCCCGAGGCCGGAAGCGCAGCACGCTCGACCGAACTTTGGGCCGGGGATAAAACGCGTGCGGCTCCACCTGCAGGACTTGCTCGATATCGGTCCGTTGCTGAACCAGCACGCTGACCACCCCGTATGTCCGGCTGCCGGAAGCGGCCTGCAAGCGATCGGCCAGCTCCTTTTGAAACATCAGCACCCAGTGGGACAGTTCCGCCCCGGAGGTAAGCAGATGAAACAAAATCTGGGTAGCCATGTGGTAGGGCAGGTTGCCCACCACCGCGGGCTTCTCGTCCAGCCGGCCTAAAAGTTCCCCGAAGTCCAGTGCCGCCGCGTTGGCCTCTAAGACTTCCACCACCGGGTCGTTCTTGAACTCGGCCCGCAGCAGGGCCGCCAGGTCCCGGTCCCGCTCCACCGCCACCACTCGGCGGGCGTTGCGCGCCAACATGGCGCTGAGGGCCCCGATGCCCGCGCCGAGCTCGATGACCGTCTGCACTTTTCCCCACTCGACCGCCTCGGCGATGTCGAACAGCACCTGCTCGTCGATGAGGAAGTTCTGGCTCCAGCTCTTCTTCGGCTTCAGCCCGTGTCTTTTAAGCACCTGACGAACGTTCAGGTTACGTCCCATGAAAGCCCCGCGTTCGCATCGAGTTGCATCCCGTCGTCACGCCCGGTTTTGAGCATGCTGTCGCCCACCGCGGCCACCATGGCCGCGTTGTCGGTACACAGGGAAATGGACGGAAACGCCACCTCGAAGCCCTCCGCCCGGGCCCCAACCTCCAGCTTCGCCCGCAGCCTCCGGTTGGCCGCCACTCCTCCGGCCACCAGAATCCTGGAAAGCTTCTCCCGGCGGGTAGCGGCAATGGTCTTCTTGACCAGGGTGTCCACCACCGCCTCCTGAAAGCTGGCGGCGAAATCGGAAAGGGCGCCGGCGGCAGGGGCTCCGGCCTGCTTGACCCTGACCGCCGCCGCCGTCTTCAGTCCACTGAAGGAGAAATCCAGCCGCTTTCCGGGCATGGGCCGGGGGAAATCGATCGCCCGGGGATCTCCGCCGGCGGCGGCCCGCTCGATGGAAACCCCTCCGGGGTAGCTCAGTCCCAGGAGCTTGGCCACCTTGTCGAAGGCCTCTCCGGCTGCATCGTCCAGGGTACGCCCGAGCGGCTTCAGCCGATCGGGCCCTTCCACCACGAACAAGCTGGTGTGACCGCCGGAAACCACCAGCCCCACGTGCGGATAGGGGAATTCGCGCTCCAAAAAGATCACCCGCAGGTGGGCCTGCAAATGATTGACACCCACCAGGGGTTTTTCGAGGCTCCAGGCCAGCGCCTTGGCGGCCATGACTCCCACCAGCAAGGAGCCGATGAGTCCGGGACCGGCGGTGACGGCGATTCCGTCGCACTCCCGTGGCTCCAGCCCGGCTTGCGCGAAGGTCTTCTCGATGACGGGCACGATCTTGCGAATGTGGTCGCGCGAAGCCAACTCGGGCACCACGCCTCCGTACGGCGAATGAATGGGAATCTGGGAAGCGATTTTTTGGGCAAGCAACCGGGTTCCATCGGCCACTAGCGCGGCGGCGCATTCATCACAGGAAGATTCGATACCCAGAATCAGCATGAGCGCGGGCGTCTGGAGATTTCGGTGAGAACTCGCAAAGCCGCACCTGATTTATAGGTGTGACTCAAGATCGATGAGTTTGCGCACCCAAGCAATGCTAGTCCAGACTCTTGAGAATGCTGCGGACGTCCTGGGCGAAACGGCCCCTGGGATCGAGCTTGAGGTATCGCCGGTAGGCTTGCTTGGCCAGGCCGTTCTTGCCCATGGTCTGGTAGATGGTGCCCAGGGTGAGGTGGGCCCGGGCGCTCTTCGGGTTTACCGAAAGCGCTCGCTTGGCCATCTCGACGGCTTTCTTGTTCCGATCCAGCTCGAAGTACGCGTTGGCCAAAGCCACCAGGGCAACCACCCCGCGGGGGTTGGCTACCACGGCCTTTTCGAGGGACTGCGCCGCCGCCTTGAGCTTCCCGGCCCGGTAGAGCTTCTGTCCCCGCTTCAAGCTAGCCACGTAACCCGCCGAGGCAACCTTGACGGACGGGGGCTTCTTGTCGACGGGCTTCTTGTCGACGGGCTTCTTCTCTGCGGGCTTCTTCTCCACCGGCTTCTTCGGAGGCGCGGCAGCCACCTTGGGTTCCTTTTTCCCGGACACCAGCGGAGTGACGGCCAGCTCGGCACCCGGAACCGCCTTGGGCGCTTCCCTGGAGGCGGGCCTGGGGACGCCGAGTTCGGTCTTCATGCCCACCTTGGCTATCGGCTCCCCATGCTCACCGGATGTCAGCTCTTTATGAATAAGCCAGGCGCCCACTCCCAGTGCGCCGCCAAAGATCACGACGAGCAGTCCCAACCATATACGGGAGCGCTTGCCGGGCATGCTGAAATCCGGCTCCCGGGAAAAGGCGGAAACCGGGGGACTCGCCTGGCCAAATTGGGCTTCCTTCTTGAAGAACTCCTCCTCGCTCAGGGGGGCAGCCCCTTCGGCAATCACCTTGTCGGACAGCGGGGGGACCAAACCTCCTTCGGCGGGACGGGGCCGCATCAGAGTCAGCATGTCCTCGACAATTTCCTCTGCCTTGGCGTCGTCCACCTGCTCCTTCTTCTCGGTCAGCAGAATCGCGTCCTTTTTTGAGAGATCCTCTTCCGCCGGCAGTTCTTGGATCGGCCGTTCAGGCTCAGGCTCTGGTTCCGGTTCTGGTTCAGGTTCAGGCTCAGGCTCTGGTTCCGGTTCTGGTTCTGGCTCTGGCTCCCCCGCTGCCTCGATGCCCTCCCCGCTCGCCTGGAACTCGCCGTCCTTCTTCTCGATAACCACCCAGGAGCCGCCCTGATCCTGGTCCGCGGGCTTACCCAAGGGTGCCGCTTCGCTTTCGCGATTTGCCGCGTTTTTCAGCGGCTCTATTCTTTCAGGGGTACGATGCCCTTCGGTACGCACCGCTGCCGCTTGCGGCGCGGACATGGGTGGAGCCTCATCCAGGATCGGAGGAGGCGGAACCGAGATGTCCGGGGGAATCGAGGGGCTGGGGGGCGGATGGGACATCCAGTCGTCGATGGTCACGGGGGCCGCCTCGTCCTCCGGGCGATGAGTGGCATCGTAGATCAGACCCTCGAAGTACAGTTTGGAGATGATTCCCAGCGCCTCGAGATCGTCGAACAGGCTGTCGTCCACCACGTCTAAAAGGGTGCGCTTGCCGTCGAAGAGACGCAGGATGGCGTTGATCTCGTCGGGAATCTCGCTCAAGCGGTCGGAGAGCTCGTGGTAGTCGACCTCGAACTTGGTATCCAGTGCCGGCAACTGCTCGAGCATGCGCCCCCACTCGTCCACCCGGCGCATACCCTCCATCAGCAATCCCTGGCTGGATAGCCCGATCTTGTCCGGATGATTGAGGCTCGGCTTGAAGTCCATCTCGAAATCGCCGCTGTTCCACAAGAGCAGCCGGTAGACGGCCTTCTCACCCTCAAGTTTGCCCAGCGCGGCGTCGATCACCTTCCCGTTGCGGAAATACACCTCCCCCACCTTGGGCGGGGTGTTATGGGAAATAAAGTGGATGATGCCCGTCTTGCGGCCGATCTCGATGGTCTGGATCAGGTCCACCACTCCCATGTCACTCAGTGTACCCGCGAAGCGAGCCTTCTGATCACGCCGCTGGAGATTCTCCCGCTCGGTCTTCTGCAGCAGGATCTTCACCCGGGTGATGATCTCCTTGATGTAGATGGGCTTGGTGAGGTAGTCGTCCACCCCCAGTTCCAGGCCCTTGACCTTGTCTTCGATGGCCTTCTGGTTGGTCAAGAATATAAAAGGGATCTGAGACCACTGGCTCTCGGACTTGAGCTTCTTGCAGAACTTGAAACCGTCCATCACGTCCATCTTGGTGTCGGAGATCACCAGATCGGGCGGAGAGATACCTACCTTTTCCAGGGCGTCCTGCCCGTTGACAGCGATGGTCACGGAGAAACCGGCCTTGCGCAGGCTGACCTCCATGACCCGCAGGGACTTGGGATCCCCGTCTACAACCAGAAGACTTTGTCGTGCCACCGTTCACCCTCAAAAGGCCTGATTGGCCAGAACCAAGCCACCCCAGAACCAGGCTACCCAATGGGGCGGGTTGCTGTCAACCTTTCAACTCCTTCTATCCTATAGCCTTTTGACGTATGGGCCCACCTACGGATCTATCAGGGCGTGTCAAAATCTATGGGTTTGTACTTCGGTCGGTTGGCCTTTTTCAGCGCCAGGATATGAGGCTTGACCACCTCATGAAAAAGCCGGCTGTATGCCTGGCGAATACCCCGGGAGCGCTTGCGCCGCCGGAAGTTGGAAACCAACACGGAGCGTATGATTTTCGACGCCTTCCTCCTGAGCTTGTCCTTGTAGCGATCGCCCATGAGAATGCGAAATTCGTTCTCCTTGATGGAAACGAACAGCATGACCGCGTCGGCGCCCTCCTCGTAGCCGGTGTCCCAATCGTCGAAAAGCTCGTCGGCGAACCGGTCCACGGACAGCGGTCGGGGCTGAATCTCGTCCAACGATCCGATGGTCACCACCATCATGTGAACCTTTTCCTTCTCGGCCCGCCGGCACAGGGATTTGATTGTGGATAGATCGCCCTTCCTCATGGTGCCGGCATGATCGTTGATGCATTTCTCATCGGTGGAAGGCATCTCCCGCTGGGCAATCGCCGGGTGGGCCAGGATCGACATGGCGAGTAAAGAAAACAATACGGTTTTGAAAGACATGCGATACTCCGGTGGTTGGAATTATTCGGCTATTTACCGCTTCTCTTCTTGCGCCTCTTCGACTTCTTCCTGGCCTCCCGAATCATCTTCTTGGCCTTGGACAAAAGCTCACTGCGGGGATAAGACTGGACGAACTCCCGCAAAAAAGGCAGGGCCTGCCTGTAACGCTCCAAATTGTAGAAGCAAAATCCCAGCTTCAACAAGGCGTCCGCCGACTTGTCTCCCTTGGGAAACTTCTCGCGGACCTGCTGGAAAGCCAGCGCGGCCTCCCGGTACTCCTCTTCGGCGTAGTGGCTCTCGGCAATCCAGTACAGGGCATTGTCGGAGTAAGCGTCCCGAGGCCACTTCTTCAAAAACTCATCGAAGAGTGCGCGGGCGGCAACCGTCTGACCCGCTTCCAAAAGACCATAGGCCAGCTTGTAGAAGTCTTCTTTTTTCTGGGGCCGCTTGATTTCAACTATTTGCTTCTTCTTCCCCTCCCACGCTTTGCGGCCCGCCTCTTCTCGCTCGATCCGCTCCTTCTCCTGGCGCTCGGCCTCCTCGCGGCGCTTATCCAGATCCTGATGAATGATGGAGAAGCGTTTCTCGATGGTCCCCAGGCGATGCTCGTTCACCTCCTGGCGCCCCCGGATTATCATCAAGTCGGACTTGACCCGCTCTATGTCCACCCCGATGTCCGCGGCGGAGCGGCCGGTCGCCCGGCGGTACTCATCGATGACCTTGGTGAGCTCCTTGGTCTTCGCATCCGCCTCCTTGATCCTCCTTTGCAGGGCGGCCTTTTCCTCGGCGTGGGCCTTTTTTATCACCGCGAGCTCGACCTGCGCGGCGGCAATGTCCGCCTGCATCTGCTTACCGACCTCCTGCTTCACCCAGCAGGCGGAGGTCGCCACGGCGATACCGGTCAACAAAATCAGAGCGGCAATCGGTTTTCCTGTCATTACTTCACCCATGAAAAAAAGAGCGGGGCCCGATGGCTCCGCTCTCGATGGTACCACGAAAAATACGGGCTAGCCCTATGGCGCTAGCGCTCGACGAACTCGACCCGGCGGTTGTCGGCCCAGCAACCTTCGCCGGCCTCGTTGCATACCGGCCGGCCCTCTCCATAGGATATGGTCTTCAGCCGGCCGCCGCCGACCCCCAGGTTTTTCATGTATCTCTTGGCGGCCCGGGCACGCTTGTCGCCCAGAGCAATGTTGTACTCCTCGGTGCCGCGGTCGTCGCAGTGGCCCTCGATGGTAACCTTCATGCCGGCTCGCGACTTCACACACTCGGCGTTACGATCCAAGATATCGCGATCCTCCGAACGCAGATCGTAGCGATTGAAGTCGAAGTGGATGGTTTCGGGCTGGCACTCGGGCTTGTCAACGCACTCGCAGTCCTGGCACACCTTGCCCTCGGGGCAATCCGCATCCGACTGGCAGGCACATTTGGGAACGCAGCGATGGTCCTCACACTGCATGCCCTCGGCACAATCTTCGTCCGCCTCGCACTCCCACTGGCACTTGTGCTCCTTGCAGATCATGTCCGCCTTGCCGCGGTTCTCGCAGTCAGAGTCGATCTCGCACTCGTAGACACAGGCATTGTTCTCGCAGAAGGGCTTATCCTCGGGGCAATCGCCATCCTCGAGGCACTCCACACAGCGGCTATCCTTGCACTGCGGGCGCTCCTCGGGACAATCCTCGTCTTTGCCGCACTCTTGGCACTGCCCGTTCACACAGACCAATTGGGTGGTGTTCCCCTCTTCGGCCTTGCAGTCATCATCGTCGCGGCACTGCGGGAAAGAAGGCCGACACGAAACTGCCAAGATGGACAGAACAAAAAGCACTGCCACCGTCCATGCCATACCTTCCGAAACGTTGCGGAGCGTCTTCATGGATCACCCTCCGGGGATGAGTTTTTTCAGTGAATCATGCACTTACGTAACTAAAGGCACTTAGCTTATTCCTCTAGCCTTGTCAATAAAAAACAAGCACGACCAGCCCGGAGCAACTCGAATAAAATGATTGCAAATTAGACAAGTTAGCAGTAGGGTGCCGCCGACTGACGCGTTTGAAGCGACCCGGTATGCAACTCGCCATCGATACTAAGCTTTCCCGCAAAATAACAACCTTGGCCGCACCGGTCATCTTGGCCATGCTGTCGCAGACTGCCATCAACCTGCTGGATACGGCCATGGTGGGCCGGCTTCCTGGCAGCACCGGCATCGACGGCGTAGCCGGGATCGGGGTGGGCCCGCCTCTTTACTGGGCTATCGGCG
>JAUXGL010000006.1 GCA_030622135.1 Deltaproteobacteria bacterium
CATAGAAGAATTCAATCCAAGGAGAGGATATGAACATGCGACGAAACATCTTCACCATTCTGGTTTTGAGCCTGTCTTGGCTTTGTCTGTGCGGTTGCGGCCCTGCCTCGAACGGGTCCGACGCCGGCGCCGGCGACGGGGACCCCCTGGATAAGTGCGCGGTGGATAACTCGGCGGGCAAGAACACCGACGCCGACTGGAAGCTGGAAGACGGTGGTGACTCCCAAGAGGGCTGGATCTGTCCCAAGAACGACATCGACTACTACTGGTTCGAGGTGGACACCGCCCGCACCATCGTGGCCGTGGATCTGCACAACAACGTGACCCTGTCCCCCGTGGATTTGTGCTACGACATCTATTACCAGGGGGAGGATATCCGACTTTCCGGCCTGTGCGATTCCGACGGCCTCGATGGGGTCACCGAGCTTGAGGGGACCCATTACCTGGAGCGGGCCGGTACCTATCACCTGGTGGTTCGCGACGAGGGCGGCGACGACGAGGACCCGCGCAAGTCCAACAAGTACATGCTCGCAATCGAGATGGTCCCGGATCCGGACACCTACGAGCCCAACAACAACAAGGACGAGGCCAAGCCGCTGGGCCTGAGCAAGGGCTACATCTCCTACCTGGGGGACGAGGACTGGTACAAGATCGACGCGGGCAGCGCCCGGCAGATCGTCACCATCGACTTGACCACCGAGGGGGCCACGCCGGTGGATCTGCACTACGTGCTCCTGGAGCCGGACGGGGTGACCCCGGTGAACGAGGGCTCCAACTTCAACGGCATGAGCGGGGCCACCGCTCTGAACGATGTGCTGCCCTGCTACACCACCGGGACTTACTACCTGGTGGTGAGCGACCTGGACGACGACGACTCCGACCTGGAAGTGGGCTACTCGCTGAGCCTGAACCTGCGCACTTCCCCGGACTCCGTCGACCCGGTACGGGAAATCCCCGGCAGCGCCACGGTTATCAACAGCGGGCAGACCGTGACCGGCCGCTACTTCGACTTCCGCGGCGACGAGGACTGGTACAAGATCGGCTCGCCCGGCACCGACGATTCCAACCCGGCGCTGATCGAAATCGATCTGCAGATCCAAAACTCCAGCCCGGCGGATCCGGCCGTGGACCTGATCATCCCCGACCCGCACAACGATTGCACCCCGGGGGTGGATTCCTGCGATATGCTGGAATGGAACTGCGTCGGTGGGGAGTGCACCACCCAGGAATGCCGCAACGCGCGCTGCCCCTCCCACGAGTGTTTCACCAACAAGGGCAAGTGCACCGGCGCCGGCTGGTGCCTGCCGCGCGGCTCGGGCGGGTACGGCTGCGGGATCCGCAGCCTGGTCATGCACGGGGCCGACTGGAGCCGCACCGGCAGCGTTCGCCACCTGCACACGGTGGCCCCCATGTACGGCGACACCGGTTACCTGCTGGTGCGGGATTATCCCAACCCCGAGGCCGATGTGGACACACAAAACGCCTACAGCTTCACCGCCACGATCCGCCCGGAGCCGGACACCTGGGAGCCCAACGGGCTCTATAACCCATATGCCACCAATGAGGAATACGACGACACCCGGGATTGGAACAAGAGCCTGGCCAAGGAGCTGGGTTGCTCGGTGGACGCCTCCGGGTTGACCTGCCCGAGCATCACCGGGTACCTGTCCTACCGGGGCGATCAAGACTGGTACAAGTTTTCGATTCCCCAGGAGGCCGAGTCCGATCCCGCCAGCATGGGTCCCAACGTCGACTGGGATATGCGGTTCGACTGGAGCTTCAACGGCAACAGCGCCATGGAGATCAACTACACCATATGGAGCCGCAACGACATGGGCTTCGTGGCCGGCACGGGCAGCGGCACTTTCGGCGACAACGAGTGCGCCTACTTTTGCGGGGAGTACCATACTCCCGCGACGGTGTATCTGGTGGTGCAGCACCGCGACCGTAAGGAGTACGACTACCAGAACCCTTACACCCTGACTATCCGGGGCCTGCGGGACTGCCCCCTGGATTGTTCCTATTGCGAGGCCGGCCAGACCAACTACCCCTGTCCCAACCCGCGCAATCCGAATCCCTAGGGATGCTGAACCGGTACTGTTCTGGAGGAGGATGAGATGAAACGATTTCTGGCCGGATTTTTGTCGTTGGCCGCGGCCGCCCTTTTTCTGTGCACCTGTACCGACACGAACATCTACCACCAGAGCATGGAGCCGAACATCCCCAACAAGGTGGCCATCTCCGGGACGGTGTGCACCGACGATCCGGCTCAACGGCAATTTCCCGTCCGGGTCATGTTCATCGTGGACACCTCGGGCTCGATGGCCGACTCGGATCCCGAGCTGCGACGGCAGTACGCGGTGGAGGACATCGTCAACCGCTACGTGGCCAGTCCCAACTACACCTTTGCCATCATCAAGTTCGCCGGCGAGGCCATGCAGCTGACCGACGGCTACACCAAGAATCTGGCCATCCTCAACGAGGCCGTGGCCCAGCTGGGCTCGGTGGACCCCTGCGTTGGGGGCGGGTGCCGCGACTGGCAGGCGGCCTTGTCCTTGGCCAACAGCGTGTTTACCGGGGACGTGCTGACCACCAACCCGGGGACGCGCTCGCGGACGCGCTACGTGTTCATCTTCGTGGCCAACGGCCCGCCGCATCCCGTCTTGAGCACCATCTCGGGCTGCGACGAGAAGTGCCGGTTGGTGGGCATGGTGGACGAGATGGTTACCTTCGGATTGGACCAGGGGGCGGCCGAGGTGGGTTTCCACACCGTCCAGCTGGATTGGTGCACCGGCACTTGCCAGGGCACCGCGGACATCCGCTATTGCAATTCCACCACTCTCTGCCCGGCGGATTGCGCGGGTACCGAGGAGTGCCAAAATGCCCGGAAGATTTGTTCGGACGACCACTCGGTGGCTTGCAACGACGGGGACGGCTTCTGCTCCGGCCAGGGGCTGGGCAGTTGCTCGCCCGAGTGGCTGTGCACCGGCGACCACCAAACCGGGTGCGACGGGGATTCCATTTGCACCGACGCCGGGGCCGGCCGCTGCGAGTTTTTGCGCGTCTGCAACACCGATCCCGACGTGGAATGCGTTCGTGACGAGAACTGCTGTCCGACTTTCCCCTGCCAGTTTCCGTCCACCTGCGATCCCGCCCAGGACGAGTACACCGCCAAGCTGCTCTCGGCCCTGGCCTTCAAGGGTAGCGGGGAGTACACCCGCTTCGCCCTGGGCCCGCAGCTGAACTTCTGGACGCTGGATTTCGACACCAGCCAGAGTGTCTTCGTCAAGAAGGCCTTCATGATCACCAACATAAACGTCAAGGCGCAGAACGGCCGGATCATGGCAGACTCGGACGGCGACGGGATGAGCGACTTGGAGGAGGAGTGCTACGGGGAGATGCTCTCGGGCCACTGCCGGGACATCGAAAGGTGCGACTGCACTCTGGATGTCTGGGACAACGACACCAACCCCATGGGTACCGATACCAATCCCGTCATGATCGACACCGACGGGGACATGCTCAACGACATGCTGGAGACGCGCTTCGCCACCGTCAACCTGGATCCGCTGCGCATGGATCTTCCCCAGGCCTGCTTCGGCCTGGAGTTTCCCTACAAGGATCGGGACGCGGATACACTCAACGATTGCGAAGAGAAGCTCATCGGGACGGACTACACCCTGTTCGACACCGACCGGGACGGCTACCCCGATCAGGTGGAGTTTCGGGCCGGCACCAATTACCTGCAGCCCGACCATCTCAAGGACTCCGATATGGACGGGCTGGCCAACGGCATCGAGCTGGAGATCCACCTGGATCCCCAGTCCAACGACATCACCGCCCGTTCGGGGGGGGCCTACCGCTACAAGGTGATCGACGAGGGCCTGCGGGTGGTTCCCTACACCAGCCAGCCTCACTTGCTGAGCGGCGTGGAGGTGACCGATGTGTCCGGGCGCTCGCAGGCCGGTTCCGGCACCCTGTTCTACTTCCCGGCGGGCTCGGGGCGGCCGTATCCCACCATGGCCTGGCGGGATCCGCGCCACGGCCTGCCGGGCGTGGAGGTGGAGATCGAAAGAGGCGGGGTCTACGTGCTGTACTCTTCCTGCAGCTGCGTGAAGGAGTGCCCCGGGCCGTGCGCGGCCGGGGAGTGGTGCAACCCCATGACCGGCGTGTGCTCTCCGGACCAATGCACCCGCATCAACTGCGCTTCGTCGGAAAAGTGCGATCCGGCCAGCGGCCGCTGCATGGCCGACTGCACCCTGACCGACTGCGATCTGGGGCAGCGCTGCGATCCGTTGCTGGGTAAGTGCCTGACCGATCGTTGCCTGAACATCCAGTGCCCCGCGGGCAAGTCCTGCGATCCCGAGGCGGGGGTTTGCGCCCAGTCGCCCTGCCTGAGCTGGTCGAACTGCCCCGGAGGGACTCGGGTGAACCAGGACGAAAAGCCGCCCTGGATCACCGTGCAGGTCGACTGGGACTTGCTGCCCCAGGCGGGCTACTGGTGCGACGGCTCTGCGAACAACGAACCGTGCACCAGCGACAACGATTGCCCGCAGAACAGCTACTGCCGCATCCGCGAGAACATCGTGGTGGGCCTGGCCCACAAGAATTGCATCTCCTTCAAGGTCAAGAACATCACCCTGGTCGAGACCCTTTCCGTGGACGAAGATTTCGGGCCCGGCTACAACAACATCTACGCCTATTTCGCCCAGACGCCCTTGGACAATCCCTACGCCTACTCCATTTTTCGGGCGGCGCTGAGGCAGATCCGCTACTTCGAGGGCAAGAAGGATCCCGACTGGGCGGAGATTCCACTCGGCGACGGCGACTTCTTCGCCATCAAGGAGAAATAAGGGTGGGCACAGGGGCCCGCCCCCTATCACTTGACCCGTGTATTCACCCAAGGCTAGGATTTCAGCCATGAGAACAAAATACCTATTGATTGCTCTTTTGTCAGCCACCGTCGCCGCCTGCGGTGAGGATACCAACAACTGCGGCGAGGGGAACGATGGGTTGCCCGCTCTCTTCAGCGAGGAAGACTACAGCCAGACTCACTGGTTTTCTTTCATCGGCGTGGGAGAATCGAATCGACTGTCCGGTAACGATACCGGCCACGACACGCTGTTCCAGGCCCACTTCCAGGATAAAGCCGACTACGAGGTTCAAGTTGCCCCGCGGGACAAATATTCCGAGGCCTGCTATATAATCACCGGAAAGCCAGTAACCATTGGTAGCCAAGTGGCACTGACCGTCGAGAAGGTGACCTTCGGCGGCCTGCAGGGGGCCGACGTGACGCTGGAGCCAGACCCGGTCACGCACGAATTTCCCACCCAGGTGGTCGTCGGCCGGACCTTCGGGGAGGGGAAGTTGAGCATCGACGTGTTCTCCGGCACCGGCGCGGCGGACTTTCCCGCTTTCCAGGAAGAGATCGCCGTTCCCGACGCCCCCGAGCTAACCAGGTTCGACAACCACAAGTCGCCCGACCTGGCCGCCGGTCTCACCATAGAGGTTACCGTGGAACGGGAGAACCCGCTGGTGGTGGAATGGGTGCCGGGCCACGGGCAGAGGATCGAGGTCACCATGATCCCGGGGGCGGGTTCCAGCACCCAGTACCAGAAGCTCCGCTGTATTACCTATGACGACGGCTGCCTCGAGATACCCAGACTGGCCATCAACAACCTGGCCCTGGACGACGCGACCAACTTCAGGCTGCAGGTGGAGAGGCATAACACCGTTCCGGTCCTGTTCAAGGACGGTGGTGTCGTGACCGCGGTGGCCGTAATCGACGTATGCTCGCAGGTGGAAGGCGTTGTGGGGCGATGACGCGCCTGGTTCTGGCAATCGGTTTGTTCCTGGGCCTGCTCTGCTCCTGCGGCGTGTCGGAGAGCGACTTCATCGCCGGCGCGGATCACGACCCCTGCATGGCCAACGTGCCGGTCTGCCAGACCGTCGCCGGCTGCACCATGGGGGAGAACAAGTACATCGAGGGCAATTTCCCCGGCTTCGTAAACTTCGTGGTTACCACCCCGGCCGATACCACCATCGTGGTGAAGATGTTCTTCAAGACCCGCAAGCATCCGGGGGAGGACACCGAGATCATCTGGTTCGAGCCCGGCTGCCGCGATTACTACACCTACGATAGCAGGGGAGCGGACATCTTCGCCATTGCCGGCGGTGACCGGGTGTTCTCCCAGGATCAGAAAATCCGCCAGGCCGGTGATCATCGCGTCGACATCGACTGCGACGCCACCACTCACTACTTCATCCGGGTGGAAGTCCAAACGCCCATGAACTAACCCCAAGCCACCACCGGATGTGCCCCGACTCCTCACGTTCTCTCCGGAGCATCTTTTTTGGCTTGTTGTTGCTGGCTGCGGCCACCCTGCTTTTGGAAGTCGGCCTGACCAGGATCCTTTCGGTTACCCTCTGGTACCACTTCGCTTTCATGGTCATCTCCACGGCCCTGTTCGGCCTGGGCTTCGCCGGGGTGGTGCTTTCGTTGCGCCGGCAGGCCGGATTGGTGCCGGCCCGGCTGGTGGCCGTCTGGGCGCTGTGCACGCCGCTCTCCTTCGTGCTCGGTTACGGGCTGTTCATGCTGGTGCCCTTCGAGCCGTTCTCGCTGGGCAGCCGGCCGATCCAGTGGTTGTACCTGCCGCTGGCCTACCTGGCGGTAACCCTGCCTTTCTTTTGCTCCGGGGTGACCATCGCCGCCCTGCTCACCCGGCACGCCGCCTCCGTGCATCGCCTGTACCTGTTCGATTTGGTGGGGGCCGGCCTGGGGAGCCTGGTGGTGGTAGCGCTGCTGCCTGCCCTGGGCGGCTCCGGCGTGGTGTTTGCCGCAGCGGCCCTGGCCGCCGCGGCGGCGGTGTTGCTTGCCCGGGAACAGGGGCGCCGGTGGTCGCTTTGCGCCGGGTGCATCGGAGTGATCCTGCTGGTTCTGCTTCCCTTTGCCAGCCGGCTGATCCCGGTTCGCATCAGCTCCAACAAGGTGGCCGGCGGGGGAACTCCGGTCAGCCAACTGCTGTCCGACGAGCGCTTCAACCTCTACACCGCCTGGAACACCCTCTCACGCATCGACGTGATCGAGTTCTTGGATCGGCGTGGCCGGGTTCACCGCACCGTGCTCATCGATGCGGGCACCGCGGTCACCCGCATGGCCCATCCGCCCGGGCCTCTGGACAGCCTGGGCCCCACCGTGGGTGAGGAGTCTTTTTTCATGCGCCTCATCCCGTCCCCGCATGTTCTGGTGGTGGGCTCGGGGGGCGGGCGCGAGGTGCTTTTGGCGCTGCGCAACGGGGCTGCGAAGATCACCGCCGTCGAGATCAACCCCACCATCAACGACCTGGTTTCGGAGCACATGGCCGAGTTCGTCGGCCACCTGTACCAGCACCCCAAGGTGGCGGTGGTCACCGACGAGGCGCGCAGCTTCCTGCGCCGATCCGAAGATCTCTACGATGTCATCTACTGCCCGCACACCATCTCCAACTCGGCGCTCTCCTCGGGCTCGCTCAGCCTGGCCGAAAACCACCTGATGACCTTCGAGGCTTTCGAAGACTACCTGGATCATCTCTCCGCAGAAGGCGTGCTGGTGATTACCCGCCCGGAGGCCCACCTGCCCCGGCTGTTTGTCACTGCCCGGGCCGTCTTCGAAAACCGATCGCTTGGCGATCTGGAGCGGAAGGTGCTGGCCTGGCGCCAGCCCGATCCGGACCGGCCGGAACCCGGAAGGAGCTTCGTCGCGGGCTTCGCGCTGCGAAAGCAGCCGTTTTCCAAGCAGGAGGTGGAGGCGTTTGCCCAGTTGCTGGCCCATCGCGGGCTGGAGCCGCTGTTCTTGCCCGGAGGGACCGGTGTGCATCCTTACCCCCGGCTGCTGACCGATCCGGACGTGCGGTCGGTGCAGATCCCGTTCGCGGCCATCCTGGAACCGGCCACCGACGATAAGCCCTTCTTCAACCGGCGGGTGCCGTTCTTGAGGATTAAACTCGGCGATCTGGCCGGGGTGTTCTCGCCGGAGCAGGACGGCCGCTGGGCCCTGGAGGATCGGCCGGTGGCCGAAGCGGCGCTTTTAGTGCTGCTTTTCGAAACGCTTCTGATGGCGGTCTTATTCATCGTGCTGCCCTTGCTAGTCTTCCGGCGCCGGGCCCTGGAGGGGGCCTTTCGCCTGCGGACCTTGTCCGCGTTCGCCTGTCTGGGATTGGCCTACATCGTAGTCGAGGTGGGTTTCATTCAGCGGTTCACCCTTTATCTGGGCCGGCCGGTTTTGGTCTTCTCCACCGTGCTGGGGACGCTCTTGGTGTTCTCGGGGCTGGGGAGCGCTTTCTCCAGGAAGTTCGGGTCTCGGGCTCCCCTGAGGGCCTGCCTGGTGGCGGCCGGGGTGGCGCTGGTCTGCGCCCTTCTCGCTCCCCTGGTGGTAAACCTGACTCTTTCGTGGCCCGCGGCCCTGCGTGTGCTGATGGCCGTGCTGATCCTGGCCCCGCCGGGTTTCGTCATGGGCATGCCCTTTCCGCTCCTGGTGCGCCGGCTCAAAGCTTCGTATCCCGAACGCATCCCCTGGGCCTGGGGAGTCAACGGCTTCGCCTCCGTGGTGGGCTCCATCGGGGCGGTGATCCTGGGAATGACCGCCGGCTACACGGTGGTGTTGATTTGCGGCGTGCTCTGTTACCTGCTCGCCGCTCTGTCCGCCATGGGTGCCTGGACCAAAGGATAAATTGAGTCTTGAAATGCATTTCTCATTGATATAATTGATATACATGTTGGATAGCCGGGGGCGGGGAGACTGCTTGTGGATGAAAACCAAGAGGTTCGAGACTGGATCGAGGAGTTTTTCTCCGGATCCGAAAAGAGCCCGAACCTCATCGGCGCGCTTTTGGCCATGCAGAAACAGTTTGGCTACCTTCCCAAGGTCGGAATGAAGGCGCTGGCCGGGAGGCTGTCCGTATCACCCGCCAATGTCTTTGCCGTGGCGACTTTTTACAATCAGTTCCGGTTTATTCCTCCCGGGAAATACCCCATCAAGGTGTGCATGGGCACCGCCTGTCATATCAAGCAGGGCGGATTGGTGCTGGATCACTTCGAGCGCAAGTTGGGCATTTCGGAGGGCGAGGTGACCGGGGACCGGGAGTACAGCCTCGACCGGGTGGCCTGTGTGGGCTGCTGTACACTGGCGCCCGTGGCGCTGGTCGGCGACGAGGTAATCGCGGACATGTCTCCGACGAAAGTGGACGGGCTTTTGCTCCAGCACAAAATAAAAAGAGAGCAGGACCAAGAGTGAAAATGACCCAGTTGGACATACCAACCGCCCGCGCTTCCTTCGAGAGCCTGAAAGAACAGGCCCAGGCGGAGCACGACCGGCTCTTCGGCGAGGGGGCCACCGCCATCCTGGTGGGCACGGCCACCTGCGGCCGCTCCGCCGGGGCCATGCCGGTCGTGGAGAGTTTCAAGCAGGCCGTGGCCGCGGCGGGGCTCGACGCCGAGGTCCAGACGGTCGGCTGCATCGGCCATTGCTACGCCGAGCCCATGGCGCAAATCAGCCGGCCCGGTTTTCCCGCGTTTTGGTACCACCATCTCAATCCGATCATCGCGCGCAACTTGGTCGAGAAGTTCCTCATCGAGGGAGACCCGCTATTCGAGTTTCTCCTGGGCGCCGCCGAGCCCAGCGACGAGTACCCGGGGCTTTCCGATCTGCCCCGTTACGGGAAGGAGGTCCGCCGGCTGCTGCGCCGCTGCGGCCGGCACGATCCCGAAAACATTTACCAGGCCGTCGCCCAGGGGGCCTACGCCGGGTTGCTCCGGGCGCTCGAGATGGGGCCCGACGCGGTCATCGCGGCGGTATCGGAATCCGGCCTGCGGGGGTTGGGCGGGGCGGGGTTTCCGACCGGGCGCAAGTGGAGAGCCTGCCGCGATCGCAAAGGCCGCCCCCACTACATCATTTGCAACGCCGACGAGGGCGACCCGGGGGCCTTCATGGATCGCACCATCTTGGAGAGCGATCCGCATGCGGTGATCGAAGGCATGATCATCGGGGCGCTGGCCATTGGCTCCGGACGGGGTTACGTGTACGTTCGCGCCGAGTACCCGCTGGCCGTCTCGACAATACAGAAGGCCATAGCGGATGCGCGATCGGTCGGCCTCCTGGGAAAAAACGTTTTGGGATCCGGCTTCGGGTTCGATGTGGAAGTTTTCGAGGGGGCCGGTGCGTTTATTTGCGGCGAGGAAACCGCGTTGATCGGAAGCATCGAGGGCCGTCGCGGAATGCCCGGTATCCGGCCGCCGTTTCCGGTCGAGCAAGGTTTGTACGGCCGGCCCACCGTGCTGGACAACGTGAAGAGTTTCGCCAACGTCGGCCCGGTCATTGCCGAAGGTCCCGACAAGTTCAAGAGCGTGGGGACCGAGACCAGCAAAGGCACCGCCGTATTCGCCCTGGCCGGCAAGATCGCCAATCCGGGCCTGGTCGAGGTGCCCATGGGCATGACCCTCAGGGAGCTGATCTTCGACATCGGGGGCGGCGTCCCCCGGGGTAAGCAGTTCAAGGCCGTGCAGATCGGGGGCCCTTCCGGCGGCTGTTTGCCGGAGTCGCTGCTGGACACCCCCGTCGACTTCGAGTCCCTGCGCGAGGTGGGTGCCATGATGGGCTCGGGCGGCATGGTCATCCTAGACCAGGACAACTGCATGGTGGAGACCGCCCGCTACTTTCTGGAGTTCACCCAGCGGGAGTCCTGCGGCAAGTGCACCTTCTGTCGCATCGGCACCCGGCACATGCTGGACATCCTGGAACGGATCGCCAGGGGGGAAGGCCGCGAGGAAGACATCGAAAACCTCGATCGGCTGGCCTCCGAGATCCAGGACGGTTCCTTGTGCAACCTGGGAAAGACCGCGCCCAACCCGGTGCTGACCACGTTGCGTTTCTTCCGTGACGAGTACCTGGCCCACATCCGGCGGCAGTGCTGCCCCGCCGGGGTTTGCAAGGAATTGACCGCCTACTACATCCTGCCGGACAAGTGCGCCCGGGGCTGCGACGCTTGCGTGGGCAGCTGCCCGCCCGAAGCCATCTACACCACCTCGAAGCGGATCAAGGCCATTGATCAGTCGCTGTGCGTAAACTGCGACTCCTGCGTGGCCGCCTGCCCCGAGGAGTACGCCGCGGTGGTGAAGATCTCACCGAAAAAAGACCTCCCCGCGGCCGCGCACCCTCCGAGTGCCGCTTCGCCGCCCCGCACCGAGGTGAAGCAATGACAAAAGCCACCATCATCGTGGACGGGCGGGAAATCAAGGCCGAGGTGGGCTCGCGTCTTTTGTGGGCGATTATAGACGCGGGGATCTGGGTGCCCAACCTGTGCGCCATCCGGGGACTGGAGCCGCCCGACGGGGGCTGCCGGTTGTGCTGGGTGGAGGTTGAGGATCGGGAGAGTCCGGTGACCAGTTGCACCCAGCCGGTTTTTGACGGGATGGTGGTGCGCACGCGCTCGCCGGCGGTGGATCGCCTGGTGCGGGCGGGGTTCGAGATGCTTTTGTCCACGCATCGGCTCGACTGCAAGGATTGCCCGGGCAACCGCCGCTGCGCCCTGCAGGAGATCGCCAGGCTAAGAAAGATCCCGCTGCGAGGGAAGCGCCTTTTTAAGATCGAGCCCGATTTCCCAGTCGACGAGAGCCGTGCCGACCTGGGGTTGAACCCCAACCACTGCGTGCTCTGCGGAAAGTGCGTTCACGTTTGCAACCACGAGGTAAAGAAGGGCGTACTCGACATCGCCAACCGGGGGATCGAGTCGGTGGTCTCCACCTTCGACGGCCAACCCCTGGCCGAGCAGGACTGCGGAGACTGCACCCGCTGCGCCGAGGTTTGTCCCGTCGGCGCCATCTATCTGCGAAGGTAGGGGCGCGATTTACAGCGAAGCAGCCCTCGCCGTTTGAGGGTCGCGCCCGTGTTCCTCGGCGCCGTTGTCTGGGCGTCATAAATGACGCCCAGACATTATCTTGCATACGTTCTGACCGTTGACTACACTCGAATCCAGTCATGGGAAAACGGAGTAGTAAGAGAGCGGCGAAGAAGAAAAAACCCACATCGGCCGG
This sequence comes from Deltaproteobacteria bacterium, assembly GCA_030622135.1. Classification (GTDB taxonomy): domain Bacteria; phylum Myxococcota; class B64-G9; order B64-G9; family B64-G9; genus JAUXGL01. The sequence continues at coordinate 12,067 of JAUXGL010000006.1, forward strand.
AGAAGATCAGCCGCCCGGTCAGTCTACCCAGGAGGAAATCCCGGCCGAGGAGGCGGGGGCGGACGCGGCCCGCGAGGCGTCGTTGGGTCCGGGGGACCCGGGTGCCGAGCCGCCGTCTTCGCGGCGGCAGTTCTTGGCGCGGGCCGGCAACTGGACTGTCTGTGCCTGTGCTCTGGGGGCCGCGGCCGGTTCGCTGCGCCTGGCCAGCCCGGATTTCTTCGAGGGGCCTCCAAAACGCTTTCCACTGGGACTGCCCTCCGACTTCAAGACCGGCACCCTGACCTGGCTTCAAGACCAGCAGCTCTTCGTGCTTCGGGATGGGCGGGGCTTCGCGGCGTTTTCATCTCGTTGCACCCACCTGGGTTGCACGGTGCGCCGGACCGCCGACGGGTTCTTCTGTCCTTGCCACGGGGCTCGGTTCGACGAGCAGGGCCTGGTGGTTTTAGGTCCCGCCCGCACGCCGCTGCCCTGGTTCGAAGTCTGGGTCGAGTCCGACGGCCGCGTCTGGGTGGACACCGGCCAGGTCGTACCGGTAGGGACCATGATCTCCCCGGGCGGGGCGGAATCATGAAGCCGTCCTTTTTTTCCGCCCTGCTTTCCAACCTCCGATCCCTGCCTGGTGCCCTGAGAAGCGGTCTGCGGCCGGGCGGAGACCCGGCGCCGGCGCTGGGGCAGCGGATGCGCCGGAATTTCATCTACCACCTGCACGTGCTCAAGGTGTCCGCGCGCACGCTGCATCCGTTGACCACCCTGGGGCTGGGAGTAATCACCGCCACCTTGTTCTTCGTGCTGGTTGTCACCGGCATCCTTTTGATGATCTACTACCTGCCGACCTCCCGGCAGGCCTACGAAAGCATGCAGGACATTCAATACGCGGTCGCCTTGGGCGGCTTCACCCGGGCGTTGCACCGCTGGGCCGCGCACGGGATGGTGTTGGTGATCTTGCTGCATCTCTTCCGGGTGGTGTTCACCGGATCCTATCGCCGGCGGGAGTTGAACTGGATTCTGGGGATCGGCCTGGGGTTTTGCACCCTGGGCCTGGCCTTCACCGGCTACCTGCTACCCTGGGACCAACTGTCCTTCTGGGCGGTCTCGGTTTCCACGGCCATGCTGGACAACGTTCCTCTGATCGGAGGATGTATAAAGAGCTTGCTGCTGGGCGGGGAGATCGTCTCGTCGGCTACCCTGCTGCGCTTCTATACCTTGCACGTGGCCTTGCTGCCCGCCGGCCTGCTCTTGTTTTTGGCCTTGCACTTCTGGCGAATTCGCAAGGACGGTGGCCTGGCCGCATCCGCCACTCTTCCAGAGGACGCCAAGATGTTTCCCGCCTGGCCCCACCTGGTGCTGCGCGAGGCCATCCTGGTCCTTTTGGTGCTGGCGGTGGTGTGCCTGGTGTCGGCATTCGTCAAAGCTCCGCTGGGGGTTCCTCTCGATTTCCACACTCCGGGCAACCCCGAGAAAGCCCCCTGGTATTTCCTCTGGGTGCAGGAAGCGGTCAGCTACTCATCGGTGGTGGGCGGCTTCGTGTTTCCCGGCCTGCTGCTGTTCGGTCTCCTGCTGTTGCCTTTCCTGGAGCGGGAGGACCGGGGGGTGGGTACGTGGTTCGGCCCGCGGCAGTGCCGCCGGGCGGTCGTAGTCGCCCTGGCGGCCTCCGTTTTGGCCTTTCTGGTGTTCGAGGCCCTTTTTGTCACGGCGGCCGACGGATTGGATCCTCTGGCGCGGGATTTGTTCAATCCCGCCACGGGCATGCTGGTGCTGGCCGTTGCCGCGTTTGTTCTCGGGGGGTGGCTGACCGGATCTACGCGGGGCGCGTTTCTCTCCGGTTTCGTGGTGATGCTGGTGGCCGTCGTGGGGTTTACGGTGATGGGCTTGCTGCGGGGGCCCGACTGGGTTTTCTACCTTCCCGGGGAGGCGTGGCCCGGTGGGATTTGACGCTCGAAAGGACGCTTTGCGCTTGCGGGCGGGCTTGTTGCTGAGCGCGCTGGCCCTGGCCCTGGTTTTTTTGTTGGTGGCATTTCGCGGCTGCCGCACCGAGTGGCGCAGTCACCAAGACGCCTTTCGCGAGTTGGGGGCGGTCCCGGCCGGAAGGGAGTTGGGGATTGCACAGTTTGAAAACTGTGTCGGGGAAGTGGATCGTTGCACCACCTGCCATTTGGGAGTGACTCGCGCCGACCTGGCCGGTGAGGAGATCCCGCTTCCTTTCCGGGCCCACCCCGCTCCTCTGGCGCATCATGTAAAGAACCGGGTCGGGTGCAGCGTGTGTCACGGGGGCACCCCCCGGGCGCTGGAGTCCCGGACCGCCCATGCCGCGCCCGGCACGGGCCGGACGGATCCCCTGCACCGGCTGCCTCACATCCAGGCTAGTTGCGCCCGTTGCCACCTGCCCGGAGATCGGCCGGGGATGGAACGGTTGAAAAACGGCGCCAGGCTGTACCTGAGCCTGGGCTGTGCCATCTGCCATCCATTGACCCGCGGGGGGCGCGGTGGGTGGGATTTCGGTACCGACCTGCGCTCCATCGGCAGAAGGAGCCTGGCTTATCTCGAGGCCAGCCTGGTGGATCCCGCCGCCAATTTCCCCCAGTCGACCATGCCATCCTTCGCGCACACCTTCGAAAAGAATACCGAGGCTTTGGTGGATCTGCTTATTTACCTCGAGAGCCTGGTGCTCGAGCGCTCGGGCGGCGAATGTAACCGGAGGACCCGGAGCCAGGGCCTGGCGATGGCGAATTGCACCACTTGCCACTCGGGGGAAGCGGGCCGGGCCTGCGGCCGGTTCGAGCACCGCTGCCCGTATATTCTGGAGCGCAAAGATCAGCTCGATTGCACCCGCTGTCACCCGGGGAGCATGCCCGGACCGGATGAGCACAAAGGATTTTGCCCGGTCATTCGGGAGCACCGGCGGGGATGTTCGGCCTGCCACGACGGGTTGCCGGAGGTGGAAGGATCATGAGGCTCAACCGCAGACAGATGATTCTTTCCCTGCTTTCGATCTCGGCCGGGCGGTTGCTGCCCGGCTGCGGCTCCGGTCCCGCGAAAAATCGCGAGGGGGCGTCGCTTTTGGTGTTCGAGCCGGACCGCCGGCGGGCTCTTTGTTCGGCCGCGGAAAGGATTCTACCCGGCGCCGTCGAGGCGGGCGTGCCCGAGTACATGGACTACTGGATTTCGCGCCAGCCCTTCTCGATAGTCTCGGACTGGAAGCCCATTTTGAAGGTCGGGGCGGTGCACCTCGATCGCATCGCCCGGGCGGAGTACCGCCGGGCATTTGCCGATTGCAAGCCCGACGAACAGGACGCCGTGTTGACCCGGTTCCAGAAAGGGGAGGTGCGGGCCAAGCGGTTCAACTCGAGCGCATTCTTCCAGCGGCTGGTGACGCTGACGCTGGAGGGATTCCTGTCCGACCCCAAGTACGGCGGAAACCGCGACGGGGTGGGCTGGCGCTTCATCGGCCGCACTCCCTGCTGGTGGGCCCCCAAGAGGTTGCCATGACTTCCGTTCAGAAGGCAGACGTCGTGGTGGTGGGCAGCGGGGCCGGGGGTGCGCCGGTGGCTCTGACTCTCTCCGAGGCCGGCGCGAAGGTGGTGGTGCTGGAAAGGGGGCCCTGGTACAGCGTGCGCGAATTCACCCACGACGAGGTGGGCGTCTGCCGCCGCGATTTCTTTGTTCCCTATCCCTACGACGGCTACGACCCCAAGACTATCCGCAAGCAGGGCCAGAAGGAAGCCCATCGGACCAGCGAGGGATGGATTGGCGTGTGCGTGGGCGGGGGAACCGTCCACATGAGCGGTTTCTTCTACCGCTTCAAGGAGTCGGATCTCCGCTTAAAGAGCATGACCGGGGGGGTAAAGGGTGCCGATCTGGCCGACTGGCCCCTGCGGATGGATGACCTGCTGCCTTACTATGATCTCATGGAGGCTCGCATCGGCGTCTCCGGGCAGGCCGGCATCAACCCATACGAGACCCGCAAGCGCCCCTTCCCCCTTCCGCCGCTGCACTCCCACCCGGCCGCGAAGTTGCTCGACCAGGCGGCGCAGTCCTTGGGATTCCATTCTTTCCCAACGCCCCGGGCGATCCTTTCCCGATCCTATGGAAACCGCCCGCCCTGCAACTACTGCGGCTTCTGCGGAGACTACGGCTGCGAGAACGGGGCCAAGTCCTCGACGCTGGCCAGCCTCATTCCCGCGGCCGAGGACACCGGACGCTGTCTGATCAAGCCTGGGTGCATGGCCCGGCGCGTGCTGGTGGACCGAGACGATCGCGTGACCGGAGTGGAGTACATCGATCCCCAGGGAGAGGTCAAAAGGATCCAGGCCCGGGTCGTGGTCCTGGCCGCCTCCGCCATCGAAAGCGCCCGGTTGCTGCTGCTTTCCGAAACCGGACGCTTTCCTCATGGGCTCTGCAACCGCAGCGGCCTGCTGGGAAAAAACCTGACCTTCTCCACCTTCGGTAAGGCCACGGCCGTCTTCGACCGGGGCGAGCTGGAAGCGAAGCTGGGTAAAGCGGGAATGGATCTTCCCTTCCTCCTGCGGTCCGTCCAGGACGATTACTGGATGGAGAAGACGCCGCTCTTGCTCCCCAAGGGCGGCACCTACAATTTCTTGCTGCACCATCCCAACCCCATCAACGCGGCCATCCGCCTGGCTCTGGACTCGAAGTGGTCGCTGTGGGGTCAGAAGCTCAAGGATCGCCTGCACAAGTATTTTCACGAGGAGCTCTGGATCGAATTCGAGGTGTTCGGCGAGTTCTTGCCCCACCAGGGTTGCTACCTGGACCTGGATCCGCGGGTAAAGGATCGCTTCAATTTGCCCGTGGCTCGGATTACCAACCGCCATCACCCGGCCTCCGACGATGTCAACCGCTTGATGGTGCGGCGGGGAATGGATATCCTCGAGGCCATCAGGCCCGCCCCCAGGAAGGTCACCCCCTGGACCTGGGCCACCACCACCTATCATCTCCAGCACGGAACCTGCCGTTTTGGCACCGATCCTGCAAAATCGGTGTTGGATCCATGCTGCCAGGCCCACGACATAAAGAACCTCTACGTAACCGACGGGAGCTTCCTGCCCAATTCCGGGGGGGTACCGGCCACTCCCACCATTCTGGCCAACTCCTTTCGGGTGGCTCACCATATCTCCAAAAGCTTCCGCCGGCGCGAAATCTGAGCCGATGTGTGGGGTCGAGACCCCACCTGGGCTTTTTTCAGGCCCCGCGTGGGGGTTTCAGACCCCGGCGTAACAGCTATTACTATAATGACATTTTTTTTCCGGCATTGGATTTGGTCCATCCGGGTCCGGGACATGGGCGTTTCTGTGGACTCGAGACCCCATTTTTTTCTGGTGCCTGGTCCCGGGCCCCCGGTCGACTCGTCGGTTATCTAGATGTTATTACAGGTGTTTTTTGTTTTACCGCGTGGCGTCTCAGTTTGGCACAGATCTCGCATTCTAGAGGGTTGAATGCGCAACGCAATAAAAACAATGAAGAAAACAAATAACCCAAGGAGGCAGGTAATGAAAAAGGTATTTTTGGTAGGAATGGTAGCTGTGATTGCTCTTTTCGTGGCCGGTCCGGCGATGGCCCAGGCTCCCGGTGAGTGCACCGGCGGTCTGTGCGGTACTCCCGACGAGTCCGGCGGCGGTTGCGGCTGTGGCTGTGGTTCCATTCTGATCGCCAACACCGACCTGGGCGACACCTATCAGTACGCGGACGACTACGACGAGGACGGCATCGAGGACGACTTCGACAACTGCCCGTTCGTCCCCAACCGCGACCAGACCGATCGTGACGGCGACGCGGTGGGCAATGCCTGCGACAACTGCGGGGCAACCTCCAACGAGCTGCAGTTGGACGCCGACGGCGACGAAATCGGCGACCGTTGCGACCCCGACAAGGACGGCGACAACGTGCTCAACATCGCCGACAACTGCGAGCTGGTTCGCAACCCCACCCAGTTGGACACTGACTCGGACGCCATGGGCGATGCCTGCGACGTGGACATCGACAATGACGGCTGGGACAACATCGTGGACAACTGCCCGTTTGTCCACAACCCGGGTCAGCTGAACACCGACCCCAACAACTTCGGCGACGCCTGCAACAGCGACAAGGACTCGGACGGCGTGCAGGATTTCGTGGACAACTGCCCGCTGGTAAACAACCCCGACCAGCTTGACTCGGACGGAGACGCGATGGGTAACATGTGCGACGCCGACATGGACGACGACAGCATCCTCAACAAGTACGACAACTGCCCGCGCGTGGCCAACGACGACCAGAGAGACGAAGACCGCGACGGTCTGGGCGATGTCTGCGACACCAACTTCTGCTATGTGGTGGATCGCGTGGATGCCTGCCTGGATCCCACCTCGGCGTTCCAGGTTTACGCCGGTGGTGACCGGTCGGTGTGCCCGGGCGAGAAGGTTCCCCTGCTTATCTGGGCCAACCGCAAGAACCGCGCCATCAAGTACGAGTGGTCCGTGACTCGCCCGGACGGCTCCCACTCCAGCATCAAGAACCCCAGAGGTTCCGCGACCCTCTCCACCCCGTACAACTACCACTACAAAGAGGGCCGGATGGTGAACTTTACCGTGGACCAGGCTGGTGAATACCTCATCCGCGTGGCCGTCGAGCTGGTGTTCGAGGACGACCTCTATCCCGGCAAGCGTACGGCCACGGCGGAGTTCAAGCTCACGGCAGAAGGCGATCCCGTTGGCGGCGGCTGTGCAACCGTTCCCGGCGCGGGCAGTGCTGTCGGCCTGTTGGCCATGCTGCTCGGGTTGGTGGGTCTGCGGCTGCGGAGGCGCTAGCCGTTATAGCCCGCAAGGCTCCTTCCCTATCCCAGGGACGGGCCGTCCTGCCAGGCAGGGCGGCCCGTTCTCTTTGTAATAATCAGCCATTGCGACTTGGCCCGGACCCCGGATTCTCTTGACTAGACTCAAACTCGCATATACAATCTGAAGCTCGTAAAGCTCGTAAAGCTCGCTAGAGGCCGTGGGATTAAAGTAGGTTGTCGAGTTTGGAAGATCTGGAAAAAGGGCAAGGATTTTAACTGGGTAGTTTTATTGGCGGTGGTTTTGCATCTGACGGAAATTATGTGAGCGGTTCAACTGAAGCGGCGAGTCCTGCGTGGGTTGTTTGACCGCGGCAGGAGCCGTGCTGGGAGAAACGACATGGGTTTTTTGGAGCAATTCAATCCCTTTTCACGCAGCGGCATTTGGATGTTCTTGATCCTGTTGGTGTCGGTGTACACGTTTACACTGGTAATCGAGAGAGCCTACGCGCTCTGGATGCGGTTCAAGATCGACGCCAGCCAGATCCTCTCGAGGATCCTGTCTTTCGTCGACTCCAACAATTACAGCCGGGCCATCGAGGTATGCAACACCCGGCAGAGCCATCCCATGTGCGTGGTGCTCAAAGCGGGCCTGCTCAAGGCCAACCGCTCGGACATCGAGATACGCCGCGCCCTGGAACAGACCACCATGAAAGTAGGGCCCCAGATATCGAAACGCACGCCGTATCTGGCCACGTTGGCGAACGTGGCCACCTTGATGGGTCTTTTGGGCACGATTTTCGGCCTGATCATGGCGTTCGAGGGCGTTGAAATGGCCTCGGCCGCCAAGAAGCAGGAGGTTTTGGCCCGGGGCATCTCGCTGGCCATGAGCACCACCGCGTTCGGATTGATCGTGGCCATTCCGACAACCATTGCCCATGCCGTGCTGACCGCCCGGCAGAACGTGTTGATGGACACCATCGAAGATAGCGCCATGACGCTGTTCAACCACATATCCGCCAAGAACCGGATGGGAACCATGCGGCGTTGACAGGCGTCTAACCTCGGGAGGGGGACAGGGAGGCAGTCCATGCCCAGAAGGAGCGAAGAGGATCCGGTGCACCTGAACATGGTGCCAGTCATGAATCTCTTTCTGGCCATGATTCCGTTTCTGTTGATGTGCGCGGCTTTCTTCCAGGTTTCGGTGATCAACGCCTCGGTGCCCGCGCTCTCCGAGGGGGGCGCGGACCCCGCGGACGAGCCCAAGAAGGAGTTGAAGAAGATCACTTTAAACCTCCAGATCGCAAAAAGCGGCTTTGTCCTCTCCGCCCAGGGCGACCAGCCGCCCGATGAGTTGCAGAAAATCGGCGGGACCATACCCAAAGAGCAGGGTAAGTACGATTTCGAGAAGCTGGCCGAACGCTGCAAGAAGATTCATGACAAGTACAACAAGAGCGACACGGTGATCATCCTTCCCGAAAAGGATATTCTCTACGACGTCGTTGTTCATGCCATGGACGCCGCCCGGGAGCGGATCCTGGACAAGCGCCTGGACACGCGTGAGCACCTGTTCACCAACGCGGTGGTCTCGTCGATTTTGTGAGGGATAGAAGCAATGGGACAAAGGCCTAGGAGAGTAAAAGAAAAGGCGATGGACCTGAACCTCACCTCGATGATGGATATGTTTACCATCATCCTGGTGTTTTTAATTTTTTCCTTCTCCAACCAGGACCAAAACTTGAAATTGGATCAGGACCTGACCCTGCCCGAGTCGACCGCGGCCATCGAGTTCAGGTGGGCCATCAACGTCAACGTCACGCCAACCGAGCTTAAGGTGGAGGGCAACACCGTGGCCAAGGTCAAGAACGGCAAGTTTACCGGGGTCAAGATCGACAAGGAGAAGAAGCGCGTCCTGCCGCTTTTTCACTTACTCAAGAAGTTCAAAGAGATAGAGAGCCAAGAGAAAGTTAACCCGACCGAATCCGAGACGGTGATTTCGTTCCAGGCGGACAAGAATCTGCCTTTCGAGACGGTCGACCTGGTGATGAAGACTTCGGCGCAAGCGGGGTACCCCAATTTCCGGTTCGTGGTGATGAAGAAGTAGGCACTTGCTGATGGAAACGCGACAACATGTTGTAAGGCCGGTTGGTGATGGTAGCTCCCAAGCGAAGCCTTGGAGAAAATGTAGGGAGGTTTTCCCATGAGGTTACCTGCTCGGCTGTCGGTTGTAGTGATGGTGCTGCTGGCCTTCCTGCTTGCGGACGTGGGTGAGGCGCCGGCGCTTCCTCTTATAAAAACTTCCGGGGTCCGGATGGCCGGCGCCGAGGGAACGAAGATTGCCCGCCGGCGCAAGCGCCCGAAACGGCGCAAGGCCCGCCCGAAACCGGAGCCCGTGCCCGCGGCCGAGCCCGCGGCCGCTCCCGCCGGCGCCGGTGGCCCGTCGTTGCGCCGGACTACCCGCATCGAGTTCGATGCCCAGCTGATCAAGGGGCAGACCACCAAGGCGGGCGAGGTGCAGATCCTGGAACGTAAGGACACCGAGCTGAAGAGCATGGTGAAAAGGAGAACGAGTTTTCGGGAGGAGATCATTCACACGGTGTTTCCAGAGAAGTGAGCGAGAGTTTTCCCGGGGCTGTTTTTAAAAGGGGTTGTCGATGGGTCAGCGATCGCAAGATCGACAGGAACACATAGTAATCCAGGTGTTCATCTTCCGCGAGGGGCGCTTCTGGGGCACCGAGTGTTTTGCCCAGAATGTTCTCACAATCGGCCGGAGCCCCGAGGCCGATCTGCAGCTTGACGACGACGTAATCTCGCGCACCCATACCGAGTTGAACGTAAACGCCGAGGGCCTGGTCATCGAAGACCTGGGCAGCTCCAACGGCACGTTTGTCAACGGCGAGTCGGTGGAGCGCTGCTTCATCGACAGCCGGGACGAGGTGTCCATCGGCTCGTTTGCCCTGAAGTTCAAGCTGTTGGCCAAGAAGAAGCCCAAGCGGCGCTCTGGTGACGAGACCCGCATCGTCGATCGCGACGTCGCCATCCGGGAAATGACCGAGGTGGTGAAGCCCGAGGTGGTGGACGACAACATGATGATGGGCGGGGTCTCCGGGCTCGATCCCGCGCACCCGGCGCCACCACGCTCCCAGCCGGCCTACCCGCCGGAGGATAAGCCCTCCAGCGCTTCGACCCAGGAGCCGGTTCGGGAGGTCGAGTCCCGGCGAGGGGAGATCGCCGCCGCCTTGCGCGAGGAACTGGGCGGTTTCAAGCCCCCCGCGGCCGAGCGGGTGGAGCAGCCCCCCGAGGCCGTGCAGGCAACCCAAGAGCACGAGCCGGTCACCGAGCAGTTCGAGCCGGACGAATACTCGGTCGATACCCATGTGGAGCAGAGCCCGCTTCTATCTCCCCAGTCGCAGGACGCGGCGCCGGATCACAGCACCCGGTGGCTGACCCCCGAGCCGGAGAGTAGTCCTTCGCTGGAGTTGGCCCCCGATTTACAGCCGGAGCAGCTTCCCCACCAAGTGCGGGACATGGGGTCCGGCGGGGTCATGCCGGAGTCACCGGTAGCGGCAGAGCCGGAATCATTCCTGCCGGCGGGTGAGGAGCCCGAACCCCCGGTCGAGGGTGATCGGGGGGGGGACGACCCAGAGGGCGAAGAAGGCGAGGACGAGGAGTCCCAGCGCGATTTCGTGGAGCCCTTTTCCCTGCTGAACAACCTCATCCGCGAAAACTTCGCCCAGCCGCAGGTTTCCACCGAGCCGGATCCGGTGGTGGAGATCATCGGGTACAGCTCAGAGAAGCAGGTTCTCAGCTACGAGCAGATTGGGAAGGGCGGTAAGCATCGTATCGGCCCAAAGAAGTTTGTTCTGGCCCACTACAAAGAGACCGGCTCGTGCCGGGTGCTGTTTACGGATGATTTTTCCGGCGGCGTCATCACCGGCGGGAGGACGGTGGCCGTGGATGGGTTGAAAACCGGCACGAACCAGATGTCCGGCCGGAAGGGAAAGAACGTATACGCGTACAAGCTCATGAAGGGAGACTACGCCAACCTGATCCACGAAGGTGGCGGTTCGTTCGTGCGCTTTGTCAATCCCCCCAAGCTTCCCCCGGTCCCCAGGACGAAGAAGTTCGACCCCATGACCTGGAAGATCTTCGGCTCGACCTTCCTGGCCCATGTCCTCTTCATCGTGGTCTTGAGCTTCTTCTCCAAGGGTGTCAACGCCGCCTCGGATGCCGACATCGATCGGTTCGCCAAGGTGGACCTGAAAGACATCCAGATGGATAAGCCCGAGGAGGAGGTCGAGATTCCCCTCGATCAGTTGCCCGAGCCGGAGAAGACCGAGGACGAGAAAAAGGAAGAGAAGAAGAAGGAAGAAGAGAAGCCCGAGAAGAAGAAAAAGCCCAAGAAGACCAAAAAACGCAGGAAGAAAGGCAGCGGCCCGGGCGATCAGGGTGGTGGCGCCGGGATGATGGCGGCACTGGGCAACCTCTCGAAGAAGAAACCCTCTCGCAACATCGTCGCGGCGGTTTCCAACCTGGACGCCGTGCGAGTGCCGGGAGGGCGTTCCCGGTACAAGGTCTCCGGTTTGGTTACCAAGCTTCCCACCTCCAGCGTGGTGGTCTCCCGCGGCCGCGGGGTGGGAGTCAAGGCGGGTATCGATCTCCTCCGTGGCGGCAAGGGGCGGGGCGGTATGGCCGGAATCGGCCCCGGCGCGCTGCGCGGAGGCAAGACGGGCAAGCGCGGCGTCGGCGGTGTGGTGTTCAAGGCGCCCAAGCGCAAGATGCGCGTGCGCGGCCACCTGAGCCGGGATGCCATCGCCAAGGTTGTCCGGAAGCACCTGCGGGAGATCCAGTACTGTTACGAAAAGAACCTGATGCTCAACTCCAAGCTGGCGGGAAAACTGATCATGGAGTGGACCATCACGATTTCGGGCTCCGTGAGCGTGGTGAAAACCAAGAGCAACACCATGGCGACACCGGCGGTGGCCATGTGCGTCTCCGCCAGGATAAAAGGCTGGAAGTTTCCGAAGCCTAAAGGCGGCATAGTGGTGGTGTCCTATCCTTTCATTTTCAACTCCATTGGATTCTAAGTGAATATCCAGAGGGAGGGCCTGATGCACCCTTCTCGTATTCGTGGTTTTCTGAAGGTGTCGGTCGGGTTTATCCTGGCGATGTTGGTGTCGCTCCCGTTTCGGGCCCCGGCCCAGGAGGACGATCTGGATCAGGGCAAGGTGTTCGCCATCCAGGCGCGTGACTACCGCATGAATCATGAGTTTTCCCTGTCCATGGCGTTTTTGCCCCTGGATGCGTTCTACAAGTTTTTTGCCGTGTCGGGTCACTACGTGGTGCACTTCAACGACCTGTGGGCCTGGGAGGCGATTCATTTCGCGTTTTCCCAGTATCTGGACGTGGACACGGGGTTGAAGTCGGAGCTGTCCGACAAGTGGGATGCCAGCGCGACCGACACTCCGCGAATCGACTATTCCTTCGACACCAATCTCATGCTCAAGCCGTTGTACGGGAAAATGACCCTGTTCGACAGCCTGATTGTTTACATGGAGACCTACTTTGTTCTGGGGGTCGGCGCGGAGAAGTTCGAGACGGCCTGGTTCCCGGCGGGGAACGTGGGTGTGGGGATGCGCATCTTCCTCTCCGACACTCTGTCGCTCCGTTTCGAGGTGCGCGAGTACGTTTATCTGGAGGAAGGCGGCGTGGACAGCACGCTCTACTTCGGCGTTGGATTCTGCTACAACGCCTTTGCCGAGGAACGGAAGGTGAAAAAGGAGGAGAAGGGGGTGAAGGAATGAGAACCGCAAGATTCTCACTCGTCCTGTTGGTTATGTCGGTTCTGTTGTCCGTCCCGTCCGCGCGGGCGCAGGAACAGTCCTACCGGGAGAAGAGCGCCTACGGTCCCATCCAGCGTCGGCTCTTCGAGCTGAACCACGAAATCTCAATAGGCTGGGCCTACCTTCCGTTGGATCCCTTTGCCAAGGGGTACGGCGCGCAACTGAGCTACACCATCCACTTCAATCATTTCATTGCCCTGGAGTTGTTCCGGGTGGGCTGGACCTACAACCGCGACAGCAAGCTGAAAACCAAGCTGCTCGACCAGATGCCCGACGTCTCCCCCGCGGAGTTTCCGGCGGTGGTTTTCTTCGAGAACACCAACCTCATCTTCAAGCTCCTTTACGGCAAACAATCCCTGTTTAACCGTACGGTGGTGCACTTCGAGGTTTACGCCACGCTGGGGGGTGCTTTCCTGTTCCGCAATCCCTATCCCATCTGGGACGGCGATCTGAACAACGCGCGTTACGAGTTCGGCGTCAACGGCGGCTTCGGTGCCCGCTTCTGGTTCAGTCCCAGGTGGTCCTTCAAGATCGACCTGAGGGACACCGTCGTCATGCTGTGCTTCAACCGCGGGGATTTTCCCCTGGAGAACTCGGCCCTGGTAGGTTTCTCGTTTGCCGTCAATATTTAGGAGATCGTTTTCATGTACTCTGTAAAGACGCAGCCATGGTTCCTGTTGCCGATTCTCGTGGCGGTGCTCTGGGCCTTCCCCGTACCGGCACAAGAGGAGGGGTCGGAAGCTCCGCCGGAGGAGGGCGAGGTTCCGCTTCCACCCCCGCCACCCACCGGGGAAACCGGCCTGAGCGACGAGGAGTTGAAGGAGTTGGAGGGAATGGTGGAGGAGGAGGTCCGGGTCGGTCCCGAGGTGTTCGACGAAGGCGTGAAACTGTATTACGAGGGTAGCTACGTGGATGCCGCCAGGCGCCTGTGGGACTACCTCGCCGGCAACCAGCCCGGGGCGGACCAGTACGGATACGCCGAGTACTTTCTGGCCATGGCGTTCGACAAGGTCGGTTTGACCCACGCGGCCATGGAGTACTACTACAACGTGGCCAAGAACCGGACCAAGCCGGAGCTGCTTCCCGACGCCCTCCAGGCCATCGAGCGCATCAGCCGCAACCATCCCTTCGACCAGGAGCTGATTCTAAAGGATCTGGTCTACGACACCGGTTTCGGCTACGTGCGCGAGGATCTGCGTGATTTCGTCGAGTATTACCAGGGGCTTTTAGATTATCGCAACGGCTTCATCCGGTGGGGGCTCCGGCATTTCGGAAAGCTTCGCGAGGATTCCTACTACTTATACAAGTCCCGGTATGTCCGGGCGGTTTACGAGCTGGTGAAGTACAACCTGGATGACGCGATCAAGACGTTTATAGAGATACTCGAGTCGGACATCGAGCTGGCCGACGTGGTCAACAGCACCCGTCAGAGCGTGGCCCGGATTCTGTTCGAGCAGAAGAAATTCAAAGAAGCCTATAAAATGTACGAAACCATCGATGCGCCCATCGAGAAGCAGGCCAGCGTATTTCTGGAGGAGGCCTGGACGCAGTACTACATGAAGGACTACCGGCGGGCCATGGGTCTGCTGTACGCCCTGGAGGCTCCGGCTTTCTACCGCTATTTCAACCCGGAGAAGTTCCTGATCAAGGCCCTGATTTACAAGAACCTGTGCCATTACAACGTGGCCAAGGACGCGGTGGCGGAGTTTAGTCATTACTACGGCGAGGCCATCGATGCCATATACGATCGTGTGGATCTGGACAAGAACGAAATCATTCTGGATGCCGCCTTGCAGGAGCCGGCGCTGGTGGAGCTGGGCCGGTTCCAGCGGTTGCTGGACACCGAACTGGGGATGCTGGACAACTTCTCCTCCGCCTGGGGCGACAACGGCTTGCAGGATCACCTGTCCCGCATCTACGATTTGAAGATCCGGGATGCCAACCGCCGGCTCGAGGACAAGCTGGATCTGGGGATCCGGGCGGTGGCCGAGAGGCTCTTGGATTTCGATGAGCAGATGAACCTTCTCGAGTACGAGATCGGGCTCTCTATCTACAAGCGTCTCAAAGGCGCACCCGCCGAGAAGGAATCCAAGAAGGACCTGATTCCCACGTCCGGTCCCATGGTGTACTACGAATTCGACGGCGAGTTCTGGAACGACGAACTGCACGATTTCCGTTTTTTCATCGAGGATCGTTGTTTTAGCGAGGAACGCTGGGAGTGATTATGAAGTCATACAAGCGAGCTGGATTCGTTATTGTCCTGGCGCTTTGGGGTGCTGTGCTGTGCGGTTTTTCTCTGACCGACGAGGCCGTGGAAAAGGCCGAGTTCGTCGAGGGCCTGAAGCGGGACGTCATCAAGGTGGATCACTCCATCGAGGTGACCAAGGACCTTATCAAGAAGTCCAAGGGAGCTCCCTATCTCCCGGACATCATCTTTCGCCTGGCCGAGCTGCACGTGGAGAAGTCACGCCTGGTGTATTACCATGCCGTGGAGACCAAGGGGGCCGACCAGGCTCTGGCCTCTCCGGAGGCCAAGCTACTGAAGAACGAGGCCATCACCATCTACAAGGACCTGATGCACCGGTTTCCCGAGTATCGTTACAACGACAAGGTGTTGTTCTTCGCGGGTCACGAGTACCACGAGTTGGGTATGCACGAGGAGATGCTGAGCGCCTACAAGAAGCTGGCGGACGACTATCCCAAGAGCACGTTGCTGTTAGAGGCGCTCTACATCGTCGGCGACTACCACTTCAACCACGATGATTTGAATGAGTCCGAGAAGAACTACAAGAAGATTTTGGAGTATCGTGAGTCGCCCATGCACGACATGGCCCGCTACAAGCTGGCCTGGGTGGAGATCAATCGTGCCAAGGCCGATAAGAAGCACTGGAAGAAGGCCTTGAGCCTCTTCGAGCAGGTGGCCACCTCCCAGAATAGCCCCGACGAGGGCGTCTCCATCGACACCCACAAGATGGTCAACATAAGACTGGAGGCCATCAACGGGATCGTCTTCTGCTTCACCGAGGTGTATCCGGCCAAGATCGCTTTAGAGTACTTCCGCAAGCTGGCCACCTCGAAGATCGTCTATCTGCATGCGCTGTCCAAGCTGGCCAACCGCTATTTCATCAAGGAGCAGTTCGACAGCTCGGCCCTGATGTACCGGCGGATCATCGCGCTGTCGAACGACGTGGAAAAGAACCTGGATTACGCCCAGCGCATCTACGATGCCTCGGCGTTTTCCAAGAACAAGGAGAAGGTCGACGAAGACGTCCAGGCCATCGTCAAGGCGGCCGCTCGCTACTCTTACTCCTGGCGAGTTCCCGACGAGGAGAAGAAACAGTTGGCCAAGGAGTTTGAGGTGTACGCCCGCGACATCGTTACCAAGCTGCACAAGCTGGCGCAGCAACGGCAGGAAAGGCGGGCCTACCGTATTGCCGCCCGGGCGTACAAGAATTACCTCGGCTTCTTCGACTACTCGGATAAGCTGCAGGAGGTCAAATACAACTACGCCGAATCGCTCTTCAACTCCAAGCAGAACCTGGAGGCGGGGCGCGCCTACGAGGACATCGCCCGGGAGATGGAGGAGAGTAAAAACCGCAAGGACGCCATCTACTCGGCCATTCAGTCCTTCCAGCGTGCCCTGGCCGACGCCAAGTACCTATCCAAGTTCGGGTTGGTCGAGGCCCGCCAGGGGATGAAGCAGTTGGGGGCCTACTACGTGGGCAAGTATCCCCGGGATCCCAAGACCCCCACCATCAAGTTCAACGTGGCCAGGATGTTCTACGAGCAGGGCGATTACCAGCAGGCCATCGAGTCGTTTCTGGAGTATATCAAGCAGTATCCCTCCCATTCCGAGATGGCGGTGGCCGGGCACCTGGTGCTGGACTGCTACAAACAACTGGAGGATTACCGCGGTCTGGCCAAGCAGGGGCGGGCGTTCGTCTCCGACGGGAGCATCCGAAACGACAAGTTCAAGCGGGAGGTCGCGGCCATCGTGGAGGCGGCCGAGCATCGCGAGATCGACAAGAAGACCCTCGAGGTGGCCAAGGATGGCGGAGACGCGGCCCAGGCCCTGATCGACTACGCCGACGAGGTAGACATCGGTCAGGCGGCGAACGTCATCTACCGCGCCTTCGTCATAGCCAAGGAGAAACGGGACATCAAGCTGGCTTTCCAGGCCGGCGGCCGACTGGCCAACAAGTTCCCCAAGTCGAAGTACCTGCACGACGTCTACGCGACGTTGGGTAACTTCTCGGCCCAGATGGCCGACTTCGAGCGGGCCGCCTCATTGTACGAGGATTTCTTCAATAAGTTTCCCGGCAAGCCAGAGGCCCGGGAGGCCATGATGGCGGCGGCTCAGTTCCACAGCTACCTGGGGAACTTCGGCGCGGCCGTAAAGGACTACCAGATCCTCCTAGATGGCGCCACCGGAGATCGGCGCGGGCAGATCATGGTGGAGATCGCCGACGCCTACGCCAAGATGGACGACTGGCGCATGGTGCTTACCAGTGCTCGCAAAGCCGTGTCGGAGCTGCCCTCCAGCGTCAAGGGCCAGTTGTTGCTGGCCAAGGCGCTGGAGAAGCGGGGCAAGATCGAGGCGGCCAAACAGGCCTACATGGCGGCGGCGAGCTCCGGCGGCCCCGATGATGTCGCGCTTTCGTCGGAAGGCCAGTTTCGTCTGGGTGAGATGCTCTACGCCGACTACGCCAAGATTCGCTTCGGTGCCGGGCAGCCGGACCAGGCGGTTCTGGAAGGCAAGATGCAAATGATCCAGATGATGGAGCAGATTTACGCGGGCGTCGTGCAGATGAAGGAGCCTACCTGGGCCATCGCCTCGTTGTTCCGTCTCTACCAGCTGTACGCGAACTTCGCCAATTTCCTGGGGTCCGCCCCCATCCCCGGCGAGCTGACCGCCGATCAGAAGAAGCAGTACAAGCAGGTGATCGGCGAGCAGGTGACAATGCAGAAGCAAAACGCCACTACCTATCTGGACACCTGCGTCCGAACGGTCCGGGAGAAGAAGGTGTTCGGTTCCTACGCCATGGCTTGCATCACCAAGCAGGAGCCCGCCGGGCAGGTCACAAGGCGGCGCGGCGGGAGAAAGGCCGCCGGGAAGCAGGTAGAAGATCTGAAGGCCAAGTTGCTGAAGAATCCCGCCGATCTGAAATCGCTCGACGATCTGTCCATGCTTTCCATCTGGAGCGGGGATTTCTACATGGCTAGACTGGTTCTTTCCAAGGCCATGGAGATCAACGACAACCACGCGCCGACCTTGAACCTTATGGGCGTAGTTGCCTTCCACCTTGGCGAGGATCAGGACGCCTACGATTACTTCAAGAAGGCCGTGAGCACGGATTCTACCCACCTGCCCGCCCGTTTGAACCTGACGGCCATCTTTATGAAATATAAGGACGAGAGTCGGGCCAGGGCGGTGATCAAACCGGTGATCTCGGAGGCCCGGGCGACGGATCTTTCCACACCCAACATCCATCCGTCGGTGAAGAATGCCTTGAGTGCGCTTCGCATTCGCTAGGCACTTGAAATGACGAAACTCATCGCAATCTCGAGTTCAGTTTACACCGAAGGCTCTCACGCCCGCGCGTCGGCCTTGTGCCGCGCTTCTTGCGGTGCTAGAAAGCTGGGAGGAACGATGACAAGAATCAAGACAGCCTGCCTCGTTGTGATTTTTACGGCCGCGACGCTGCTGGGCTGCGGGGCTTCCCTTTCGTACTCGGTGGATCAGAGTTTGATTAGGCGGTTGCCCAAGAGCAGCCGCCGGTCGGTCTTTCAGGCCGAGACGGTGGTGACCATCGCCGTGGATCAGAAGAGCACCACCAAGCGCCAGATCAACGGCGCCAAGCGGGAGATCGACAGAACCGAGGAGCGGGTCAAGAACCTCGAGAATAGCCAGGATTCCGCGGCTGCACGCGAGGTCGACAAGATCAACATGGAGATCGACATGCTGGAAGCCAAGGTGGACTACCTGGATGACAAGGTGGATCACCTATACTATGTCTTGAAACTCAGGGACAAGGAGCTGTTGCTGGCCAAGGCGCAGTTCGAGTTGGCCAAGGTGAAGCTGGTGAAGAAGCACTCTATTGCCTTTGACGGCAGTGAGGAGGATTTCGTGGACCAGGTTCGTTCTCTCCAGGAAGAGGTGAACGAGTTTAGGCTGGATGTGGAGGAGGATGCGGTCGACCTGAAGCTTTCGGAGAACGAATGGCTGGTCGTGAAAAAGAAGTACTATTCTGCGGTGGGTGAATCTTCGAAGGGGTGGTGGACGAAATAGCCACGCGATGAGGGCTCTGATCATGTTGCGGATGCGGTCGGCCGTTTTGTTTTTGTTGTTGCCTTTAGTTGCTCCGGTGTCGGTCTGGGGACAGCCGAAGGGCAAGTCGTCCGAGGTCAAGCAGAAGGAAGCCAAGGATGAGGCGGTTGTCCGTGCCCAGGATCGCGTGTCGGGGTACGCCTCTCTGCGCGAGGTGATTCGGGAGTATCAGGGCATCCTGAAAGAGAATCCCCAGGACGCCGATGCCCATTTCACTATTGCGCTGGCCTATCACTCCATGGGCAAGCTGAAAGAGGCCGAGGTTTCCTATGCGCGGGCCATCAAGTACAACCCGGTGGAGGTGGACGCCCGGTTCAATCTGGGCGCAATTTTACAAAAGCAGGGCCAGTTCAAGCAGGCCATTCGCATTTACAAGGAGACCATCGCCACCCATCCCGAAATGGCCGAACCGTATTTCAACCTGGGAGTGATTTACACGAAGATGGGAAACCTTTCCATGGCCGTCGCCGCCTATCAAACCGCGACGGAAGTTTCTCCGGGCTTCGCTTTGGCACACTTCCAATTGGCCGAGTTGTACCACCGCAAGCTCGACTTCGAGCGCGCCGAGCAGGCCTATCGCCGGGCGGTCAAGGCCGAACCGAAGTTCGCGGATGCCTACAACAATATGGGCAACCTGTTCTACGAGCAGGGGAAGTCCATCAAGGCCATGGAGTTTTACAAGAAAGCCATCGAGGCCCGCTCCCACGATCCGGAGTTCCGTTACAACTTGGGGTTGACCTATTTCAAGGCCAAGCGTATTGATGAGGCCGTTGCGTCGTACCGGCGAGCCATCGAGCTGGATCCGGAGTACGCTCCCGCCTACAATAACCTCGGCGTGGCCCTGGGTCGCCTGGGCCAGCAAGAGGAGATGATCAAGGTCTTCAAGCAGGCCTGCAAACTGGACGGCAAGTACGTCGAGGCCCACTTCAATCTGGGCCTGGCCTATTTCAACTCCAACCGCTTCGACGAAGCCATCACCATTTTCAACCAGGCTCTGGTGCTCAAGAAGAACTTCGCCGATGCCCATGCATATCTGGGAGAGTCCTATTTCCAGAAGGGCGCCCGTTTCCGGTCCGTGGCGCTCAGTCACTTCAAGAAAGCCATCTCCATCAACCCGGGCAAGGCCGAGTTTCGGGCCAAGATGGGCATCGTGTACATCGAGGAGGGCAAGTTGGAGGAGGCCGAGAAGACGTTTAAGCAGGCCTTGGCCATCAATCCCGAAGATGCCGAGGCCCGGGCAAGGTTGGGCCGCACGTACCTGGAGCAAGGCAAGCAGGACCAGGCCCTGGAAGAGTTCGCCCAAGCCGCCCGCATCGACCCCGATCACGTCGAAAGCCACATGGCGCTTTCCCGGTTGTTTGCCGAAAAGAACGACTACGAGAACGCCATGAATCACGCCAAGGACGTCGTTCGCCTGGATTCCGAGCGGGTGGAGGCCCGGATCGTGATGGGTGACCTGTATCGCGAGCGCGGTCTTCTGGACCTGGCCCTCTCCGAGTATCAGGTGGCGGTGAAGCTGGATGCTAAGAATGCGCAGGCATACTTCCGCATGGGCGATGTTTTTGGAAAGCGCGCCAACATCTCCGAGCAGATTGCCCACTACCAAAAATCGCTAAAGCTGAATCCCAAGCTGGCCGAGGCGCGTTACGCTCTGGGCGTGGCCTACTTTAACAATAACGAGATAGATAAGGCCATCCGGGAACTCAAGCGGGTGGTACGGGACAAACCCGACTGGGCCAAGGGGCACCACAACTTGGCCGTGCTGTACTACAAGAAGGCTTTCAAGACCCGGGGGAACCGGAAGAAGTACCTGGGCCTTTCGGAGCAGGAGTTTTTAAAAGTCATCAAGTACGACGAAAAAGACGCTTACTCCCATCACGGGTTGGGCAAGGTGTACCAGGAGTTGGGGGACTCGGAAAAAGCCAAGCAGGCCTACCAGAAGGCCCTGGAACTAGATCCGGACTCGAAAGAATTTAAACTTTCCAAAGAGAAGCTCGAAAAGACCAAATAGGCTTTCCATCACCCGAGTGAAAATCAAACCACCCAGTCGGTGGGTCCCTTGCCTGCGCGGATGACGTAGGGGGATTCGCCGGTCAGATCTATTACTGTCGACGGTACGTTGGGCAATGCGCCGCCGTCGATGGTCAGGTCGAGCACCCGGCCTATCTTCGTGTTGATTTCCTTGGGATCGCAAATGGGGGAGCTGCCGTTCACGTTGGCGCTGGTGCTGATGATTGGGTGCATCAGTTCCTGGACCAGGCCCAGGCAGATGGGATTTTTGGGCACCCGGATCCCCACCGTCCTGCGCTTGGACATCATGATCCGGGGTACCTCCTTGGTGGCTTCGAGGATGAAGGTGTAGGGGCCCGGCAAGTGCTTTCGCATGATCCGGTAGGCGCTGTCCGGTACCTGCGCATAGCGGCTGATGTCCTTGAGGCTGGAGCAGATGAAGCTCAAAGGTTTCTTGCGGGTGCGATCCTTGAGCTGGTAGATTCGCTCGATGCCGGACTTGGAGAAGATGTCGCAGCCGATGCCGTAGACGGTATCGGTTGGATAGGCCACCACCGCGCCTTGAGCCAGTGCTTCCACGACTCTACGAATCAACCGGGGTTGTGGGTGTCTGGGATTTATCTCGATTATCATCGACTGAAAAACCTCCCTGCGCGACATTCGAGCGGCGTATTTACGCACACTTCAAAATAGAATGCAAGCCTCGATTTAATATTCATAGGATGGAAAAGGGGAAAAAAGATCTGCCGCTACCGCCTTGACTGTGTCTAACCTGTTGTGTAAACTGCAAAAAATGGTGGAGATGGGCGCAGGCGAACGAGGTGGTTTTTGTCGGTTATAGTCGTTGCCTTTCAGTCTGTTGCCGGGGCCCTGCCGGTCGGAGTTTAGAGGCGTGCTTGGTGATCTGTCCAAACTGTAAAAAGGAAGTCCCCGATGGTCCCGAATGTTCCGTTTGCGGGATCGTGGTGGCCAAGTATCTAGAGCGCCAGAGGTCGCACACCATTGTTGCTCCGCCGGCGCCTCCCGGAAAACCCTCCGAGGCCGCACAAGCATCCGCGGAGGCGGAGCGCCCCTGGCCCTTCCGGCCGGCCTCGGACCGGGTCCTCTGCGGACTCTACGGTCAGCTGGGACGCATGCTGGAGTCGGGCATCGCGCTGACCGAGGCGCTGCGCCTTTCCGCCCGGCACAGCCGCGGTCGCCTGGCCACGGCGCTTTCGGACGTTCGCCTGCAGGTGGAGTCCGGCTCCACCCTGGCTAAGGCCCTGTCCGTGGACCCGGCCGTCTTCCCCGGCCACGTACGTGCCCTGGTGGAGGCCGGGGAGCGGACCGGCGCGCTTGCTCCGGTTTTCTTTGGGCTTTCGGAGAGCCTGGAGCTTCGCCTGAGCATGCGCCGGCGCGTGCTCAGGGCCTGCTTTTATCCCTTCGTCCTTTTCACCCTGTCTTTCTTTCTCATCCCCATCTCCAAGCTGTTCATAGGCGGCCTGGGGGCCTACCTGCGGGCCTCGCTCTTACCCTACAGCGTGGCCCTGCTTTGCGTCTCGGGGTTCTTGTTTTTCCTCCCCTGGGGCCTTTTGAAAGTCCTGGGCTTACCAAGAACCCAGAGACTGCTTAGGGCCCTGCCCATAGCCGGGAGCCTGTACATCACCCGAGCTAACGTGCGCTTCTGTCGGCACCTGTCCGTGGCCCTGGGAGCCGGCCTGGATCTGTTCACCTCGCTGCGCCTGGCCGCGCAGGCTTCCGGCGATGTCCTGGTCATGCGGCGGGCGGAGGAGGCCGCCATCTCTGTCCAGCGGGGGACTACCCTGGCGGATGCGCTGACCGCCACCGGGCTTTTCGACGATGAGTTCAAGCTGGCGGTCACAGCCGGCGAGATGTCCGGACGCCTGGAGGAGGCCCTGGATCAACAGGCCCGCCTGCGCCAGGACACCTTCGTTCACCGCCTGGAGATCGCGGTCCAGATCGTAGCCGTGCTGGTGCTGATTCTGGTTTACGCCTACGTGGCCTTTTGCATCGTGGCCGAGTACAAGAACATTCTGGGCGGTACCGAGGTCCAGATGGAGGAATTGATGAAGGAGTTGGGTAGCGGAGGCGGCGGGTTGGTCCCCAAGGACTTGCCCCCCGAACTGCGGGACATCCTCAAGTGAGCCTCAAAGATCGTGTCGATGTGATCCTGGTCGAGCCCGCCGAGGGCGGCAACGTGGGGTCTTGCGCCCGGGCCTTGAAAAACATGGGCTTCTCCTCCTTCAATATAGTCGACCCTCGTTACGAGGATTATCCCCAGGCCCGCAAGATGGCCGTCCACGCCAGAGACGTCCTCGAATCCGCCCGGGTGTTCGCATCCATCGAGGAGGCGACCAAAGATGCCCACTGGGTTGTGGGAACCAGCGTGAGGAGCCGTACCAACCCGGAGCGTAAACCCCCCATCGGCCCGGATGAATTCATCGCCAGGTTGCGGGAGCTGCCCCAAGGCTCCAGGGCCGCGCTCCTATTCGGCCCCGAACGCACCGGCCTGACCAATGCCCAACTGGGCAAGTGCCAGGACATCCTGACCCTGCCCACCTCGTCGGACTTCTCTTCGATGAATCTGGCCCAGGCGGTTTTATTGGCTGCCTGGGAGATTCGCAAAACCGACCTGGGGCCACCGGTTTCGGCGTCGCGAAACCAGACCGTCACCGCCGGCGAGATCGAAGAGCTTCTGGCTCACATGCAACGTACCCTGGACGCCATCGGTTACTTGAATCCCCAGAATCCCGATTTGATCCTCGATGATCTGAGAAAGGTTCTCTCCCGAGCCGCTTTGGACCGGCGGGAACTATCCATGTTCCGGGGCATCTTTCACAAAATGGACGTCTTCATCGGCAACCACGGCGGTCCCCCTCCCTCCAACCGGTTCCGCAAGTCCAAGAAGAGTTGAAGACCTAAGCTACGATGGAGAGGGCCACCAGGTAGTAGATGCCTATGGCCACGATGTCGTTGATCGTGGTGACGGTGGGGCCGGCGGCAACGGCCGGATCGATTTTTATCAGGCGGAAGAGGTAGGGGACCAGGACGCCCAGGATGGCGGAGATGATGATGGCCGCGGTCATGGAGATGGCTACGGTGAGGCCCAGGATGGCGTCGTCTTGCCACAGGATGGCGACCGCCCCGGCGATGATGCCGCAGGTGATGCCGATGATGAAGCTGACGATGGTTTCCTTGTAGAGAAATCTGCCCAGGTTGTCGAAATCCACGCGGCCGGTGGCAAAGCCGCGGACCACGATGGTGGCGGACTGCGTGCCGATGTTTCCGCCCATGGCTCCGATGACCAGGACAAAGGGAACCAGGGTGGCCATGTAGGGGAAAGTGATCTGGAACAGACGGGTCAACAGGGCCGGGATGGTCAGGCCCAGCAGGGTGGAGATCAGCCAGGGCATGCGTACCCAGGCGATCTTTAAGATCTGGTCGGTGTAGACCAGCTCGGGTTCCTCGGCGCCGGCCATGCGCAGGATGTCCTCGTCGACCTCTTCTTCCAGCACGTCCAAGGCGTCGTCGTGCAGGATCCGCCCGAGCAGCGTGCCCTGGTCGCCGACCACCGGCAGCGAGACCAGGTCGTAGCGCCTGAACATCCGGGCCACTTCTTCCTGATCCACGTCGGTAGTCACACAGTGAAAGTCCCGGTCTACCAGCTTGCCGATCGAGGTGTCGGACCGCGCCAGGATGAGTTGTTCCAGAGACAGCGAGCCGACCAGCCGGTTGTCGTCGTCCACCACGTAGACGAAGTGCAAGTCTCCGGCTTCCTCGGCGTTGGCGCGGATGGCCTCGACCGCCTCATCGACCGTGGCCCTTTCCAGGACCGAAACCAGCTCGATTTGCATCAGCCCGCCGGCGGTGTCCTCGGGGTACTTGAGCAGGGTTTCTACTTCCCGGCGGTCTTCCGCCGGCAGGGCTTTTAGAACCTTCTTCGCCAGTGGCCGGGGCAGGTCGGCGATGACGTCGGCGGCGCCGTCGGAGGCCATCTCCTCGAACGCGGAGGTGAGCTGATTGGGGCTGAGCAGCTCGGCCAGGTCGTCGCGCAGGTGGTCGGGGAGCTCCTCCATCAGGTCGGAGATCTGGGCGATGTTCAGGGGCGCGACTACCTTGGGCCACAGGTCCCGCGGAAGCCGGTCGAAGATGACGGCCATGTCCGCCGGCTGCAAAAGCGCTAAGAAGTTGCACAGGGCCTTCTCGTCTCCGCCCAGGACCAGCTCTTCCAGATCGTCGACTTCCGGCACGTTTTCCGGATGGTACTCCATGTCTCACCTCGCTGTACTACTAACCCCGAAAATCTTCGCGGCCCGCGAAGGTTTTTTGAGTACTGCGCGGGTCATTAGGGTTGCGGCGGAGCCGCGCTGTGGTGAGGGGAAACTACCTTACGGAGATGGGTCAGTCAATCGGGAGATTAAGATCTTTCTATCGCTGCCAGAAGACCTTCAGGCCGGTGAATGCGGGGGAGACCTCGTCGTCGGTCGTCAGGGTCACCTCCACCTGCAGCCAGCGTCCCACCGGGACATCCGCCGAGATACTCGCGCGCCAGGGCGGGACCACCGCCGGGTCGGCGTCGTAGGGGGGGGACCAGGTGGCCGAGAACAGGGCGCCCTGGGTGGCCGCCGTGCGGGCCCGCACGCGGATCTCGTCGTCTTGGCCCATGCTGCCGCTCCACTCGATGGTGTCCCACTGGGCCTCGTCGTAGCCGGAGTCGAAGTCGATGGTCCAGGTGCCGTGCTTCAGGGTGATGGTGCGTAGCTGGTAGCCGGTCATGTCCGAATATGTGTACGGCGAGCTGCCCACGGAGAACACGTTGAGCAGGCTTCCGTCGGCGGCGTACTTGCTGGCGTGTCCCGAGCTGTAGTTGATGGCCCAGATGTTGTTGTCGAAGTCGATGGCCATGCCCAGGGGCCCGGAGGCGCCCACTCCCAGCCCGTCCACCGCGTACTGGGCCAGGTGGGTGCCGTCCGGGGCGTATTTAGACACGGTGTGATGGGTCCATTCGGCCACCCAGATGTTGCCGTCCCGGTCCACGGCCACGCCGCGGGTGTGGCCGGCGCCGGTATCGCCCACGCTACGCCCGAAGGTGTTCACCGCACCGGTGGCCCCGTTGACCCGGATGACGCCGGTGGTGCCGCCGGACCAGTTGCCGTACCAGACGTTGTTGGTCTGGTCGATGGCTATGCCGTAGGTGTTCTTTCCCGGGTTTACCGACATGACGATCTGGCCGTCTATGGTGTTGATCTTCTTGACCTCGCCGGACCCAAGCGTGGAGATCCACAAGTAGCCGTTGCCGTCCACCGCCGCGCCGTAGGCGTGGCTGCCCTGGAGATCCACATCCAGCAGCTGCACGCAGCGGGGCACCCCGTCCGGATGGCTGTTGTCCACGTCGGACCCCGAGTACTTGTAGATTTTCCCGTCGCTCCAGGAGCCCAGCCAGGCGTTGCCGTCCTGATCGATGGTGACCGCCCGCACTGCTATGCCGGACCCGGTCACGTCCGCGCGGCAGATCAGGTTGCCCTCGGTGTCCAGATGGGCGGCATTGCCGTGGATGGGATTGTCGGCCGCGCAGCCGCTGAGGATGTTCTCGCAGCCGCGGTTGCCCACCCAGACCGAGTTGTCCACAGCCACGGCGGTGCGCGAGGGGCTCCAGCCCCAGGAGGAGTACTTGCCGATGAGCTGATCGGTGTGGGTGTCGAACTTCCTCACCGTGTGGCAGGTGGTGCCGTCGTAACAGGGGGGATCGGTGGCGCATCCGGATGCGCTGTTGCACACCTCGTTGGTTCCGGCGATCCAGATGTAGTGGGGGGACTGGGTGGCGGAGTCCAGCCGCAGCTCGTCGGGGTTTATGGTGTTCGAAACCCCGTCCGAGGTTCCCAGGGGCCAGTCGTCCTCGCCGTCCCACCCTTGTTCGTAGCAGCTCTCCCCGCAGGTCCCGCAGGCGTTTAGCAGGCCCTCGTCGGTCAGGCCGTCGCAATCGTTGTCCAGGCCGTCGCACTCGGACTCCGAGCACACCATCAAAACCGGATCGCAGACGGTTTTTTCGGGGCAGTCCGGGTCGTCCGGATCGCAGGCGATGCACTGGCCGCAGCTGTTGCGCAGGCCCTCGTCGGTGAGGCCGTCGCAGTCGTTGTCGATGTTGTCGCACAGCTCGGTGTCGTCGCACCAGCCGCAGGCGTTCGAGCCGATGGCCCACTGCTCGTCGGTATCGCCATCGCAGTCGTTGTCCAGCTCGTCGCAGACCTCGGGCTCCGGCAGCACGTCGCCCTCGCAGGGGCCCCAGAGCTCGCCGCCGATGCACTCCATCATGCCTGTCTGGCACCGGCCCACGCCCTGGGTGCCGTCCGGGCCCCGGTAGCACACCTTGGTTTCGACTCCAGAACAGCCTCCGCAGCCCTCGTCCACAATGCCGTCGCAGTCGTTGTCCAGGCCGTCGGCGCACACCTCCTCGGGCACGTCGCCGCAGCCGCCGCAGGCGTTGGTCACGCCCTCGTCCACCAGCCCGTTGCAGTTGTCGTCTATCTGGTTGCAAATCTCGGTGGCGTTCGGGTGGATGTCGGGGTTTTCGTCGTTGCAGTCCTGGGGCGGGGAGAAATCGTCGCCATCGCCGTCCGGCAGGCAGTCTTCGTCCGCGGCGCCGTCGCAGTCGTTGTCCTCGCTGTCGGCCGCGCCGTTCTCGCACTCGACGCCCGGCAGCACCTCCCCGGCGCAGGTGCTCCAGACGTAAGCGTCCCCTTGTTTTACACAGTCGTGGTAGCCGCCGTGACAAAGCCCGATGCCCAGGGTTACCGGGGGGCCGGAGTAGCACGGCTGGTGGGTGGGGGGATGACAGATGCACTCGAGGCCGGCGTCGCCTTCTTCGCAGTGGCAGTTGGGATCGCAGTGGCAGTTCTCGTCTACCTGCCCGTCACAGTTGTTGTCCAGTGAATCACCGCACCGTTCCGGGGGTACCTCCCCGCAGGTCCCGCAGGCGTTTAGCAGGCCTTCGTCGGTCTCCCCGTCGCAGTCGTTGTCCAGCCCGTCGCAGACCTCGTTCTTGGGTGCCTGGTCGCCCCGGCAGGGACCGAACTGCCGGTTTTCCTGGCAGGTGCGTATCCCCGGATGGCAGATGCCCACGCCCTCGGTGCCGTCGGGACCGCTGTAGCAGGCCTGGGTCATACCCCAATTGCAGCCGCAATCGTCTTCGTCGGTCACCCCGTCGCAGTCGTTGTCCAGGTTGTCGTCGCAGATCTCGCGGGCGTTCGGGTGGATAAACCGGTTGCTATCGTCGCAATCCCGGCTCGATCCGCAGTTGGTGAAAAAGCCGTCCTGGTCCTCGTCTATGCAGGTGGGGCTCCCGTCTGCATCCAGGCCGCCGTCGTCCCTGGGCCTGGGAGCGCAATACCCGTCCCGGCACTCCTCGCCGCCGGGGCAGTCTTTGTCGTTCTCGCAGGGCTTCAGGCACGCGCCCGAGATGCATTCGTAGCCGTCGGGACACTCGTCGGAGGTAACGCAGGTCGTCCGGCAGGCTCCATCGATGCAGGTCTCTCCCTCGTCGCAGTCTTCATCCGCGGCGCAGTAATTGAAGGCCCTTTCGTCCGAGCAGGCGAATAATGCACAGAGGATGGCGATGAGGACGCACAGCGGACCCAAACGTTTTTCATCATTCCAGTCATTTTTCATGGCTTCTCCTCGATAAAACATCCCACTCAATTATACTACAATATATTTAAATTTTACCATGCGTAAATGTGTAGTCTGGACATCTTAGAAAAATCACATATTACAATAAGTTGTACTTTTTCATTGCAACGCTTGATGGGTTTTTGTACCTAAGATCGCTGGATGTCCGGTTTTACTCATCTCCATTTGCATTCCCAGTACAGTCTACTCGACGGTGCCATTCGCCTCGACCAGCTCATGAAACGCCTGCCGGAGTTGAACATGGACACCGTGGCGGTGACCGACCACGGCAACATGTTTGGCGCCATCGACTTTTACTCCCGGGCGAAGGCGGCGGGGATCAAGCCCATCATTGGCTGCGAGGTGTACGTGACCGGTCCCAAGGGCATGGGCGATCGCACCTCGCGCGAGGTGTATCACCTGGTTCTGCTCGCTCGCAACCAGGAAGGGTATCGTAACCTCTGTGCTCTGGTCAGCTATGGGTACCTGGACGGATTCTACTACCACCCGAGGATCGACAAGGATCTGCTCCGCAAGTACAAAGGCGGTCTTACGGCACTCTCGGCGTGTTTGAGCGGAGAGCTGGCCGCCCGGATCAAGGAAGGGCGGGTGGATGCGGCTCGGGAGGCGGCCTTGGAGTATGCCTCTATCCTCGATCCGGGCCAGTTCTACCTCGAGATCCAGCAGAATGGCCTCAAGGAGCAGGAAGTCGTCAACGAGGTCCTGCGAAAAATCGCCGCCGAGACAAAGCTGCCCTTGGTGGCCACCAACGATTGTCATTATTTGAAGCAGGAAGATCACCGGGCTCACGACATTCTCCTGTGCATCTCCACCCGTGCGACCTTCGACGATCCCCACCGCATGCGTCACGATACCAACGAGTTGTACCTGCGTTCCCCGGAGGAGATGCAACGGCTGTTCGCCGATGTGCCCGAGGCACTGGAGAACACCGGGCGGATTGCCGGGGAGTGTTCGCTGGAGCTGGATCTGGAGAAGGTTTACCTGCCCCACTACGCGGTCCCCGCGGGGTACGATCTGGACAGCTTCCTCGAGGCCAAGGCCCAACAGGGATTGGACCGTTGTCTTAACACGGTTCCCGAGGGCGAGCACGAGTCCTATCGCCGGCGCCTCGATTTCGAGCTTGATGTCATCAAGCGCATGGGGTTTTCCGGCTACTTCTTGATCGTCTGGGACTTCATCAGCTACGCGAAAAACCAGGGGATTCCCGTGGGGCCCGGACGCGGCTCCGGCGCCGGCTCCCTGGTGGCGTATTCCCTGGGGATCACCGCTCTGGATCCGCTTCCCTACGGTCTGCTGTTCGAGCGCTTTCTCAACCCGGAGCGCGTCAGTATGCCCGACTTCGACATCGATTTCTGTCAGGACCGGCGTGGCGAGGTCATCAGCTATGTGAGCGACAAGTACGGCCACGACCGGGTGGGGCAGATCATTACTTTTGGACAGCTCAAGCCCAAGCTGGCCATCAAGGACGTGGGTCGGGTGATGGGGCTTTCGTTCAAGGAGACCGATCGGATCTCCAAGCTGGTGCCGCCGGGCCCCGGCGTTACCCTGGAGCAGGCCCTCAAGGAGGAACCCCGGCTGCAGGAAGTGCAGGACGAGAAGGCCGAATACCGCGAGGTGATCCAGGTGGCCCGCTCACTGGAGGGCCTCAACCGTCACTACGGCACCCACGCCGCGGGCGTGGTCATCTCCGACAAGCCTCTCCTGGAGCACGTTCCCGTGCTCATGGGGGATGAAGGGGTTTTGACCACGCAGTTCGCCAAGGACGAGGTGGAGAAGGTTGGCCTGGTGAAGTTCGATTTCCTGGGGCTGAAGACCCTGACGGTGATCGATCACGCCCTGAAGCTGATTCGTCAGGGCGGCCGGGAGTTGGACATCGGGAGCCTCCCCCTCGACGACCAGAAGGTGTTCGAACTGCTCATTTCCGGCGAGACCGACGGGGTTTTCCAGGTGGAGTCGCTGGGCTTCAGGCAACTAATGAAGGAGCTCCGCCCGGATCGCTTCGAGGACATCATCGCCGCCGTGGCCCTTTACCGGCCGGGACCCATGCAGGCCGGCATGGTGGAGGACTACGTCAACCGCAAGAACGATCCCCGGCGGGTAGCCTACCCCCATCCCGCGGTGGAGCCGGCCCTGAAGGACACCTACGGCGTGATCGTCTACCAGGAGCAGGTGATGCGCATTGCCGTGGACCTGTGCGGCTACAGCATGGGTCAGGCGGACATCCTGCGCAAGGCCATGGGCAAGAAGAAGCCGGAGGAGATGGCCCGCCAGAAGAAGATGTTTGTCGAAGGCGCCGTGCGAGTCAGCGACATGCCCCGGGCCGAGGCGGTCGACCTGTTCGATAAAATCGAGAAATTCGCCGGTTATGCCTTCAACAAGTCGCACTCGGCGGCCTACGCGCTGATCTCTTACCAGACCGCCTACCTCAAGGCCCACCACCCGGTGGAGTTCATGGCGGCGCTGCTGTCTTCCGAGATGAACAACGCGGACAAGCTGGTTCCTCATATCGCCAAGGTTCGGGAGATGAATATCGAGCTGTTGCCTCCCGACGTCAATCGCTCCGAGCGCAACTTTTCGGTCCCTGAGGGGAAGATCCTTTTCGGCCTGGGTGCGGTAAAGGGGCTGGGGGACGCGGCCATCGAGGCCGTCGTCCAGGCCCGGGCGGAGCGGCCCTTCCGGTCGCTGTTCGATTTTTGTCAGCGGATGGATTTGCGCAAGCTGAACAAGCGCTTGGTGGAAGCCCTGATCAAATGCGGTGCCATGGACGGCTTTAACCACTCCCGCGCTTGTTTGTGCGCCACGATGGATCTGGCCGTCAACCGGGCCCAGATCCGGCAGAAGGAGCGTCAGAGCGGCCAGCGCAGCCTGCTGGACCTACTGTCCTCGGGGGACGCTGCCGCCGCCCTGGATGCCGAACCGCCCATGCCCGATCTGGTCGAGTGGCCCGAGCGGGTTCGGCTGGCCCACGAGCACGAGGCGCTGGGGCTTTACATCACCGGTCACCCGCTGGAACGTCACCGCAGGATCGTCCTGCGCATGGCCAATTCCACCACCGTGCGCATTGCCGAGGCGGGGCGCCGGAGCGAGGTGACCCTGGCGGTCCTGGTGGCGAGCATGCGCGAGCGGCCGCTGAAAAACGGGACCGGCCGGATGGCCGTGCTCACCCTCGAGGATCTCGAAGGCACTTGCGATGCGGTGATCTTTTCCAAGGAGTTCGCCGAGTACGAGCAGGCGCTCAAGTCCGAGGAACCCCTGCTGGTGACCGGGTCGGTGGTGATGGAGGGCGACGAGAACCCGGCGGCCCGGCTGCGGGTCCGGGAGGTGCGCCTGCTGGGCGACGCCTGCGAAAAGAAGACCAGCTGTGTGCGTTTCCGGGTTCCCGCCGACAGCCTATCCAAAGACCGGCTGGAGGAGCTGAAATCCATCCTGGGTCGTTTCCAGGGCGCCTGCAGCGCCTACCTGCACATCTGCCTGCCCGAATGCGGATCCGAAACCGTGCTAAAGCTGCCGGAACCGGTGGGCCCTTCGGAGGAAATGGAGCACGCGGTGGACAGTCTCTTTAGGATGAAGGTGACCGAATTTTCCTGATCCCTGGCCGGACCGCCAAGAAGACCAATACGAGCAGAGAGAAGTTCGTTGAAACGCAGGGGCGCCAAAGGGAGATTGGGGTGCGCCGGTATTTGACACCTGCGGCCAACTTCGATAAGTGAGGTAGTAATTTTCCCCAGGAGGGTATTATGAAGCGGAGCTACCTGGTTATAGTGGTTTTGTCGGCTGCTGTCCTGTGCACTTTGCCGGCGTTTGCGCAGGGAACGCGGTGGGGCGGTGCGAACGGCGTGGATTTCGAGCGTTTCAAGCCCGCCCTGGATCTGCAGGGCCTGGTGTTGACCGAGGGTGGTCAGGGTGAGCTGGCCGGGGATTTCAACATCGGTCTATTCGTTCACTACTCCCGTAATCCCCTGGAGTTGATGGGATCGGACTTGCAGACGGGTGCCGGGACCGATTTCTCCGTGGTCACCAACCGGCTGGCGGGCAACTTGTACGGGTCGATCGGGATCACCGATTGGTTGGCTTTCGGAGTAGACGTTCCCGCCGTGTTCTTTCAGGACGGCGACGGGGTCCTGGATCGGAACACCGGTACTCCCATCTGGGAGCTGCACAGCTTGGCCATGGGCGACATCCGGGTGGTGCCCAAGATTACCATGTTGCGCCAGCGCTCCCATGGGATCTCCATGGCCCTGTCCGTACCGGTGTCCCTGCCGTCCGGCGACGAATGGGCCTTTTCCGGGGCCAAGGAGAACGGGATCGCCGCCGCACCCACTCTGGCGGTCTCCCGCTCGTTTGCCGACGGTAGCTTCCTCTTGGCATTGAACGTGGGCGCCT
Source organism: Deltaproteobacteria bacterium (assembly GCA_030622135.1). Taxonomy (GTDB): domain Bacteria; phylum Myxococcota; class B64-G9; order B64-G9; family B64-G9; genus JAUXGL01. The sequence goes on from JAUXGL010000006.1 coordinate 45,080, forward strand.
GGCTGCGCAGCAAGGAGCAGTATGTCGGCCTGGAGACCGGGCACGAGCTTTTCGGCCGCCTGGGCATCGGGTTAGGCTTAACCGAGAACTTGATGGCCATGATCGAGGCGTCGATGGGAGCCAAGATCGACGAGATGTTTAAAAACAACGATCAGACCCCCCTGGAGGGCTTGCTGGGCATCCGCTGGCGTGGGCCCGGGGACGTGGTGTTCACATTGGGTGGTGGCATGGGGTTCATCCAGGGTTGGGGCACGCCGGATTACCGTGGGTTCTTCGGCCTGGCCATCTCGCCGCGGGAGCACGACAAGGATTCTGACGGCATCGAGGACGCCCGGGACAAGTGTCCCAACAACCCGGGACCCCGGGAGAACGACGGTTGTCCGTGGGGCGACCGGGACGGTGACGGGGTGAAGGATAATCAGGACAAGTGCCCGGTCCAGCCGGGTCCCGCGGATAACGGGGGCTGTCCGTACGGCGACGCCGACGGCGACGGGATCGGCGACAACGTGGACAAGTGTCCCCAAAAGCCCGGTCCCAAGGCGAACGGGGGCTGTCCGTACGGCGATGCCGACGGCGACGGCATGGTGGATGACAAGGACAAGTGCCCTAAGGATGCGGGTCCGGCCGAGAACGACGGCTGCCCGTGGGGCGACGCTGACGGCGACGGGGTGAAGGACAACCTGGACAAGTGTCCCAAGGAAAAAGGCTCCGAGGAGAACCAGGGTTGTCCGTGGGGCGACCGGGACGGTGACGGGGTGAAGGACAACCTGGACAAGTGCCCCGACCAGTCCGGGCCGGCGGACAGCGCCCAGGGCAAGGGCTGCCCGCGCAAGTTCTCCCTGGTGAAGATCGATCGCGAGAAAAAGAAGATCGAGATCGGGCAGAAGATTCACTTCGCCACCGCCCGGGTCCGGATCGTGCGCGACTCCTTTGCCTTGCTCAACCAGGTGGCCCAGGCCATCCGTGAGCACTCCGACATCAAGAAGGTCCGCATCGAGGGCCACACCGACTCGCAGGGGTCGGAGCGCTACAACCAGCGCCTGAGCGAACGCCGGGCCAACGCGGTCTTGAAGTACCTGCAAAACAGGAAGGTCCCGCCCGAGCGCATCGAGGCCGTTGGTTACGGCGAGAGCAGGCCCATCGCCCCCAACAGCACCAGAATGGGCCGCGAGGCCAACCGCCGAGTCGAGTTTGTAATCATCGAGCAGGACTAGCACCTCGCCGAAAGGCGGCTCGGTATACCAATGGGCACGGCTTCGCTGCGCTCCGCCGCAAGGCCGATTCGCGGGCGTGGACGCCTCCGATGGAGCCGCGTCCCCCTACTGCCTGATCCCCAGCGCCTTCATCTTCTTGTAGAGGTGGGAACGTTCCAGGCCCAGTTGTTTGGCGGCGTTGGTTACATGGCCGTCGCGGTTTTGCAGGGCCTGGAGAATGAAGGTTCGCTCGGCGTTGGCGAGCATTTCCTTGATGGTCAGGTCCGGGTTGTAGAAAGAGCTTTCCGTACCTTCGGTGTTGCCCGGGCGCAGGCCCGGTTTCATCCAGCAGTCCACGTCGGTGGGTTTGATGGTGTCGTCGGGCACCATGATTACCAGGCGTTCGACCGAGTTCTTCAGCTCGCGGACGTTTCCGGAGAAGTCGTGATCGGACAGGCGCTCCAGGGCGCCGGGGGCGAAGGATTTGGCGGGCCGGTTGTTTTGCTCGCAGGCTTGGCGCAGGAAGTGGCTCGTCAGGGCGGGAATGTCTTCCCGGCGCTCTCTCAGGGCCGGCACACGGATGGGAATGACGTTGAGGCGATGGAAGAGGTCTTCGCGGAACCGGCCGGCGGATATGGCCTTGGGAAGGTCCTGGTTGGTGGCGGCGATCACTCGCACATCCCCCACGATGGTGTCCGCGGAGCCCACCCGCTCGATCTCGCCCTCCTGGAGCACGCGCAGGAGCTTGGCTTGCATGCTTAGCCGCATGTCGCCGATCTCGTCGAGGAAGAGCGTTCCCGCGTCGGCCAGCTCGAACTTGCCCCGGCGTTGCTGAGAGGCTCCGGTGAAGGAGCCCTTCTCGTGCCCGAACAGCTCGCTCTCGATCAATTCGCGGGGGACCGCGGCGCAGTTGACCTTGATGAAGGGGTTCGAGGCGCGCAGCGAGTTTTCGTGGATGGCCCGGGCCACCAGTTCCTTGCCCGAGCCGTTTTCACCGGTGATCAGTACCCGTCCGTTGGACGGGGCCACTATCTTGATCTGGTCGTAGAGCACCCGCATGGGCGGACTATCTCCCACCATCCGGTTCTGCAGGCCGGCCAACTCCTTCAGGTCGCGGTTTTCCTCGCAAAGTTGGCGGAGCTTCAGCGTGTTGGCCACGGTGACCATGACCTTTTCCGAGGACAGCGGTTTTTCAAGGAAGTCGATGGCGCCCATGCGGACGGCCCGGACGGCGATCTCCACCGTCGCATGGCCGCTCATCATTATCACCGGAAGACCGGGATGGGATTCGCTGATTTTCTCCAGCACATCGAGTCCGTCCATGTCGGGCATCTTGACGTCCAGCAACACCAGGTCGACCGGCTGTTCGGCCAGCTTAGAGAGCCCCACCTTGCCGCCCCCGGCCACCTCGGTGCGGTAGTTCTCCAACTGCAGCGCCCTCGACAAGGTGACTAGGATGTTCTGCTCGTCGTCGATGATCAGGATCGTGGCCATTTGGTGCTCATTTAAGATAATCCGCCCCGGGCAAAGAATCAACCGGTTCATATCCGGATCTGCTTCCACTTACCCTTGTAGAACTCCCAGGCCATGATCGAGGAGAGTAGCACCACGTAGGTGGCCGCGGCGGCCCAGGCGCCCAGGAGGCCGAGTTCGAGGACTACCGCCAGCAGATAGGAAAGGGGAATAAGGCATAAAAGATGCAGCAGCATCTCGACGATCATGACGAATTTCGTGTTGCCGGCACCGAACAACGCCTGCACCAAGATGAGGCCCGCACTGACGAGAGAGGCGACCGAACCCATCAATTGCATGGACGGGACTGCTATGTTGATGACCTCTGCCTTGTCGGTGAAAATGCCCAGGAATATATTGGGCCAGATGATCATGGCGATCCCCAGCAGGCCGAAGACATACATGCCCATCTTGACCGATTCCCAGCCGTACCGCTCGGCTAGATCGAAGTTCCGGGCACCCATGCTCTGGCCCACCAAGGTGGCCGTCGCGGTTCCAAATGCGATGGAAGTCATGAATATCAGCATCAGGAAAGACATCATTATCCAGCTGGCGCTGGTGGCCAGATCCGGCCGGGTCAGATCGATTCCCGAAAGGATGGGCCCGGCTAGTGGAACGAAGTTCAGGTGACAAAGCAGGTTTGGTTCTACGTTCAGGTGCCCGGTGACCCACAGGAAGAACTGGAAACCGCTCATGACGAAAACGGTGGCCAGCCCCGAAAAGACCGACAGACGGCAGAGCTCGTAGGCCACCCGGCGGTTGAAGTTTCCGAAGCGATAGTATCGGTACTTCTTGATCAGATCCTTCTTAAAGCTCCAGATGATCATGATGGCCAGGCCCACGTAGGTGCTGATTAACGAGCCGTAAGCGGCTCCCAGAACCTCCATGCGGGGAAACCCCAAGTAGCCGAAGATCAGCACCACGTTGAGGAAGGCATTGAGCACATTCATGACGATGGAGGCCACCATGTGCACGTGGGTCTCGCCGATCCCGTCGAAGAAACCCTTGTAGCTGATGGTCGAGACCATGGAGAACACGCCCAGCATCCTCACGCTGCAGTAGCTGGATCCCAGGCGGACGACATTGGGATTGGGGTTGAGAATGGGAAAGATTTCGGGGACTATGTAGAACCCCAGCACGGACATCACCAGCCCGGCAATCCCGGCCACGGCCAGCGAGTTGGTCAGCGCCCGCCCGGCCAGCAGCGGCTGTTTCTCCCCGGTGCGCCGGGCGGTTATAGCCTGGGTTCCTATGGCGATGGCGGACAGGAAGCCGCCGATGGCCCAGTAAAGGGGCAGGCTAACCCCGATCCCCGCCACGCCGTCGATACCGGTGCTGCC
>JAUXGL010000219.1 GCA_030622135.1 Deltaproteobacteria bacterium
CCGGTTGTAATCCAGGCGCACGTAAGTGACTTTGTCGGGGGTGACTTCCTTGATTCTGACCATCAGGCGGTAGACGCCCTTGCTCATGCATACGAAAGTCTTCAAGAACGCATCGGTGGGCAGTACCCTGGGGGCGCCGTACGGTTGCCCGTCCACGTTGACGCCCACATAGCGGGTCTCGTTTTCGTCCTCTTTTTCCACCAGGATATTCATGATCCACTCTTCGTCCCCCACCGGCATCTGGTAGCCGGGAATCCCTTCCCCGGTGAAGGCGGTGCCCGCCGGCAACGGTTCTGGGGATATTTCCTCCATGGGTGCTTCGGTCCCCAGGACTTCCGCGACGAACGCCTCGACACCCGGAAACGTCTCCATTTGAAAGTGGCCCTTCCAGACGGTGCCTGCCTCCGTGTCCACGCGCGCGACGAACGTGTCTTCCTGCTCGAACCGCGTCAGGAAGCGCACGGGTTTGCCGTCGATGGTCAGTTGCTTTGCTATGGTGGAGCCCGGTCCCATCTGGGCATCCTTGCCCAAAGCGATGTTCAGCGCCTCCAGGGAGATGCCCTTCTGGGAACCGTCGGGCGGCGAATCCTTGGCCTGGGGTACTTCCAGATCCTGAGCGGGGGCCGGCCCACCCAGTTGGGCACGGATGGCGTCGACCAACTCCTCCAGGGTGTTGGATTCATAGAACGGTTGTGCGGGAAGTTCCACCAGCGACTCGGGCATGAAGAACCGCATGCGGTCGTGGCCCACCACGACGAATCGCGCCTTTTCGATCGGCTTTCCGTCGGCCGGGTCGAGAAGCTCCATTGGGGGAACGATGACGATCTCGCCCTTCAGTTGCGCTTGATCCTCGGAAAGCCAGGTCTGGATTCCCAGTGCCAGCAGCTTGCGCCGGGCAATCTTGTGCAGGCGTTCCTCGGGTATGCGTGGCTCGGTCATGTTGGGTTCGACTCCTTGAAAACCATGGTTGTCCGGTGGTTTACCAATCGACGTTTGACTCCCGGCGCGGTTCGTTCAGGCCGGAGTCTTGAACATACCGACACATGGCCCTATTTTAGCCGAACTGGAGTCAGATGTCGAAACCGAAGTTAGGCACTTGAGAGGCCGAGATCTTTACACTTTGGTATGCCGAGCCGCCTTTCGGCAAGGTGCTAGAACTCGGCCGGATCGAGAACGCAGTTCTGTGGGTTGCCTTCTTCGGGGCCGAGCAGATTGAAGGTGTCATGGTAATAGCTTCGCTTGTACTCGGTGTCCCAGCACTCCTGGGACAGCACTACCAAAGCACCCAGATCGCCATCGCTCCAGCGGGAGTCGGTTCGCCCGGCGCCGGTGATGTTCCATTGGGCCACCAACTCCACGTGTTCCTGGGCGGGTCGATTGGGATTGTCTCCATTCTCCAGGTCGGTCCAGATGTCGAAGAAAAGCTCGCCGGAGAAGTCACCCAGTTCCAGGTAGGTGTAGGTTGCATTGATGGGAACGGGATTGGGATCGCGTTCGAGCATGTCTTTGGACACGAAGTCGGAGAAGACGATTTGCAAATCGGTTTTTCCCTCCGGATTGCCGGCGTCGGGCGACGTATCGAAGCCGATGCCGGCCAGGCCCTGTTCGCCGGTGCCTTCGAACTTCGAGCAGACCCCCGCGTCGGCGGTCAGGCTGCCTTTCCCGCGGCGCACGCTGCCTGACGAGGGCTCCACCGTGCCGTAAAAGCAGTTTTCCCAACCGTCATCCGGCCCGAGCTGATTACTGGGCCTGAGCTCGCGGACCTGCATGGCGATTTCGAATACGCCCGCCTGGGGATCCCGCGTCATGACGAAACGCCAATCGGAGTGCGGATTTTGGAGTGACCACCAGGGGCCCCAGATGCGCTGGTTCACCTTCCGGCGGGTGGGCGGGAGGCTGGTGACCTGATCGACCAGATCTAGCGTTCCGAACACACCGGAGTTGACCTCCTGGGAGAAGGTGTCGGTGAGTAGGTAGAAGACGGCCGGGTCCCCCAGCAGGGCGTCCTGGCGGACGGATAGGCCGGACTGGTGTCCGCCCAGTTCGGTCTCCCTGGGCGTGGTGTCGGCCACCCGAACTTCCAGGGCGGCTCTTGCCGGAACGGCCAGCAGGAACTCGAGGTCCTCTTTGAGGTATTCGTTGGAGTAGTCTCCACAGGCAGCCAGCGTAGGCAACAACATCAGAAGATACAGTCTTCGCATGGCAGACCTCCTACATTTTTTCCAAGTTTCTAAGCGGTCCCTGTCGGGCCACGGCGCTAATGCCGGTATGCAATGCCCAAATACGCCCCGCCGAAGCCCAGGCTGGCGTCGTTGCCGATATTGTAGTGCAGGTAGTGCATCCGGCCCTCCATAAACAGGTCGAAGCTGCCCAGATGCAGGGCCGCTCCCAGCGTGATTCCGGGGCTGACCGTGCTGAACGTCTGAGTGGGCCAGTGTTCCATGGGCTTTCCCAGGGTCCGGGTGGCGATCATAAAGGTCAAGCGCGGACCGGCATAGAGCCCGAACCAGGTCCAGTCCAGACGGAAGTGCAGGGCCGCGCCCATCTGGAGGCGGAAGAAATCGGCCGGGATAGTCTGGGTGTATCCTTCCATCTCGACGGTAGTCTCGTCGTTGCCGCCGCCGATGAGCAGGTCGACCGCCAGCGACATGTACCGGGAGAACAGGCCGATGAACTCGACCTGCAAGCCCACCTGAGCGCTCGAGTAGAAGAGATCTTCCCGGGTGGGAGTATCGAAGAAGGTCTCCGCGCCCATGCGCAGGGAGTAAGAAACCCATCTGGTCTTTTCCACGATGGCCACCAGGCCCTTGGTGGTGTCTTCCTCGAAGGCCACCGTCTTTAGCTGCTCCTCCGCAACCGTCAACCGCTGCCCGGCTTCCAGGGCGAATTCGCCCAGCAGGAGATCGTTTTGGCGCCTTTTCTTGATGGCGAACAAGCCCGGCGGCACGGCGATGGACCGGCGGTCGCCGGCGTTCTTGGTTACCTCGGCGACAACCCGACGCTTCTTCAGGTCGTAGACGAGAAAATCCCCGGCCAGATCTTCGGGAAAGGTGATGCTGCAGGACAGGGCGGCGATGCGGGTGAGGACGATCTCGCCGTGGCCGGCCACCTCGTATCCGTAGGTTGGATGCTGGGTGCCGCCCCGGGTGGAGGCGGTTCGGTTGACCGTCTGGTTGTAGGTGTACTCGTATACCTCGCGCAGCGAGACGGTTCCGTCACCGGATTGATCGGCGGCACCCCGGAGGCCGGAGGTCAGGTAGTGGGTGAAGAACGATCCGCCGATGTCGTCCGACTCCTGAGAGCCCTCGCTGGCCGAGGAGGAGGTAACGATGATCTGACCCTTGGTCTGCTCGAGATCTACCATGGAGGGGGCTAGCCGACCGCCTTTCATCCGGGTGATCTCGCCCGATTGGCAGGCGTCGAAGAAGGCCACCCGGATGTCGGCGGGCGATCGTTTCAGCCATTCCTTGACCTTGGTCATGGGCAACCGGGTGTCGTTTAGCAGCAGGCGGCCTTCCTTGGCATGGCCGGAGTAATAGAACATCAGCATGACGGTTATTCCGGCGGCCTGGGCCTTTTTCACGGACCGCTCGATCTCGTCCATGGCCTTTGTGATATCCTGGCTGTCTTTTCCCAGGAGCACGCGCAGGTGTTTCTTGTCAAGGTTGCCGAGCTCCAAAAAGACGTCGCGGACTTTTTCCACGTCGCGGTGAGCGTAACGGAGCTTGACCACGAACTCCCCGCCGTCGTTGTTTCCGATCATCAGGCCAAAGGGAACCACCTCCCCTTCCGGCCAGGCAGCGTAGACCGGAAGGGACCAGACCACGATCAGGCATGTGACCAACAGCCGGATCATAATGTCACTCCTTACGCAATACCAGATCGCGTTGCTCACACCGCAGAGGCAGCCGGTCCACTTCCATGAGCGACCGCGGACCTTCTGGAACCGAACCCAGACGTTCGACCAGTTTGTCGCGGTCGATGGGTTCTCGACACACTAGCACGAAGATACGCTCTCGCCCCAGCACCTCGTCTAAGATCACGCTCCCGGGAACGGGGCGTCCCGCTCCGCCGGGAAAAGCCTCCGGGGTTTCATCGGGACGGGGAAAGTAGACACTGAGGTTGCCTCGTTCATCCACGCCCACGATATGAACGTACCCGCCCGCGGGAGCGGTCAGGCGGAACTGTATACGGTCTCCGGGGTGGAGCACGTGGCCCTGCGCGGCCTTCTCCGGGCCCTGCGGGCCCATCACGTAGTAGCCCAGTTCGAGATCGGCCCCTTTCATTCGCTCGCCGTTGTCGTCGGGCGTCCATAATGACATGACCAGGACGGCCATGACCATAACGGCCGCGGTCGCCGCTAGGTGGACCGGACGAAGCAGAACCTGCCACCAGGCGGTTTCGGGCTCCGCGGATCGGGAGCGGACCGCGCGCAGAAACTTCTCCCGGTCGTGTCCTTTTGTAAAACTGGCTTTGGCCTCGGCCAGTTGTTCGAGGATCCTCCGGCAGGCCGGGCACCCCGCGACGTGCGCTAAGATCTCGTCTTTTTCAGATCCTGCCAGCTCTCCGGCGTGGTAGTTCGTGAGTGCATGCCGGGAGGGGTGCTCCGATTCTTTTCCGATCTCCAGTGACACGATCTCACCCCGCTATTTCAGGCGTTTCTTGGCTTTCTCGATGAACTCGTTTAGGCGCTTGCGCACCGTGGGCACGCTCAGTCCGGTTGCGTTGGCGGCCTCCTGCTGGCTCATCCCGTCGATAAAGTACAAGACCGCCAGCTCCTGGACGTCGCGGTCGAAGGACGGCAGGATCTCGCGGATAGCCGCCAGATCCTCGACGCTCTCCGGCGATGTATGGGAGTCGAAGCTGGCGTCCGATGCGCGTTTTTGCATGCCGGCATGCCGTCGCCGGCCGGCGCGCAGGACGTTCAGGCAATGGTTGGTGCTGATGCGGTAAAGCCAGGTCATCGGGGAGCTCTCGCCCCGGAAGGTGTCTTGGGCACGCATGGCGCGGATAAAAACCTCCTGGAGGGCATCCTCGGCATCCGCCGGATTGCCCAGGAGCATGAGACAGCGCCGGTACACCAGATGGGCGTAACGGTCGTATAGTTCCTCGATACGAATGGCTCAACCTCCCTGAATTTTCATTCTTTCTCACGATCTGGCCAAGTCCGTCAAGCATCGCACCGACTCCTCTGTAGTTTTTGACACCGCGGAAGAAGAAACCGGAAAAAGAGAAGCTCCCCTTTTATCGCGGGCATGGGTGATGGATTGGGGAAGAAGTCAGCCATTGACATTCCCAGCCTGGTATTTGAGAGTCCATAGCATCCGGATACCGTAAGGGGGTGCCCAGGTGATGAAAACGGCAGCCACTATCTTGTTGTTGTCCTGCCTGATCGTGCCCGCGGCCTGCACGGGCATTCGGGTCAGGCTTCCGCCGGCCCAGGCGCCGGTGGCCACCGGGGAATTTCGGGTGGGCGCGGCCAGGACGGACATCACCCCCATGCCGGGTTTTGCCATGGGCGGTTTCGCCGCCGGTGGCAAGATTGCCCGGGGTTTCTGGACGCGGCTCTGGGCCCGCGCCGTGGTGTTCGAGGATCCGGAGGGCAACGCCCTGGCCCTGGTTTCGTGTGATTTGTGGGCCATCCCCGGCGGGTTCGCCGATCGCGTGGCTGAACTGGTAGCCACGGACTACGGCGTGGGACGCCTGGGCCGCGAGCACATCGTCATAGCCGCCACCCACACCCATCACGGACCGGGCAACTTCTCCACCGCTTCCCTCTACAACGTTTTCGGTTCCCCGGTCATGGGTTTCGACATCGACCTGTTCGAGTTCCTGGCGCACCGCACCGCCTGGACCATCAAAGAGGCCTGGCGCGGGCGCAGGCAGGCTACCCTGAGGCGATCCGAGAAGCCCCTCGGCAGGATCGCGCGCAACCGCAGCCTGGGTGCGTTCATGCAAAACGATCGGCCGGCCAGGGCTCTCATCAAGCACAACCGGGACAACAACCTGCCCATCGACAAGACGGTTTTTCCCGTGGAGGAAGACGCCTACTACGCCATCGATCCGACGCTCACCGTCCTCCGCGCCGATCCCGATCCCAAGGGCCCGGACGAGGACCCCATTGCCGTCCTGGCTTTCTATGCCGTGCATCCAACCAGCATGGGTCCGCCCACAGAAGTCTTCTCGAGCGATCTCTTTGGGGTGGCCGCCTCCATCCTGGAGCGGGAGCTCGACGCCACGGTCGTAGCCCTCTTCAACGGGGCGGAAGGAGACGTTTCTTCGAACTGGGAGCGCCAGGACCGGCCCGCCACCCTGAAGCTCGGCCGCATCCTTGCCTCCGGCATTCGCGAGCTCATTATCCAGGACGGGGACATCGTCAACGGTCCCGTTCGTGTCAACTCGGAGATATGTCGCCTGGATCACCTCGCCGATCCCATGGCGGGCGCCTCCATGCTGGTCGGCTCCGAGGGCGACTGGATTTTTCTCCGCGACGCCGGCTGGCGTGAGGGCATGGTGGAGACGGATCCCGCCAAATGGAAGGACGGGCACGAGCACAAGAAGGATCCCCTTGCGTCCGATGTGGTTCACACCGACATCCCGGTGGATTTGACACCGGCCCTGAAGCATGTCACCAAGCTGCCCAAGCAGGCCTGGGTGGGGGTCTACGCCATCGGCTCGGCAACCTTCGCCACGCTGCCGGGCGAATTCTCCACCCTGTTGGGTCGGAAGCTCGCCGCCTCGGTCGCCAACGCTCTGGACACAGACAAGCGCATCCTGCTCGTCGGCCTGGCCAACGAATACCTTTCCTATTTCGTGACCAACCCCGAGCACGAGGCCCAGCACTACGAGGGCGGGTCCATGCTCTACGGTCCCCGCTCGGCCGCGGAGATCGAGGCCAGACTCGTGCACCTGGCCGCGGGGCTCCAGAACCCGCCGAAGCGGGCGGCGGACATCAAGCGTTCCTACAGCGCAGGCATGATCAAGGAAAGCTTCGGGGTGAAGAAGTTCGGGCTTGTCGTGCACATGGATCGCCTGGCCGCGAACTACGACAGCCTGGCTAACGTGCTCATGGACGAGGAGAAGGGAATTCCGGTGCCCAACCATCCCTTCTTCGTCTGGATAGAGAAGAGGCCGAGGTGGCCCGACGATCCGCCCTACCTGGATGCGGTCACGCCGTCGGTTCACGTGGAGGAGAAGAAGAACGGCAACTGGGTACCACTACAGGTGGACAGGCTGGCCGAGTCGGACCTGGGCGCCAACTTCGTCACCACGGTCATCGCCTACCACCGGTGCAAGTGCCGGTGGGTGACCACCTGGATGGTTCCCGAGAGCGTCGACCCGGCCAAGGTCCTGAAGATCGTTGTCAAGGGAACCAGCGGGCGGGTTTTCGAATCGGACGAGTTCACCGTGGCCGAGGCGAACAAGAAGTGGGGATTCGTTGGCCTGGACCGGTAGCATCAGGTTGTCTCGGGGGAAACCCGGGAAGGGGGTTGGCATGAAGCGGTTATTGCTAACACGCGCATTGACCATTGCGTGGATGGCCTTATGGCTCGGTTGTCCGGGCTGCGTCTCCGGTCCGAACCTGGGGCCCGGCAGCGGATCGGCCGGGGTCGGAGGACGGGTAGTCGAAGTGGATGAAAAGACCGTGTGCCGGAAGTTTCCCA
>JAUXGL010000244.1 GCA_030622135.1 Deltaproteobacteria bacterium
AAGGAAGCCCCCGCCCTCCATGTCGATCGAGACACCCCCGATCAGGATCCCCCCGCCGGAGCCTCCTCCGGCGCCGCCGGCGTTTGTCGCCGGGCCGCCACCATCGCCGGCAACCGTTATGCCTCCAGTCGAAGTCATGAGAAGGCTCGCGCCCGCGACGATCTCTACCGCGCCTCCGCCTCCGCCTCCATCGCCGGGCGAGCTCGGGGGGGCCGCACCTGGAACGTTGGGGCCACCCGCGCCTCCGCTTCCACCGGCAAGCGGGGCAAGTGTGTCCACGCCGCAGACCCCGCCGCCTGCACCCGGGTCCAATTGGATTATTGGACAGTCCACTTCACCGCCGCTGCCGCCGCTTCCCCCGTGGCCGCCACCCCCGCTGCCTGCGGCACAATAGTGCGAGCACAGAGTCGATCCGTCTCCGGCAGCCTCGCCATTGCAAGGCCCATCTCCATTGAGGCCCACGGGCCCGCCATCGTAGCCGCCCGGGCCTCCCGCCCGCCCCGAGGCCGAGGCGTCGATCGCGCCGGCGATGGTGATGTCGTTACAGGCGAGCAGCGCCAGTGCATTACCCCCCGTGACGGTCACATCTCCCTGAATGTCGATGCTGTTGAAGCTGAAAACGCCGATATCCGGGTCCGGGCCTCCCTGGACCTTCGTGTTGAACACGATGTCGCCACCGGCGACGCCCGAAATCGTGCCATTCTCCGTGTCGATGCTTGCGGGACCCGTGATGACCAGATCGTACGAGCTTGCACACAATAAAGTGGGATCAATGTTCGACGGGTTCACCTGGTAGCAGCGATCCGGGTCGGGAGCAGTGTTGCACCCGAGTACGCAGGCCTCGCTCGATGTCTGGTTTCCCTCTTCGTCACAGGTTGCCAGATCGTTTCCGTCGCAGTAATCGGATGCGGGCAAGTCAGTACCGTCCCGGCAGGAGCCGTTCGTGGTGTCACAGGTCTCGGCGCCATTGCAGATGTTACCGTCGTCACAAATCACGGGTAGGCCCGAACAGCCGTCCATCCCATCACATGTGGAGTTGCAGTAGTTCCCGTCCCCCCCGTCGCAGGGAGTCCCGGCATTCACGCCTGCATACGAGCACATCCCGATCGCGCAGCGGTCCGTGGTGCACTCTTGTGTGTCGTTGCAGTCCTCATCCACGCAGCACATCCAGCCCACGTGGCAGGTGCCCAGACAGCATATACCACTGTCGCCGGAGCAGAGCGTTTTGTCATCCTCAAAGCCGCAGGCCCCGGCCCCGTCGCAATCGCCGGTATTGCAGTCGTCCTGTGCACACTCGTTCTTGACGTCGCTGCCCGTGAGTTGGTCGACGCATGTTCCGCCCGGTGCGCACTGTTTGCAAAGCGGGCAGTCGCCGTTCTGAGCCGGATCATCGACACAGCTTCCGGTACTGTTGCACGCCAGGCATACTCCGCAGTCCGTCCCCAGGTTCTCAAAACCGCACGCTCCCGAACCGTCACATGTCCCCGTGTTGCAGTCGTCCTGTGTACACTCGTTCTTAACGTCGCTGCCCGTGAGTTGGTCGATGCACGTTCCACCCGACGCGCACTGCTCGCAAAGCGGGCAGTCGCCGTTCTGAGTCGGATCATCGACACAGCTTCCGGTACTGTTGCACGCCAGGCATACTCCGCAGTCTGTTCCGGTAGCAACGACCGTCCTCGTGCATCCCGCTTCCGCTTCACAGCTGTCGACCGTGCAGGTGTTACCGTCGTCGCAGTTGTCCACTATCTCCGACCCCGTGCATTCCCCCGCCACGCATGTCTGCCTCATCCAGCCCAGACCGCTGCAGTATCTGGAACCACACTCCGTTCCATTCTCCACCGGCGAGTTCACACACCTTTTCTTCTCGCAGAGGTCCACAGTGCACGTGTTGTCGTCATTGCACTCCATGTCAGTCTCGCACGGCTTCCTTGCACGCACCAGCACCACATCCGGCTCGGAGACCAGCCGTCCATCGCTTGTCACCAACTTCACTACCCACACCCCGGCCACATCGGGAGCAAGCTCCGTCGTAACTCCACGCACATCGGACAGCGAAGCACCTCCGTTCGCGGGCACAGCCGCCAACTTCCATTGGTAGTCGATATCATCACCGTCCGGGTCGTAGCTGCCGCTGGCGTTCAGATGAGCCATGCCGCCCAGATATACAATCTGGTCAGGCCCGGCATTCGCCACCGGTAGCCTATTAGGACCCGCGGTCTCCCCCGAGCAACCCGACAACAGCCAGCATGCTGCAGCCGCAACCGGAATGACACATCCAATATTTTTTGGTAGCATCGTGAGTCACTCCTGCCATGTCATCTCGACGAAGAGTTGTCCGATGAATGGCGACATCTTCTTTTCCTAATGTAACACTATTCGGAGCTATGTTGATAGTCGTTTTCAACACCCTTGTGGTGTTGGGATTGCCGCGGAAGATGGCGGAAGATGGCTGGGAGACTATAGGCCGTAACGGGCGATCTTGGTGATTAGGGCCTGGCGGGAGATACCCAGGGACTTGGCGCACTGGGTGCGATTGCCGTCGTGGCGCTTCAGGGCGGCCTGGATGACCACGGTTTCCAGGCGGCTCATGACTTCCTTGAGAGTCCCCTCCACCGGGCCGACCAGGTCCTGGCCGCCGCCTAAGCGTTCGGAGAAGTGGGAACGGTCGACCGGGATGTTTTTTGGGGTCAGGAGGGTGGCGCGCTCGATCTCGTTTCTCAGCTCGCGGATGTTGCCGGGCCATTCGTAACCCTCGAGCGCGGCGATGGCCTCGGGGGTAAAGCCCGGGAACTTGCGGTTGTGCTCGGCGGAGAATCGGTCCAGAAAAATCTTGGCGATCCCCAGAATGTCCCGGCGGCGTTCGCGCAGGGGCGGGACTTGCAGGGTGAAGACGTTGAGGCGAAACAGGAGATCCTGGCGGAAGCGGCCTGCCCGGACTTCCTCCTCCAGGTTGCGGTTGGAGGCGGCCACCACGCGGACGTTGACCTGCTTGGTCTTGGTGGACCCCACCGGTAGGATGGTGCCCTGCTCCAGGCAGCGCAGCAGCTTGGGCTGCAGGGCTCTGGGCAGGTCGCCGATTTCGTCGAGGAAGAGGGTGCCCTGGTGGGCCACCTCGAAGAGGCCCTTGCGGTCGCGGTGGGCGCCGGTGAAGGCGCCTTGCTTGTGCCCGAACAGCTCGCTTTCCAAGAGGCCGGGGGCCAGGGCCGAGCAGTTGACCACGGCGAAGGTGGCGTTCTTGCGGGGGCTCTGCTCGTGGACCGCACGGGCCACCAACTCCTTGCCCACGCCGGTCTCCCCCTGGATCAGGATGGTGGTGCGCGCGGGCGCGGCCGCCAGGATCTGGCGGCGCACCGCCTCGATGCCGGGGCTGGATCCCACCATTTCCTCGAGCGCCGGCCGGTGCCCCAGGCGTTCCTTGAGGTATTCGCATTCTTCTTGCAGGCGGGCCTCGGCCTCGGTGAGCCGTTCGATCAGGCGGGCGCCGGAGAGGACCGCGGAGAGTTGCTGGGCCAGGACGGCTACCAGATCCAGCTCCCGGTCGGTGAAGACGCCTCCCAGCTTGGATCCCACCTGGATGGCGCCGACCAACTTCTCGTCGCAGATCAGGGGCGCCAGCAGCACGGACCGGGATGGCAGGGTGCGGATGCTGTCCGAGGAGTCGGGCGTGCCCCGAGTGTCGTGGATCAGCACCGTCTCGCGCGTTTCCTGCAGTCGCCTAATCAGCGTGGAGGCGGGGGGCGTGGCCACCGGGGTGGTGCCGTCCGGCCCCAGGGTCAGCACCGCGGCGAAGCTCCCGGTGGTGTTCTGCATGAAGCACTCGGCGCTGGAGGTCCCCGGGACGGCGGCGATCAGGAAGTCGAGCACCTTGCGGGTCTGGGAGCCCGTGTCGGACTCGGTGCGGAGGTCGGCGAGCAACTCGAGCAGCCGGGCCAGGGTTTCGCCCTCCGGCAGGCCGGCCACGATTCCCACGACACCCAGTGCCCTTTGGGCCACCACGGTGGCCGTGGGCGTGGCTGCCTGGGCGCCGGTGTGTATCTCGATTTTCTCCAGGTGGATGGAGGAGGGACGTTCCGCGTCGCCCAGCAGGATCTGGTCGGCGCGCATGAGCTTCATGCCCGGACCGGTGCCTTTTAGTACCGCGGTGCGCTTGTCTCGGCGCACCACCGCCGAGCCGTTGGTGCTCCCCAGGTCCTGGTAGCGGACCAGGTCGCCCTCGATGACGATGCGGCCGTGTACCGAGGAGACCCGGCTGTCCTGGAACTGGAGGTTGTTTCCGGGCCCGCGGCCCACCTGGATGACCGGTCCGGTAAATACCTGGTGGCCGGGAGGTCCCCCGGCCCCGTCGGTCACCCGCAGGTGCACGCTCACGATTATTCCGGACTTTACCATCGCACCTCACAGCAGAGCCCTGCGGGAAGGAAAAAGGACGACGCGCCCGCGGTGACCAGTAGCGAGGGATGCAGGCCCAGCACCAGGGCCCAGGATCCCGAAGCGGGCCAGGCCAAGGCGGCCGTGGCCCGCAGGGTGATGCCCCAATGATCGTAGCGGTCTTCTGTGCCCATGGAAAGCACTCCCACACCGCCGCCCAGGCGCAGCTCGATCGCCAAGAGGTCGATTTTCACCAGGCCTTCCATGGACAGCGACATGGTTTGCAGGGCGGTGTCTTCCGACAACGCGGAGTGGTGGGAGTATCCGAAGGCGATCTGCAAAGTCAGCCAGTTCGAGGTGGAAAACCCGAAGGCCAGGGCGGCGCCTGGGCCGCTCGACGCCTTTTCGGCGTCGTCGCCAAAGAGGGCTATCAGGCGGGCTTCGGCGGAGAGGGACCATCGGAAAAGGGGTGCTGGGGCGGGTCGCTTGATTACGGGGGGAGGGGGCTTTTTTTCGGGAACCCTCAACACCTCGAGGGTGGCGGGCGCCGCCGCGGGACCGGTTTTTTTCACCGGAGGCCGAACGGCGGATTTTTTGGCGCGGCCGAAGATGTAGCTGATTTTGGGGGGGTGGTCGCCCTTGGGGAGGTCGTAGTCGGGGATCAGAATCAGGAGTGTTTTGAACTCGGTTTCGGCCTTGTCGAGGTTGTCTCTGGATACGTGGATCATGGCCAAGACCAGGCGGGCCGCGCTTGCGTGCTTCAGGTAATGGGGATCCTTTTCGGGGGAGAACTCGGACAGGGCCGTTTCCAGGCGGGCTTGGGCGCAGTCGTAGTCCAGGTTGCGGTAGCAAGTCAGGCCGGCGGCCAGGTTGTTCTGGCCGGGGTAGGCCTCCTTTGCCGTGGCCGGGATCGCCGTGAGCAAAACCAAGGCGATGGCCCCAATCAGTCTCATTGTCAGTCTCCGCCCCGGACCCCGCCGTCGGAAGTGCCGATGGGCATTACCAGAAGCCAGGTCCACCCTGAATGGGTCTGCTGCTTCCGGCCGGACTTCTCGTAGGCCGCCCTAACTCTCAGGGTTCGTGTGCCGATCTTGGCGTCTTGGTGGGCCTGCAAGGTGGCCTCGACGGTCTTTACTCCGTCGTATTTGAAGGTGCAACCGATGTCCTCACCGGGGTTACATTCGGTGATGTAGCCCTTGGCTCCGGGTGTGCCCGCCCAGGGTGGATCTTCTAGGAAGGTGATGGTGAGCTGTCGCTGCCGGCCCTGCCTGATTACCGGATCCGGGTCGATCTTCAGGGTGGGAGCGCCGTCGGGCTCCTCGAACACGTCGGCGAAGGCGCCGCAGGACACGAGCCATCCAAAACACGCAAGCAGCAACAGAATCTGAAAAACTCTTTTCATTTGCACCGGGGAGACTACCACAGCCCAATGGGCGGAGCCAGATACATGATCCCAGGTTTGATTGGTCTTTGATTCCTGATGCGGAAGTTGGCCTGGATCCGAAGATTTCATAGGTTCCTGAGAAATCGACGGGACAAAAGTCGCATTCGCTTTCAGAAGAGGCAGCCGC